>VGVE01000021.1 GCA_016874135.1 Gammaproteobacteria bacterium | reverse complement strand
CGGTGCCAGGATCGTCAGGGCACCGGAGTTCGATGGCATTCGCCAGAAGCTCGCGTATCTGTGTGGGCAGGCGCTTGCTCGCATCCACTCCGTTGATCTGAAGCAGTCGGGACTCAGTGAACGTCTCGGCGCGCTCACCGCAGAGGAGTTCGTTCACCAGACCTGGGATCGGTACAAGCTCTTCCACACACCTCAACCGATGATCGATTACGCTGCGATGTGGCTGCTCGATCATTTGCCGAAAGCGACCAGATCGGCACTGGTGCACAACGATTTTCGGAACGGCAACATCATGTTCAGCCCGCAAGGCATCGTTGCCGTGCTCGACTGGGAGGTTGCGCACATTGGGGACCCGATGCGCGACCTCGGCTGGATCTGTACCAACTCCTGGCGTTTCGGACGAACCGAGCTCCCAGTCGGTGGTTTTGGCGAATACGAGGATCTTTTTGCCGGCTACGAATCCGTTTCCGGCCAGAAGGTGGATCCGGAACACGTGAAGTTCTGGGAAGTGTTCGGCTCCTTCTGGTGGGCAGTGGGTTGTCTTGGTATGGCGGAACACTACAGAGTCGGCCCTGACAAGACTGTTGAGCGGCCCGGTATCGGCCGCCGCTCCTCTGAGTGCCAGGTGGATTGTGTGAACCTGCTTATTCCAGGACCGGTCCGCTTGCTCAAGGGTCAGGCGGAAGACGATGGCGACATGCCCCGTCTTGATGAGTTGCTGGGCTCGGTGCGCGACTTCCTGCATGGTGACGTGATGAAGACGACGACGGGACGTACCAACTTCCTGGCACGCGTCGCCGGCAATTCACTCGATATCGTCCTTCGCGATCTCGCTATTGGTGAGGTGCATCGTCGAGAAGAAAAAGCGCGTCTCACAGCGCTGCTTGGGCAGAACGGTGACACCCGTTCATTGCGGGCGGAGTTGGTGGATCGCATCCGCTCGCGAGCCATCAACCTCGAGAACCCGGAACTGATCGCGCACCTGCGGCAAACCGTTGTGAACCAGGTCGCTATCGATCAACCGCGATACTCAGGCTTACAGACTGCGGCGAAGCGAGCGGTTTGAAAGGCGCGACATGAACCAGCCGCCTGGTCTGCGCTCGACATCGCGGCGTCTTCTGTCCGGATGGCTGCAGAGTGCGCGTCTCTGCTTGAAGGTGTTGTTGTTGTTGATCCTGTCGGTGCCGTCGACTGTCTTCGCAGCGGAATCCTATGGCGCGCCATCCGGGGCGAAGTTTGCGCCCCTCACGCAGATCACTCCAGCCAATGTGGCTTCACTCGAAACGGCGTGGACCTTTCACACCGGTGACAAGGGTGAAGGCTTCAGGGACAAGAATCACAGCTTTCAGGCCACACCTGTCCTCTGGAACAGAACGCTCTATTTCAGTACGAGTGGCGGCTTAGCCTTTGCGATCGATGCGGTAACCGGTGCGGAGAAGTGGCGGTTCGATTCCAAGCTGCCGAAGGATGTCGACTATGCAGAGAGTGCTTCGCGCGGAGTAACGATCTGGCACGAGTCTGCCGCTGCTTCTTCCGAGGTCAACACCAAAGCCTGTACGCACAAGGTGTTTCTGCCAACTCTCATTGGCCATCTGTATGCGCTCGATGCTCTGACAGGTGATCTCTGCCGCGACTTCGGTGAGGAGGGGATGATCGACCTGCGGGCGAGTGCGCTGCCGGAACAACCGGAGTTCGAGCTCGAGCCCGGAGAATACTCAGTCACATCCCCGCCTGTGGTGTGGCGAAATCTGGTCATCCTCGGTTCCGCCATCGGCGACAACCGGGGCGTGGCCCTTGAGCGCGGTGTGGTCAGGGCATTGGAGGCGCGAAGAGGCAAGGAAATCTGGCGGTTCGACCCGATACCGCGCAATCCAGATGATCCCGCACGCACAACCTGGTCGGGTGACAGCGCCGATCGCACCGGCGGCGCGAACGCCTGGCCGCCTTTATCGGTGGATGAGGAGCGAGGTCTAATCTTCGTGCCCACTGGCTCACCAGGCCCGGACTATTTCGGCGGCGAACGACTCGGCGACAACCGGCACGCCAACTCGCTGGTTGCGTTGCGTGCAGAAACCGGTGAGGTGGCATGGGCGCAGCAGATTGTTCACCACGATCTTTGGGACTATGACCTGCCCGGACAACCGGTACTGATTGATCTCGAGCGTAGTGCTGAACGGGTGCCTTCCGTGGTGGTCGCCACCAAGACTGGCATGTTGTTCTCTTTTAATCGCGAGAGCGGTGAACCCGTGCATCCGGTAGAAGAACGTCCAGTACCGGCCACGGATGTGCAGGGTGAAGTCTCGTCGCCGACGCAGCTCTTTTCATCGCTGCCACCACTCGTGAAGCAAAGCGCGCTGCAGCCTGAGGATCTGTTCGGAGTCCTGTGGTTTGATCGGGTTGCCTGTGAAGACACCCTTGCAGGCCTGCGTTCGGAAGGCATCTTCACTCCGCCTTCGCTCAGGGGAACGCTGGTGAATCCAGGCTGGGCGGGCGGAGCCAACTGGGGTGGAGTCGCCATCGATGCGGAGCGGCAGATTGCGGTTGTGAACGTCAATCAGTTGCCGGGCATCGTGCGGCTCATTCCGCGGGATGATGTTGAGCCGCTGCTTGCCTCAGGCGAACTCGATGGCTGGGAAGTGGCACGGCAGCGCGGTACGCCGTTTGCCATGGCCAGAAGAATGTTCTTGTCGCCGCTTGATCTGCCCTGCACCGCGCCGCCATGGGGCAAGCTGGTGGCCGTCGATCTCAAGGCATCGAAGATTCTCTGGGATGTGCCCCTTGGCACCATCGCGGATATTGCGCCGGCTCCGGTGCCGAACTTCGCCTGGGGGGTGCCGAACATCGGTGGGCCGTTGCTGACCCAGAGTGGTCTGGTCTTCATTGGTGCGGCGGCCGAGTACACCTTCCGCGCTGTGGATCTCCTGTCCGGTGCTGAACTCTGGAGCGCGGCGTTGCCGACCTCTGCCAATGCGACGCCGATGAGTTATGAAATCGACGGTCGGCAGTACATCGTGATCGCCGCAGGCGGCCACGGTGGTTTTCCGGTGGAGCGAGGGGATGCAGTAATCAGTTTTGCGTTACCCCGCTGAATCTGCCCGTTAGTGACAGGCAGATCCTCATGCGTATGGTCAGCTCGCGAGCGCCACATCCACCGGAATGCCGGTCATGAACGACTGATTCGAGAGCCGTTCAAAACTGCCGGGACCCGTTGGCAGAAGCTCGTTGACGTTGACGCCGGGGTGATTGCTGGCAATGCGCATGCGCGAATTGCCCCCATGTCCCCAGCCGTGAGTCATGGCGACAACACCGGGACGCAGCGTCTCATCGAACTTCACCGTAGCGATGACGCTGCCGTAGTGGTTGCTGACGCGGATTTCCTTACCCGCCGCCAGACCTCGGCGCGCCGCGTCGTCAGGGTGCATGTGCAGTGGATTGTCAAGGGCGTGATCACGCTTCAGCGAGGGCACATTGTGCATCCAGCTGTTCACCATGTAGTTGGTGCGCAGGGTGATCAGCTTGAGCGCGTCCGCCGGTTCCGCTTCGAGTTCGTTGAAGATCACTTCCGCCTGGGCGAGGTCCGGTGTGAAAAACTCCGGACAACAGTCCACGCTCTTGTTGCCGTTCTGCACGCCGATGGCAAAGAGCAGTTCGGGTTCAGGATCCGGCATGCGGAAGACATGGCCTTCCTTCGCCTTCAGCTCATCGAGCGTGAGGCCGATGCCCGCCAGTTGCCGGCTTACGCGTGACAAAGGATCAAACGTAGCGCTGGCTTCCGGATCAGCCCCGCCAATTGCGGCGGCAAGCTTGCCGTAGATCCACCACTCCGGTTTGCGCTCGGCAACCGGTGCCACCACAGCCGGGGTGTACTGCACATAAGGCTCGGTATGAAAGCCCACTGAAATGGCATTGACGTCTTCACGCTCGAGCCAGTCTGTGGCGGGCAAAACGAAATCCGCGAGTGTCGAGGTGGCATTCGGGTAGATGTCGATCACCACCAACAGTTCGAGTTTGGCGAAGGCTTTGCGCAGCCGCGACTCACCGCCCATGGAAAGCAGGGGATTGCCGGACATGCAGAACAGGGCTTTGACCTTGCCGCTCTCGATGTAGTCGGCGAGCAGGTTACCGGGCAGGCTGCCGGTGATGGTGCGGATGCGGCCGAATTCCGTATCAAAAAACGGATCATCACTTTTTGGTTTGCCGACGGTTGCTGCGGGGAAATAGCCCGGCGAATACAGGTTGCCGCCGCGTTGACCGAGGTTGCCGGTGACCAGTGACAACATGTGCACCAGCCAGTAGGCGAGGGTGCCCTGGCGCCCCATGTTGACGCCGGTGGAGCAATGCACGGACGCGCCTTCGGCCGATGCGAATTCCCGGGCGATGGTGCGAATGGTCGTCGCATCGATACCGGTGACGCCGGCAACACGGTCTGCGGAGTAGTTGGCGACGAAGGCCAGCAGTTCACCGACACGGCTGCCATGGGCACGCAGATAAGCCTCGTCATGCCAGCGGTTGGCGACGATCTCGTGGATCAACGCGGCGAGAAAGTAGAGATCCGTATCGGGTTTGATCAGCACCACTTCGCCTGTGGCCGGGCTCGCCGATTCAATCCGGCGGGGGTTGATGTAGACGACCTTGCCCCCCCGTTTGACGATATCCCGCATCTTGCCCATCGGGTCCGTGGTGTGGACAAAACTCATGTGAGAAATACGGGGGTTACAACCGATCGAGAGGAAGTATCGGGTGTGTGCAAAATCCGGAATCGGATGCAGGTTCGCGGTTCCAAATACCCGCTCCGATGCGGCGAACTTGTTGGTGCAGTCCTGGGTGCCGGAGCCGAAGGCGTAGCGGACGCCGACTTGACCCGCGAACCGGCGCGCACCCTCACGGGCTGTGGCGTTAAAAGCGCTCGGATTGCCGGTGTACATGGCAAATACGTCATCACCGTGCTTGGCGCGAACGGCGTTGATCCGCTCGGCAATCTGGGTGAACGCGGATGACCAGTCGAGCTGCTCGAATGAACCAATGGTGTTGGCACTCTTAGCAGGGCCGCGACGTGCCAGCGGATGGTTGAGCCGGTCCGGATCGTGATGGATCTCGGTGAAGTTGATTCCTTTGTGGCAGGCGAAGCCGCCATGCACCGGGTGGGACTTGTCCGGTTTCAGCGTGACGCGGTCATCGGCATCCACGGTTGCCACAAGGCCGCACGTGGGTTCGCAGATGCGGCAGTAGGTGTGTACGGTACGGGTCTCGCTCACAGTGTTCTCGCTCGTCGGAAACCGGGGTGGGCGGAAGGTTACCAACGCGGCTGGAGGCATGCATGGAGTATTTCGAGGTGTTCGGGGACGACGGCGCCTGCCTCGGAACAGTGCCTCGAGCGCAAGTCCACCGGCACGGCCTCTGGCACCGGTCGGTGCACTGTTTCGTCTGGAATCGGCGTGGGGAGATGCTTTTGCAGCGACGGGCGCCGGACAAGGATCTGTACCCCGACTGCTGGGACTATGCGGTGGGTGAGCACCTGAAGAACGGGGAGTCCTTCCGGCGCGGCATGCGACGTGGGCTCTTTGAAGAACTTGGACTTGAAGACACGCAGCCGCTACCGGACGGGGCAGTCTACCGCGAAGCCCTGCAGTGGCCTGGCGGGATCGATGCGGAGATCCAACAGGCTTTTGTGTTGACGACGGATGGGTCTATTCGGGCAGATGGAGTGGAGGTGGTGGCGATCCGCTGGCTTGATCGCGAGTCGCTGCTCAGCTGGATCAAGGCGTCACCGGCTGAATTCACGCCGTGGTTCCTTCGAGAGATGGATCGCCTGTCGATTGCCGCCCGGTGGGATCAGCTCGTGAAGGCGTTGTCGTAAACCGACAGGCTCGCCTGGCCCCCGGTGTGGATCAGCACCACATCGTCCTCGCCACTGAACTCGCCCACGCTGATGAGATCAATCATCGCCGCCGCAGCCTTGCCGCTGTATACGGGATCAAAGAGCAGACCCTCGAAGCGCGCGAACATTCGTATCGCATCGAGGCCCGCGTCCGTGGGTAAGCCATAAGCCTTGCCACGATACCGATCCGTCACATGGATTCGGGGCGGGGCGATGGCACCATGCCGTTCGGCGAGTGTGCTGATGATCGCTCCGATCCGGGTTTCGAGGGTTGCCGGTTTGTCGTGATAGACGTTGACCCCAGTGACTCGAACTTCGCGGCCCAGTCGGGAGAAGCCGTAGATCAAACCGGATTGGGTGCCTGCGCTGGAGCTCGCGTGTACGACGTGCCGCAGTTGCAAACCCAAACGTTCGCAATCGCCGAGCAGCTCCCAAGCGGCGCGAACATACCCGAAGGCGCCGGTGGCATTGGAGCCGCCAGCGGGAATGAGGTAAGGACTACGACCCTGCTCTGTGAGCCTGCTTGTCAGCGCCGAAGTCGCCTCTGCAGCTGCGTCAGGCGGGACGATCATCACCTCAGCACCGGCGATACGGTCAATGAGCACGTTACCGGACGTGGCGTAGCTGCGGTTTTTCCAGCTCACCTGTTCCGTGAGGATCAGGTGACAGGGGAACCCGAGACGCGCCGCAGCCATCGCCGTTTGGCGTGCATGATTCGATTGCACGGCACCGAAGGTAATGATGTCCGTCGCACCTTTGAGCCTTGCATCCGCGAGCAGATACTCGAGTTTGCGGGTCTTGTTGCCACCCGTTGCGAGGCCGGTGCAATCGTCACGTTTCACCCAGATGCGTGGCCCACCCAGTTCGCGGCTGAGACGATCCAGTGGTTCGAACGGTGTGGGTAGGTGGCCGATACTCAATCTCGGCACAGCGGAAAGCCAGTCAGGTTCGTTCATTGCCGGATTGTCGCATTACAATCACCTTGGCCTGAAGCACCAGAACACGATTCATACCCGTACTTCATTTCACGCACTTTTTAGGGGGGATTGATTAATGGACGACTCGCTCATCATCCGCGGCGCACCGGGTTCACCGTATACGCGCAAGATGCTCGCAGTGCTCCGTTACCGGCACATCCCTTACCGTTTTGCGTTGCCGAATTCGAAGCTCACGGCTGACTTGCCAAAAGCCAAGGTCGAGCTCCTGCCGACATTCTGGTTTCACGGTGAAAACGAAGCCGTGGTGGATTCCACGCCGATCATTCGTGATCTCGAAGACCGTTACGGTGGCCGGTCCATCATTCCTGACGATCCGGTACTCGCGTTTCTCGATTACCTGATCGAAGACTATGCCGATGAATGGCTCACCAAGGCGATGTTTCATTACCGCTGGTGGTACGCCGCTGACATCGAACAGGCGGGCCTCGTGCTGCCACGCTGGCGGGAACTCAATTGCACGGATGAAGAACTGAAACCGCGCAGCAAGTTCATCCGTGACCGACAGATCAGCCGCCTGTATGTGGTTGGCAGCAACGCCACCACGGCGCCGGTCATCGAAGAAAGCTACCGACGATTCCTGCGAATTTTCGGCGAGCATATGAACCGGGCTTCGTTCTGTTTTGGTGAACGACCGGCGGCGAGTGATTTCGGACTCTATGGCCAGCTCACCCAGCTCGCGATGTTTGACCCGACGCCCATGGCAGAGACGTTCCGGGTTGCACCGAGGGTGCATGCGTGGACGGGTATCGTCGATGATCTCTCAGGTCTCGAACCGGGTGAGTGGTTGTCACGGCAGACTGCCATCGACACTTTGCGGCCTTTGCTCGAAGAGATCGGCCGGGTTTATACGCCGGTGCTCCTGGCCAACGCGGCTGCCATCGACTCCGGAGCGGAGACGTTCGAAACCGCCATCGCAGGACTGCCCTGGAAGCAGCAGACTTTCCCCTATCAGGCGAAGTGCCTGCAGTGGCTGCGGCAGGGTTACGTACGTCTCGAAGGGGCGGAACGCGCAGTGGTGGACGCCGCTTTGGAAGGCACCGGGCTCAGTGCGTTGTTCGCAAAACCTGGCAGGTGATCCGCGCCGCCGGATCAAGTTATCCGGGTCTGCTGCATCAGTGACTCTGGCTGCCGGCAACGGCAAGACAACGCTGTGCCCATTCAATGCCGGCGATGGCGGCGTGATGGGGAGAGCCGCCCTCAAGCCACACCTGCGTGAAGGCGGCGGCAAATGCATCACCACAGCCTGTTGGATCGACCATGGGCGCCCGAGGTACAGGCACGGATTGATCGGTATCGCCCGAAAGGATCCGGACCGGGTTGGCCCCGTCAGTCACGACGGTCAGATCTTTCGCGCGCGCGGGCTTGGCGCGATGTTCCGATGCATTTTGAAAGACCAGGTCGCTTAGAGCGAAGAGCTCGCTTGCGGCATCAGCACCCAGGTGGCGGGTGTACTGTCCCGGGTAACAGATCAGCGGACACAGGCTCCTGATCGCGCGGGATGCAGCGAGCATCCTTTCCGGAACGTCCGGAGCGATGATCACCGCCTTCGGCGGATTCGACTTCAGTTCCGCCTCGAGATCACCCACGAACCGCGCCAGGGGTACGTCAAGCGGCTGGAAAGCGGTGAACTGATTACCGGCCGGGTCGGTGGTAATGAAGGCCTGTGCGGTCCGTTCAGCTGACACCCCTTTTATGCCGCGGATCTCGGCGCCGGCCAAGAGCAGGTGATCCAGATACGCTCCGCCGTCACCGCCAAGATAGCCAAAAAACCGGTGAGGCTGACGCAAGCGGGCAAAATTCCAGGCGAGATTGGCTCCGCACCCACCGAACCGCGTGTGCCAGCCTGTCAGTTTTACATTTGCAGCCGGCAGGGAGTCGCGAGTGGTAGTGATTTGATCGATCGCAAGTGTCCCGACGACAAGGATCAGTGGTGTTTTCAATTCGGATCAGCGCCGATTTCGGACGGGTCAACCGGAACGGGACAGCGGTGTAAACGGACTTTGTCCGGTTTGTAGTCTCTATCGCGTTTCATCTTGCGTTTCGCTCACAACTCCTCACTTCCCGAAACTCCAACGCGTTCTATAGTTCATTCGGAGCACAGGGTGAGTGAGGCTGTTGTGAAGGATCTCCTCGGAAAGAGTTTCAGGGTCAGTGACCTCGATTATGTCATCGTTGATGTGATCGCTGTACGTGGTGACTGGATGGTCTATGCCGAAACGCGCCAACCCGCGCGTACCGCCCGGCGGGCCGCCTTTCATCTCAGCGATCTGACGCGAATGGTGGGATTCGGCCGGGACGCTCGGACCGCCTGAACACCTGCCGCGCGATCTGCCTCCTTCCTCGTGGAACTCGTCATGGCACCGTCCGTGGTGCCTGATCACAGATCACTTGAGACGCGTCGCACAGTGCCGTGATTGCCGCGGGCTAGACTGCGAACAGTCCCCTGAGCCCCGGATCCACCAGGTGTCGCATCCCGACGAACTCCAGGAAGTCCTGTTCTTCCTTGCCGACGATCTCGCCATCGAATCGGTCATGCCGTGGTCGGAATTCGAAGCTGTACAGATGGGCGCTGCGTCCCTGCCGGCATTCGCCGGGCGTACGCTCAAAGCGGTTTTTGCCGGCGTAGATGATGAACTGGTGATCCGCGGGTTGGTTCTCTTTCAGCTGACGATGAACGACGACGGCAAGCCGGCGCCGATGAACCTGCCTCTTGGCCATCTGATGATGAGTGGCGGTACAGGACCGGATCTCGGCCATGGTGCCACCCGGCTGGCCAGCCGTGCCCAGTGTCCCGTTCCGTGGCACCAGCGGCACATGTGGCACAGTGATGATGTGGAAGGCCTCAGGCAGCTCCAGCAGGCCGTCTTTCACAATCCCGCAGGGCTCATTCAGCGCCGCCAGCAGCTGCTTGCTGTCGAAGCTGCGGCCTCTCCGGCGAAGGATCCCGGATTTGATCGTGGGTTCACCCCATCAACGGATGCACTGCGAGTCGAACTGCAGTCACTGCGTGACAAGCTGCGACACGCCAATGGTGAGGTGGATCGCCTCAAAGCCGCACTCGCGCACGAACAGGACCGGAATCGACGGTTGCAGGACCGGCTGCTCGGACGCTGACGGAGACCTTACGTTGTTGCCGGGATCGAAGGCTCAGGCGGTGACTCTGCTGGAACATCGATCGGTGGTGGCGTTGGCAGCTCGATGAACCCGAGCGCCGCCAGCACGGCGAGCCCCATCACCAGCACGAACGCAATCACCATCCCCACCATGAATCCGATCCCCGCAGCCCGCCACACCGATTGCAGGCTGGCGCCGCGATCCAGGTGCCATTGCAGCGCTGCACCCTGAAGCTGACCGGCTGCAAACCACGCCAGTCCGGTTTGCAGGATCAGGGGTACCAGCTGCACGACGCTGTCCGCCGGAATCCACATCGCCGTGAGGATGACCAACAGCAGCTGAACTGCGACTCCTATTTGCAACGTCCGGTTGGCGAGATCTGCGCGCCCCATCAAGCGGTAGTTCAGCCACATGAGTACGGCGCCCGCTACCAGCGTACCCATCACCGTAGCAACTGTGACCGCGTAGCGGTCGAAAAGGACGAGGTCCTGGCTGCGAGGTTCGGAGTTATTCATCTGCGAAACGGTGCTCAGCAGACCATTGCCTGTTCACGCCCTTGGATCCACAAGGATTTTCACTTCCCTCGGGTTCTGCGCCAGCTTGTCGAATGCACCTGCGAGGTTCGAGAGCGACGTGGTCGAGGTATGCAGTGGTGCCACCTGGATTCGTCCATAGGCGACCAGATCCTTGGCGACTTCGAAATCCTCGTGCACGTAGGCAATGGAGCTCATCAGGCGTATTTCCTTGATCAGCCACTCCCCGGGCTGGATCGTTGCAGGACTGTTGGCGACACCGACCAGACTGACGACGCCTCCACGGCGTACCAGCGAAACGGCCTGCTGGATGGTCTGCGGTACGCCCGCACATTCAAATACGATGTCCGGTCCGGCACTCCCAACGATGATCGAAAGGCGCGCACTTACGTCATCGTTTTTCGGATCGAGCACGACATCGGCGCCGAGGGATGCGGCCATCTGGCGGCGGCTCGGTTCAGGCTCAATCAGAACCACCGTTCCCGCACCTGCGGCGCGGGCCGCCTGCATGGTGAGAAGACCGATCGGCCCGCCTCCAATCACAACGACGGTATCCCCAAGCCGGACCGGTGTGCGGCGCAAGGCATGTACCGCAACCGTTGCCGGTTCGAGCATTGCAGCGTCGATGTCCGAGATCGACGAGGGAACGTGATACAGCCGAGCCGCGTCAAAACAGATTGACGTCGCAAAACCGCCGTGGGGTGCGGCCATGGGACCGGCGCCGATGGCACCAAGAAAGGCGAGTTCGCAGTGAGACGAATTGCCCTGACGGCAGGAGCCGCACTGACCGCAGGCTGTGGACACACCGATGGCAACCCGATCACCTTCCCGCACGTGCTGCACGCCGCTGCCGACGCCCGTGACTGTACCTGCCCATTCGTGGCCGCAGATCGCGGGGTTATACGGTTGCCCCGATTGATACGCATGGATATCCGTTCCGCAGATGCCGCAATAACCGATTTCCACCACGGCTTTGCCCGGTTCGGGAGCCGGCTCCGGCATTTCCCGGATTTCAACCTGACGCAACCCGGTGACGAGACCAACACGCATGGCAGACTCCAAAAAACGAATCCTGATCCGAATCGTGAACCTTCAGGGATTGACGGAGATGATGCAAGCCGTACATCTGCGGTGAGCGGGATACGAAGCCACCCGGATCGCGGCGTATACTCCACTGCGCATCAACTTCAGGTTCAGTGCATGGCACTCGCTCCCAAGCTGTCCATCGAGGTGTTTTCAGATCTGGTGTGTCCCTGGTGTTTCATCGGCAAACGCCGGCTCGATCGGGTGCTCGCTTCTCCTGCAGGCGAAGGAGTGGAGGTCCACTGGCGCGCCTATCAGCTGGCGCCGCGGCTACCACCCGACGGGATTGACCGGGCACGCTACTACCAGTCTAAATTCGGCAGCGACGGCAAGACTGTGCCGAAGCGGATCGCGGAAGAAGCAGCAGGTGAAGGTCTGACCTTCAACTTTGCGGCCATCAACAAAATGCCGAATACGTTTCTGGGGCACCGGCTGATGGTCTTTGCTGAAGAATCCCGGGGGCCGGCGGCGCAACACCTGCTTGCCGATGTTCTCTTTCGCGCCTACTTCCAGGAAGGCCGCGATGTAGGCGATCTGCAAACATTGGTACAGGCCGCGGCAGAGGCGGGACTCGACGCCCATGCGGCAGAAGCGTGGCTTGCCGGTGATGCTGGCAAAGACCGCGTGCAGGAAGAACTCGACCGTGCCGTTGAACTCGGTATCCAGGGTGTGCCGAGTTTTGTGCTGGGTGGCGTCTTTCCGATTCCGGGAGCGCAAACCGTTGAAGTCATGACCACGTTTATCGAGCGCGCCAAGACGCGCCTCGCGAGCTGAGGGCTATCCGTATGCACGTTGTTCTTTATTGCCGTGACAAGGCAGGTTCCGTGGATCTTCGGCTCGCCAACCGGCCCGCACACCTCGAGTTCGCAAAGTCACAACAGTGCATCCGCATGGCGGGGCCGATGCTCGGTGCGGATGGCAGCACCATGATCGGTTCGCTGTTCGTTCTCGAAGTCGAGGATCTTGCGTCGGCGGAGGCGTTCAATCAGGCGGACCCGTACACCAGGGCCGGATTGTGGCAGTCCGTCGCGATACACCCCTTCAGGTGGTTGTTACCTGAGAGCCGCGGCTAAGTTCTCAGGAACGAAGACCATCCAGGTCGAACGCAGCTCGAATCCGGTCAACCATTTCGACGTTCCCCTCAATCCGCAGGAGTCCGGCTTTTTGCGCCGCTGACCACAGCACCTTGCCCGAGAGGAGACCCGAAAAGGTCTCCCGATTCACGTGAACAGCGCTGTCTGCGTCTTGTCCGCCAGTCGGGGCGGCAATCCCGTTGCGGATATGCAAACCGGCGCATTCCTGTTCCACATGAAATGCGACGTGGTGGTTGATGCCGCTGATTTTCTGCGGGTCGATGAGCACCCGAAGGGTTGCAACCATCACTGCCACCGGGACGGCGGCCAGTGCGCGTGGATTGAAGCGATGCTGGTAATACCGCGAAAGATCGGTGCTGCCGTCCAGGTGGCGGGCACGGGTCAAGGCCCAGCTGCGAATGTTGGCGGCGGGGGTACGTTCGGCGATGGTTCTGAGTCCCCGGGCGAGCAGAGCACGATCAGCGGCTTCACATCCAGGTGAACGAACGAGCCAGGTGGCGAGTTCGACTGCCCAGCGAACATCGTCTGCGTCAAGTGCTTTGGTCGCTTGCTCCCGGACGTTCTCTCGGCCACCAAACCCCGTGATGAGCCGCTGATGGCGTTCGTCAGGAGGCAAGGGGAAGAGTTTTGATTCATCCCCATCGAACCACCCGCGCAGGCCGTTGTGAATCTGTCGCACGTGATGTTCGGCCACACCATACCGTTCAGACGTCAGATAGTCCTGATCGTAGAGATCAGGAAGCCGGATACGCTCCGCGAGTTCATCCGTCGTCCAGCCGCGATTGATTCCTCGCACCGTCTGGTCCCAGAGAAACTGGATTGCATCGCGGTAACGTGTCGCCGCGCCCTGAATCCGTTCACGACCTGAGAGGGAAGGTCCATGAGCGCCGACAATGTGTTCCGGTCTCCAGGCGATGATCTGGTCAATGCCAGGGATGAGAATGCGTGGATCCCGGTATTCCTCACCCCGGATTGGAAAGATGTTGAAAAGCGCCGGCCACACGGCGTTGTGTACACAGGTGCTGATGGTCGGAAAGAAGAAGTTGATGGAGTCATCCGAGTCACTGGGCGCGTGATCGTATTCCACCTCCATGCCAGCGATAGTGACCGTACCATGTCCGGTGAGGGGGTGGGTCACCGGCAGAAACCCCGGCATGAACGGTGCGTGTGCGGGATTGCGATACCAGAAGCCGAGGCCGACGTTGAGATTCGCATCCACACCTTGCTCAGGCAGCGTGAGCGCGAATTGTTCCACCAGCCCACGCGCATACGCGGGGCCGATCTCGCCGGATGCCCGTGCCTTGTTTGCGGCAATGCGTGGATGGCCATAAACAGGCAAAGGCGTCGCGTGATTGCCCTCTTCGAGGATCGCCCGGGTGCCTTCAACGTAGTGGAAGTGGGTGTAGATCACGGCAGCGACTGGCTCCCCGGTCACTCGACGGAGCTGTGCTAGGGCAGCGCGCATCTCCTCGATCGACTCGCCTGTATCGATGGCGATGATGCCTTCCCGCGCCTTGATGAAGCTCTGGTTCGAGAGGCCGTTACCGATGACCGTCCACACGCCCTCCCGCGGTTGATCGAACTGTGCCTTGAGGACTTCCGATTGGGCGAGATGATCGCGGTGCACACGTTGACCATCCGGCAGCGTGACGGTGTTGGCCGGGTTGGTATCAAAGCTGCGGATGGTCATGGCGTTGTTCACTCGGATACTGGAAGCGGCGTTGTGGTGCATTTTTCGGATTGGCCGGGCGCTATCCTGATTTGGGCAAGACAATCCGGGGCAGTGTGGTTTCGGCGAAAACGTGTTTCGGAAACACGCCGTAGACGTGGCCGCACGCGTCACAGTGGACGATGACGTACCACGCCTGGCCGGTACGGGATTTTTCGCGACTGTCCTCGGAAACGAAGTGCGAGGTTCCGGACACACCGTAGCTTGGACATACGGGTTCAGTCATGCTGCCTGGTTAGCGCCTCAGATGAATTGTTGGTTCATGTCCATGGCTGGCTGATGCTTCGCATGGGTGGCGACGACCCGTGCCGGTACACCGGCGACGGTGGTATGCGGCGGAACGTTTTCCAGCACCACAGAACCAGCACCGACTTTGGCGCAAGTCCCGACCTCGATGTTGCCGATGATTTTGGAACCGGCGGCGAGCAAAACCCCCTTGCGGATCTTGGGGTGACGATCGCCACTGGTCTTGCCCGTACCACCGAGAGTCACCGAATGCAGGATCGACACATCGTCTTCAATCACGGCGGTTTCGCCGATCACGATTCCGGTGGCGTGGTCGAGCATGATGCCGGAGCCAATCCGTGCCGCTGGATGGATGTCGACACCCAGTGTCGCGCTGATCTGGTTCTGAAAAAAACGCGCCAGGGTCTGCCGGCCTTCGTGCCACAACCAGTGGGCGATGCGATAGGCCTGCAGCGCGTGAAATCCCTTGAAGAAGAGGAACGGTGTCGAGAGGTCTTCACAGGCCGGGTCGCGGGCGTAGGTGGCGACGATGTCGATTTCGGCCGCGGCGAGGATATCCGGATCGGTAGTAAACGCCTGGCTGATCACATCGCGGATCAGCATCGTCGGCAACATCGGGTTTTCGAGTTTGCTGGCCAGGCGAAAACTGAGTGCTGCGCCAAAGGACGCGTGATTGAGGATGGTGGCATGGAAGTAGGAGCCGAGGATCGGCTCTTCCAGCGCCTTGCGCTCTGCCTCGATGCGCATCAACGGCCAGAGATCACCTGGCGAACCGAGTTTCAGCAGCTTCTCACCGGGCAGGGATTCACCCAGGACTTCAAGGAAACGGCTGTTTTGAGGTTTGCTCATGACAATGCCTCGTGAATGGTTGAGTAATCAGACTGGGTTGTCCTCCAAGGGTCCCTTATATGGGGGATTCCCAAAGCAAGACAAGGGCGAAACAAAGGTTCGAATCCGTGTGGCCCGCTTGCGGGTTCATGCTGCCAAGGAGCCTAACACGGGGTCCTGACATTGTCCCCGTGCCGGAACTTGGTTAACGTGCCGCCACCTCCGGATTGACAAGTCACCACGGCATGTTCCAGACAGCAGGCGTAGTCGCGCGAACCGGCAGCGAATTGGTGCGTGACAGCACGTTGGCGGTAATTGCGACCCTGCGTTCGCGGGGCGTGCGTGTTCTTGTTGAAGAGCGCACCGCGCAGATCCTGCCGACCCAAGAACTCGAACGTGTACCACGTAGTGTGCTTGGGTCCCGAAGTGACCTGGTCATCGTCATCGGCGGTGATGGTTCGCTGCTCGGTGTGGCCCGGGATCTGTGTGATTCGGCCAAACCGGTGCTTGGTGTGAACCGGGGTGGCCTCGGTTTTCTGGCCGGCGTCTCGCCCGATGTGATCGACGCCGAGCTGTCGCGTGTGCTTGCCGGTGACTATGCGGAAGAAAACCACTTTCTGCTGCAGGCCGAAGTGGTTGAGGAGAATGGTGAATCGAGCCGCTCGCTGGCGCTTAATGATGTCGTCATTCACGCGGGTGGCGTGTCGCACATGCTTGAGTTCAGCGTGTTCGTTGATCACGAGTGGGTGTACGACCAGCGTGGCGACGGCCTCATCGTCGCTTCACCTACGGGGTCAACAGCCTATGCACTCTCCGCCGGTGGCCCGATCATGCATCCGAGTCTCGATGCCATCGTGATCGTGCCCATGTTTCCGCATACATTGACGTCGCGTCCGCTGGTGGTGTCAGGGAACTCGGAGATCCGGGTGCGGGTGAAAAACGCAGCGCTGACATTGCCGAAGGCGAGTTGTGATTCCCAGGTGCACCTTGAAGTCGCACCTTCCGCAACTCTGCGCATTCGCAAGCATCCTGTGGCGCTGCGGCTCCTCTTTCCAACCGGCCACAGTTTCTACGGTTCGTGCCGATCCAAGCTCGACTGGGCCACTCGGCTGGGCGGAGCCTGATCGAGGTCCGCGAGTACGCCGGGATCATCGACCTCAAACAGCACCGGGTTTGCAGACCGCGTCAGTGATCGTGCGCCCTCATCACCACTGAGCGTGCGCATGGTGGCATGCCACGTCTTTCCAAATCCGACCGGATGGCCGCGTTCACCACGGTAGACGGGAACCAGAATGGTATCGTCGGCCAAGTCGCTCGCCTGATCGCGCAAGCGGATCAGTGTTGCCGGTTGCACGAAGGGCATGTCCGCAAGCCCAACAAACACAAAGCGGCTCGGCGGATTGGCAAATCCTGCCGCCAGGGAGCGACCCATGCCCAGGTCAGCGTCCAGGGCGATGACCACCTCATCCGCCGCCCGCAGCGTCACCCCGAGTTCCCTGAGCAGCCCGTCATCGCGTGGTGACAGAACCAGCCGCACTCGGTCGAACACCGACTGAAAAGTTTCAAAGGTCGATCGCAACATGCTTCGGCCATCAGGCAGTGTGTGTTTTCGCTTGTCACTGCCGAAGCGCCGGCTGCGCCCGGCGGCGAGAAGAATCGCTGCGGGACCGTCGTGGGGTGGAGGAGGATGGATGTTAGCCGCCACTGATGGCGGCCAGATGTTCCTTCGCAGCGTCGGCCCTTTTGTACCGCACCGCGGTGATCTCCGCGAGAATCGCGATGGCGATTTCTGGCGGTGTGTGCGAGCCGATGGGCAAGCCGATAGGAGCGTGCAGCCGGTTCAGTTCCGCCTCGGTGAGATCGAGGGCGAGGAGGCGCATCCGGCGACTCGCCGAGGTTCGGGTTGAACCCATGGCACCAACGTAGAAGGCCTCGGTTCGCAGGGCCTCCATGAGCCCCATATCGTCGATGCGTGGATCGTGGGTCAATGCAACGATGGCGGATGCGCTGTCATGGGCGAATTTGCGAACGGCATCGTCGGGCATCTCGGCGATCCTGCGGATGCCGTCGCCGGGAAAATCCTTGAGCAGATGATCGCGTGGGTCACACACGGTGATCTCGAAGTCGAGAGCGCTCGCCATATGGGCGAGATATTGCGACACCATGCCGGCGCCGATGATGAAGAGCTGCAGTCGCGGCCCGAGCGTGTGGGTAAGGGTCTGCCTGACCGGATCCCATTCAAGTGGAGTGAACGAGGCGCTGTCCCGTGCGTCGAACCGGTGTTTCACGAGATCGACGTGCCGGGTTACTGTGTGTCGCGATTCAAGGCGCCGGGTCAAATGTTCGAAGTGCGCGCGAGCCGCTGCTGTAGGCTGACAGGGTTCGACGATGATGTCGAGCTGACCACCACAGGGTAGCCCCAGACGTTCCGTTTCCTCCGCGGTGATGCCGTATTTGAAGAACTGCGGGTGATCCTTGGCGAGTTGCCCGCTGGTGAGTTTGTCGAGCAGATCGTCTTCAACACACCCACCGGACAAGGATCCGACCACCTGACCGGCGGCATTGCAGGCAAAGAGAGAGCCCACAGGGCGGGGCGAAGATCCCCAGGTGGCGACGACAGTTGAAAGCCAGCAGGGCTGGCCTGCTGTCAGCCAGTCCTGGACGGAGCGGAGTACCTGCAGGTCGACTGCTTGCATGGCGGGTGATCCGGTGTTGGGCTGTGACCGAAATGATAAGGAATCCGGGTGCGGCCTGCTGCTTCCATTTCTCCGAAGTGAGCATTCTGTTCGCCGCGACCTGAACAAAAAGCCGGGAAGACTGGATGATTCGCGCAATAGAGCTGCGACCTGACACCGAGACCGAGTCGTTCATCGACGCCATTCGGCGTAGTGGCCCTCCAATTCGAGCGTTCGAAGAGGGCGGGAAAGTGATCGTGGAGGTCGCTGATGCAAGACATGCCGAACTGCTCCGGCGTCTGCACGCCGCCTGGGTAAAGGGGGAGCGTGACTGGATCTCGCGCTTGCCGGTACAACAAACCACTCCGGCGAGCGGTGTTCCGAAGGAACTCGCGCGCTACCCCGCCGTGTTGTTGTTGCTGGTCACTGCGATCGCGCTTTTCCTGTTTCTCGGCGATATTGGTCGCGGTGACATCAATGCACTAGCCGCATCGCTCCTGATTGTGAATGTCAAACAAGGGTTCGAGGTCTCGTTGGAGCGTCTGACGACGGACCAGGAGTTCTGGCGCTGGCTTACCCCCGCGTTCGTGCACTTCAGCTGGATGCACCTCGTTTTCAACTGCGCCGCGGTTTACGAGTTTGGCCGCCGGGTTGAAATGGTGATGGGCAGCGCAGCCGTGGTCCTCCTGGTCACTCTGATCGCGGTACTCGCCAACCTAACCCAGGTTGCGTTTGGTGTTTCCCCTCTGTTTGGTGGTTTGTCGGGGGTCGCCTATGGACTCGTCGGCTTTGTACTGACCCGCGCCCGGCTCGATCCCGCTACCGGACCGTGGCAACTGCATCCCGCCATACCCGGATACATGCTGATCGTTCTCGTCGCTTTTTCCACGGGTGTCACCGAAGGGTTCGGGCTGCATATCGCCAACGCGGCGCACTGGGGAGGTCTCGTCAGCGGGATGGTTCTCGCTGTCTTGGCCGGCCGGCCGCGTACAATGACCCGGTAGTGCAACGACCCAATAGCACAACGCTCCTGTAGTGCAACGCCGATTCGGATAGGCGCTTCGGCCGTCACAGCGGCGGTTGCCGTCTGCCGACCCGATCAGTTCGCAGGAGCGAATGGATCAGAATCACCTGAAGGAACACACCATGAAAGATGCCAATCCGCAGGTTGTCAGACTGGCGGACTACCAACCGCCGAGGTATCGAACGGAAACGGTCCGGCTGTATGTCGACATCCGTGATGAGCTAACACGTGTTTCCAGCCAGATCAAGGTCTTACGGCAAGGAGATCCGGGACCACTTCATCTCGATGGTGATGGCCTCGAACTCGAATCCGTCTCCGTCGATGGTGTTCTGCTGGATGCCAACCAATACGACGTAACGCCCGATTCGCTGGTCATTCACGATATCGGCGCAGCAGCAGAAGTGAGTGTGGTAACCCGCATCCAGCCGCAGAAAAACACCGCGCTCATGGGGCTGTATCGATCCAACGACCTGTACTGCACCCAGTGTGAGGCACAAGGGTTTCGGCGCATTACCTACTTTCAGGATCGCCCGGATGTTCAGGCCCGCTACACCACGGTGATTGAAGCGGACAAGGACCGTTATCCGGTGTTGCTCGCCAACGGCAACCGCACCGGTGAAGAAATTATCGGTGGCCGGCGCCGCGTGACCTGGGAAGACCCGTGGCCCAAGCCGTCGTACCTCTTTGCGCTCGTCGCCGGAAACCTTGCCCACATCCACGACCGGTTCATTACCCGCAGCGGGCGGAGTGTGGACCTGTACATCTATTCTGAACCCCACAACATCATGCACTGCGACTACGCCATGGATGCACTGAAACGCTCCATGCGCTGGGACGAAGAACGGTTCGGCCGTGAGTACGACCTGGACATCTTCATGATCGTCGCCGTTGAAGACTTCAACATGGGGGCGATGGAAAACAAGGGGCTGAACGTCTTCAACACGTCCTGTGTGCTGGCCTCGCCCGACACTGCCACCGACCTTGGCTACCAGCGTGTGGAAGCGGTGGTGGCGCACGAGTATTTCCACAACTGGTCTGGCAACCGGGTCACCTGTCGCGACTGGTTCCAGCTGAGCCTCAAAGAAGGGTTCACCGTGTTTCGTGATGCCGAGTTCTCTTCGGACATGAACTCGCGTGGGGTGAAGCGAATCGAGGATGTGCAGTTCCTGCGCGCAGTGCAATTTGCCGAAGATGCAGGGCCACTCGCGCATCCGATACGACCTGCCTCCTATATTGAAATCTCCAATTTCTACACCGTTACTGTTTACGAAAAGGGCGCGGAAGTGGTGCGGATGCTCTCGACCCTGCTGGGAGAGGAGAAGTTTCGCAAAGGCTGTGATCTCTACTTTGAGCAGCACGATGGCGAGTCCGCGACAACCGATGATTTTGTCGCCGCCATGCAGGCGCAGACAGCGATTGACCTGACCCGGTTCCAGCGCTGGTACAGCCAGGCGGGAACACCCGTGGTGGCCGTGGAAGTTGCAGAACGGGAGGACGCACTGGTACTCACTTTCCGGCAATCCTGTGCGCCGTCACCGGGCCAGGAGAACAAGGCACCGTTCCATATTCCGATGTTGATGGGGTTATTGAGCGTCGATGGTGTTCCGCTCGACTTCGAACGCCTGCGATTCGAAGCCGATGCCGCCAGCGAAATCCGTGGTGCCGATTTGCTGCTGCACCTCATTGAGCCGATGCACACGTTGACGGTACGGGGTGCGGGCAAGGGACCGATACCGAGTCTATTGCGGGGGTTTTCCGCGCCGGTCCGTCTCGACATCAGACGGGATGTGGTCACGCTCATCCAGCTTGCAGTTCACGACACAGACGCATTCGGGCGATGGGATGCGCTGCAGACTCTGCTGGTCGATGAGATCATTCAGCTCAAGCACCGTGCCGAGCCCGACCCGCGTGTTGTGCACCTGTTTGCGACGCTGCAGGCAGAGGTGCTGGCAGCGGCAGATCCCGAATCCCGGTTCATGCTCGCAACAATGTTGACCTGCCCTGATGAGGCGTATCTCTTTGAAGCCATCAGGCCGCTCGATGTGGATGCCGTGATCGAGGCAAGGGAAAGACTCATCGCTCAACTTGCGAGCCGGCTCAGTGACGGTTGGCAGGGCCTGTACCGGGCTTACCGGCACGGTGCAGCGTTTTCACCCGATGCTGATGCCATGGCGACCCGGAGCCTCGCCAATGTAGCGCTCACCTACGTTGTTGCGGGTGGTGGTGCGGCAGTCGAAGACCTTCTGGTGCAGCAGTTTGAATCTGCGGACAACCTCACCGATCGGCGCTCAGCCTATGTGGAGATCTGTAATTCTCCGGATGTCAGGGCCTCAACCCGTGGCCGGATCTCACAACAGTTCCTTGAGCGATTCGGTCACGAAGCGCTGGTGGTGGATGGGTGGTTCTCGGCTCAGGCCGGAAGTCCGCTGACGGATGTGGCAGCGATGCAGCGACTCGAGAAGCATCCAGCGTTCGATGGCACCAACCCCAACAAGATCCGTTCGTTGTACAGCGCCTTTGCAGCCCGGAATTTCCGCAACTTCCATCACCGGGACGGATCCGGGTACCGCTTCCTGGCGGATCGGGTCATCGATCTGAATGCTCGCAATCCACAGATAGCATCAAGGCTCACCACGGAACTGACCCGTTTCCGACGCTACGATACGGTGCGGCAGCGACTCATGCGCGCGGAGCTTGAACGAATAGCGGCAACGCCTGATCTGTCGCGGGATGTCTTCGAGGTGGTGAGCAAAAGCCTTGACAGATAAGCAGGCATTTACGCACCCGTTGGGTAGAGCGGGGGCAGTTCACGAGCGGTGATGCGCTGCCTCGTGCGGCGTGTCTTGAGACGCGCAGCGATGCGTTCCGCTTCTGCGCATTCTGCCGATGTAGCGGTTGGCGTATGCGATTCGCCCGCGTAGAGGTGTGTGCCGAGTTGTTCGTACAGTGATCGCCATGGGTTGTCTGCCCGCATTTGTCGCCTCGCTTCAGCGGAACTGACACCGGTGGTGTGCATCAGGATATCGAGGAGTGCTTGTCGGATTCGCCTCGGATCTTTATTCGCGATAGCGGCCTTGAAATCGCGAACCATGTGCGCAGCCGGTGTTGTGGCGCGTCGACTGAAGAGTCGAAAGGCGGCCACAGCCAGTATCACTGCCCCGAAGATCAGCAGCACTCCGATGGCGTGCCAGCGGTTCAAGGAGTCGAGCCATTGCCTGAACTCAGCGCCCATCGAAGGTGAGGGATCTTTTGACGTTCTGGCCGCTTCCCGGGCCTCTGCTGCTGCAGCGGCGACAGTCGCTGTCTTGTCGGTGATCGAGCCGGACGTTTCAGGCTGTGGTGGACCTTCGATGCGCAGTGGATGAGCGGGCAGGCGCGTGGTCTCCACAGCTCTCGTTTCCGTGTTCCACCAGATGAGCTCTACAGGGCTTGCTGTGATGTTCCCTCCCCAGGTAGGGAAAAGGTTCTCCGTCTGTGTGCGTCGCCCTGTTACGTGGGTACCGAAGAGGTCATCGACCAGCTGCGGTGCTTCTGGGTACTGGCGGATCAACGCGCTTTTCACGTCCGTCGACAGCTCCGGTATGGATGACCCCGTGTTGCCAACCACATCGACGTTCAGGACGCGGCGAATGGTGTTCCCGCTCTGCAAAGTGGTCGGGCCATTCATGGCCAGGGCCGGCTCCCAGGTTTCCCCGATGCGGACACTCCGCGCGGGTAACCAGGTGGCACCCTTTGGAAACTCGCTCGGAATCGGTAGCACTTGTACGGTCCTGCTCTCAGCCGGTACACGAATGCCGCGTCGGCCATCCGGCAGGACGATGGAAGAGGCGATGCTGAAACCTGGAAGGCTGAGCGTGCCGCTGCGTTCCGGGAAAATGGCGTAACGCTGCTCGAGCACACCATAGCGGGTATCACCACGCATGGTGATGTTTTGCGAGGTTTCACCGAGGGTCAGGACCACCGCATCCTTCACCTCCGGGGCGCCGGGCAAATCGCCATAGATCTGTACGCCCGAGGTGTAATACAGGCGCCGTGTATAGAGCAGTTGGGCCTGGACAAAAACTTCACTACGGTCCAGTTCGATGTCGAAGTAGACCAGCTGGTCGATCTGTTTCTGCAACCCCGGGTCGATTGCGCGGACATCGATCCGGATGGAGTTGCTGCGTGCTCCGCCCGCGGTGAGTGATGGAATGGTGAGCGTGCCGGTCCGCTTCGGCCTGAGAGTGACCTGCACGTCGACCCAGCTCGATACCTGGCCGTTGATCATCCGCAACTGGCTTTGTTGGCTCGTGCCCTGGATCTCGAAATCCTCGCTCAGCGGTGCCAGATCGAGATCGTCGATTTCATTCGTGCCGGTGAGTCGCAGCTGCAGCTGCACGGTTTGCATGCTGTCGACAGACGGATCATCGACCCGGGCTTCGAAGCTGGCGTGAACGCTTTGGGTGACCAGCAGCAACAACGTCGCCAGGACAAGGTGCCTGAACGGTGTTTGATTGATCAGGATGCCGCAGATACGGAGTGCGATGTCCCGTCGCCAACGGGCGAGAGCAGTTGCAGACGCTGTTGTCACCAGATCTTGTATCCCTGTCGATAGCGGTAGTCTCCGTCACGAAGCCGTTTGTCGTTTTCATACTGGAACTTGCGCCGCATCAATCCACCCGGGTCATCCGGAACGCGCCGCAACCACTGCTCCAGGGCTTCGGCTTTTTCCTGATTCGACATGGACTCGCGTTCATCCTGGCCTTTGTCCGGTTCACCCGCTTCACCCTGTTCCGATTCACTCGGTTGTTCACCAGGCTGTGACTCCTGCGCTTCATTCTGTTCCTGCGAGTCCTGACCTTCTTCGGGCTGTGGGTTGCCGTCGTTTTCACCCTGGCGCTGTGAGTCGCTCTGGTTGTCCGATTCCTGCTGGTTCTCCTGGTTGTCTTCGCTGTCCGTCTTCTGCTGTTCTTCCCGCAGCTTTTCAATCAGCGCCTTGTTGTAGGCGGCGTCAGCATGCTCCGGTTCCCGCCCCAGCACATCGTCATAGGCCACAATCGCACCGTCGAATTCGCGCAGTTTGGCGAGTGCATTGGCACGGTTGTAGGTATCGCGGATACCGGTGCCATCCTTGAGGCTGTTGAGTGCTGAGGCATAGTTGCCGGCGCGATATTCGGCGACGCCTCGCCATTCCGGGCGCTCGGTGACCGTTGATGCCCTTTCTGGCTCACCGGAGCGCAGCGCGCTGAACGCCTGTTGATCGTCCCTCTGCCAGAGGTCATCCCACCAGTTGGCGCGTGCGTCTTGCGGAAGCATTGCGAAGAGGAGCGTCGCGAGCACACCCTTGCGAAAGCCGAATAACATGAGGGGCAGGGCCAGAATCGCGAGCCAGTAGCCGAGGTCGTGCCAAAGATCAAACTCACGCTCCAGCTCTTCGCTCTTTTCTTCTCCAGGCAAGGTGGTGCCAAGCACTGCAGCAAGATCGCCATCACCCAGTTCCATCGGCGCGTAGTTGCCGTAGCTCAGTTCAGCGGCTTGCCGCAGCCGCGCGTCATCCAGCCGGGCCGTGATGACCTCACCCTCCTGCGTGGTAAGAAAACGCCCAGGCTGCTCCACGAAGTCGAGGGGGATCGATCCACCGTCCGGTGTGCCGACGCCGAGAACAGAAATGGGGAAGGCGCGGTTACGCCAGTCGGTAACATCACCCAGGTCGTCGATGCCATCGGTGACAAACAGGATTCGCCCCTGACCCAGGTGCGCGTTGGTGAACAGCTCATGGATCTTCTCGAGCGCGGCTCCGGGACGACTCCCGGGCACTGGCATCATCGCCGGTTCAAGGCTCTCGAGCAGATTTTCAATGGTCTCCGTGTCGTCGGTGAGGGGAGTCACCGCATGTGCAGTGCCGGCCCATGCCACCAAAGCGGTATAGCCCTCCTGTCGCTGGCGTAGGACATCGACGATTTTCTGCTTGGCACGGGTGAGTCGCGTCGGTTGCACATCGCGTGCGTACATCGACAGCGAGAGATCGAGTGCAATCACCAGTGCATCGGCCTTCTGTTCAACCGGCTGTGGCAGCCTTTCGAACGTGGGGCCGGCAAGACCGAGAATCGAAGCGACCAGCAGCAGGAGCCCTGTGTGGCGTCGCCCGGTAGCTTGTCGCGGAGTATCTTCGAGCAGCGCAGCGAGCAGCGGCGCATCGATGCTCTGTTGCCATCGTGCGGCGATTCGGCGGCGACGCAGCCACAGCAACCAGAGCGCCAGTACCGGGAGGATCGCGAGCAACCACCATGGGCGCAGCAGATGAAAGTCGGTGAGCGCAGACAGCAACGGATCAAGATCCATCGGATACTCCGGGTGCTGAACCGGAGAATGACGACCGCTGAATCGAACTGTTCAGCAGTAGCAGCAGCAGGAGCACGAGGCTCAATCCCAATGGCCACATGAACAGAACCTGCACCGGGCGGAATGTCTCCGGATCCTGTTCCACAGGCTCGAGGCTGTCGATTACGGCGTATATCTGTGCAAGTTCTGCGGGATTCTGCGCACGATAGAAGCTGCCACCGGTGAGATCGGCGATCTTCTCAAGAGTTTCTTCGTCGAGTTCAGCGGACGGGTTGACGATGCGGCTGCCGAAGCGGCCGAAGAGACCGGGCAGGCGCATCTCGGTGGCGCCCACACCAATGGTGTAGATCCGCACACCGGTTTCCGCGGCGAGTTCTGCGGCCTTTACCGGTTGCAGCTCCCCGGAATTGCTGGCGCCATCGGTGAGCAGGATCATTATGCGGCTGCTTGCGGGCCTGGAACGCAGCCGCTTCACCGCAAGACCGATGGCATCACCGATGTTGGTCTTGCCACCGGCGATACCGATGGGTGCTTCCGTGAGCAGTGTCTGCACCGTGGTGATATCAAACGTCAAAGGTGCCTGCAGATAGGCGCTGGTACCGAACAGGATGAGTCCGACCCGATCACCGGCACGCCGGTCGAGGAACGCCTTGATGACGGCCTTTACCACGGTGAGGCGATCCACGTAGTTGCCGGCGTGTTCCATATCTTCGGTGCCCATGCTGCCTGAAATGTCGACGGCAAGGATTAGATCACGACCGGTTACGGGCAGGGCCACCGGCTCGCCGGTCCACTGCGGACGTGCGGACGCTGTGACCAAGGCGCACCAGGCGAGGACCAGCAAGAGGAGATTGAAGCTTGCGCGCCGGTCCCTGTGTGAGGTTGCTGCGCCAGGGTCTTCGATGCGCCAGGCCCCGACGTCGGGCACCGTCAATGCCGGTTGTGGAGATTCGACCCGGCGTCGCCACCAACGAACGAGTGCGGGCAGGGGCAGCAGTGCAAACAGCCATGGCCAGAGAAACTCGATCATGCGCCTACCCTGTTGTCGACTCTGTGGCGAGCTTTCAGCAGTGTGCGCAGCAGGCTCACCAATGCCGGATCGAACATGTTTGCACCGGATGCAAATCGTGCGGAGCCAAGCACCTGACCCGGGCCTCTGGAAAATGCCGTGCTGCCACTCTGCCCATCAAGGTAGGCAAGCCATGCATCTCCGGTCAGTGCGGCAATCGAAACATCGTGATCCACATGGACCCAAAGGCGTTTCAACAGTGCATTGGCCGCATGAATGGCCTCCGCGGCGGGCAGGGCACCGCTGCGGACGTTGTCGTTCAGGCGTTCCAGTTCCGCCAGTGCCTGGCGCCGAGGTGCTTCGCGGCGGCGGCGTTTGACAAGGCTGTACACGCCGATGCCGACGAGCAGCAGAATCAGGGCAGCCAGGAGCCACCAGCCCAGTGCTGGCGGCCACCAACCCGGCGCATCCGGCAGGTGAACATCACGCATACGGGAGAGCGGATCGTCCTGCATGCGCTAGAGCCCTGAAAGCAGTGGCAGGAGATCCGGCGCGTCGGTACCAATGCGTCGGCAGGACACATATTCGTGTCGGCTGAGCGCCTCGATGGCAGCGAGTCTCTCTGCATAACGCGACCGGTACCTGTCCCGCAGACGGGTGTCTGAGCTGTCGAACTGCAGGCGCGTGTGCCCGTCTGTTACGGCATACAGATCAGCCGGGGGCAGGTCTGCTTCGAGCGGATCGACGATGTGCACGAGCGCCACGCGGTTGTGGCGTGCGAGCGCATACACCAGGTCTTGCCACAGATCGAAATGGGTCGCGAAGTCGCTGATGAGTATGATGCGAAAACCGGTGTGCACGAGGCGGCGCAGGGCCAGCATGGCCTCACTACGCACCGCTCGATCGATGATGCCCTGGCGCGACAACTCGCGATTGAAACCCGCGACGTCATAAAGGAACCGTGCGACGGGGCGAAGGCTTCGGTACGGACGATGCACGGCATAACGCTGATTGCCGAGCACGAGACCACCGACGCGGTCATGGTCGGAGAGGGTCTGCCAGGCAAGCAGTCCCGCTGCTTCTGCGGCAGCGACCGATTTGAGGCGGACCCGCGATCCGAAAAATAGACTCTGACTCTGATCGACGAGGAAGAGTACGGGTCGTTCGCGTTCTTCGCGAAAGACCTTGGTATGCACGTTTTGCTTGCGTGCCGTCACCCGCCAGTCGATGGTGCGAACATCGTCACCCGGTTCGTACAGGCGCACTTCCGCAAAGTCCACGCCACGGCCTTTCTGCCTGGAAAGTTTGAGCCCCGCCTGACGACCGAGCTGGCGTGCGGCCTGATCCGGCGCTTCGAATCGCCGGTATCGCAAGGAGAGCAGGTCACGGCCTTCGACCCAGGCGCCGGTGAGAACGCTCATCAGGGAGCGGGAACGGTCTCGATGAGGGAGTTGATCGCCTGATCGGCATCGATGCCTTGGGCCTGTGCTTCGAACGAGAGCAGGACGCGATGGCGGAGCACATCGTGAGCCACCGCCTGCACATCATCCGGCGTTACGAAGTCGCGCCCGGCAAGCCAGGCATGGGCACGCGAGCAGGCGTCGAGTGCAATGGTGCCGCGGGGACTTGCACCAAACTCGATCCATTCACCGAGTTTTCCTTTCGTCTGTCGAGAGGTCATGATCAGCTGCACGATGTACTCCTCGACGGGTTTCGCCATGTGCAGGTCAAGAATGGCGCGCCGTGCGCTGAGCAACTCTTCTTCAGTGAGCCGGCAGGGTGGGGCGATCGCACCTTCGCCTTTGTGGTCACCCCGGTGTTCGGCCCGCACCAGATGCAGGATGCGGGTTTCGGCTGCTGTGTCGGGATAGCCCACTTTCACATGCATGAGGAAACGGTCGAGCTGCGCTTCCGGCAACGGGTAAGTGCCTTCCTGTTCGATCGGGTTCTGCGTCGCCATGACTAGGAACAGTTTTGGCAGGCGAAAGGTATTCCGGCCGACGCTGACCTGGTGTTCCGCCATGGCTTCAAGCAGCGCGGACTGCACTTTTGCCGGTGCACGGTTGATCTCATCGGCGAGCAGCAGGTTATGGAAAACCGGCCCGGGCTGGAATTTGAAGGCACCGTCTTCCGGCCGATACACCTCGCTGCCCGTGACGTCGCTCGGCAACAGGTCGGGCGTGAACTGGATGCGGTGGAAGTTGCCCTCGATGGCACGAGCCAGTTCCTTGACAGCTCGGGTCTTGGCCAACCCCGGAGCACCCTCGACGAGAAGATGGCCGCCTTGCAGGAGGGCGATCATCAGCCGCTGCAACAGCTGTTCCTGGCCGATGATGCGACCGGAAAGCCAGCTGGCCACGGCACGGATGTTGTCGAAATGTCCGGTGCTCATGGAAAAGAATGTCCAGGGCGTGGTTTGGGGGCGGGTATTGTAGAGGCAGCACGGAAAGCGCCGCTACGATTCTGCGGGCGCGACGGCCTTCACAGGGCGTATACAATCATTGCTGCCAACCTTGCCGGTGGCTGAAGCTTCACGCCCACATGCACTACATCCTCGATATCGACATTCCCAGGGACGAACTGCTCAAGTTCTATGCAGGCACTGCACGTCAGGTCACGGCAGTAGCCCGGGGTGGCGTTCGCCTGGCTTTTCCCGCAACCGTCTTGCAGCCACATGTCACCGACGATGGTGTGCGCGGAACCTTCCGTCTCATCACCGGTGGTGATCGCAAGCTGCGGGCATTCGAGCGCGTTCGGTAGCTTCGGGCAAAGACCGGAAAGCAAAGGGTTAAAGAAAACACCATCCGCGGTGTCGTGCGATTCAGCCCCAGCATAAACTGCGCGCATGTGGTCAAAACTCTATCCGCTGCTCCGGCAGAGTCTTTTCTGCCTGCCTGCTGAGACATCCCATCACCTTGCCATCGACGCCTTTGCTGCGCTCGGTGCCTTACCCTTCAATGGCGGAGTTTCGAAGGGTGCCCGAGCAGTACAGCTGATGGGGCTGACCTTTCCCAACCGGGTGGGCCTCGCCGCCGGGCTCGACAAAGATGCACGGGCTGCAGAAGGGTTGGCCGCTCTGGGCTTTGGTCACGTTGAAGTGGGCACGGTGACGCCGTTGCCTCAGCCCGGAAATCCGCAGCCGCGCCTGTTTCGCATTCCACCTGCGGGTGCAATGGTCAATCGAATGGGCTTCAACAGTGAAGGGCTCTCAGCGATGGTGCGGCGCCTTGAAGGCATCCGTTCACGCAATCGGCTGCGGGATACCCTGCTGGGCGTCAACCTCGGCAAGAACAAGGACACGCCTGTACAGGAAGCGCACCGCGATTATGTCCGCGGGCTCGAGGCGGTGTATCCGTATGCGGACTACGTCACCTTGAATCTCTCCTCACCCAACACGCCGGGACTGCGGACCCTGCAGTCTCCAGAAGCATTGCGCGAACTGCTCACCGCGGTACTCGATGCCCGCGAGCGGGTGGGGCGGGGTCGCACCAAGCCGGTGGTTGTGAAGATCGCTCCGGACCTGGTTGCAGAGGACCTCGATGCGATTGCCGCAGTGGTCAGCACCTTGCGGATCGACGGCATCATCGCGACCAATACCACGATCACGCGGCCCGGTGTGGACGAGTGCTGGCAACAGGAAGCCGGTGGACTCAGCGGACCACCACTGCTGCCACTGTCGCTTGCGACTGTTCGTGGCATACGCGAAAGACTTGGACCCTCGGTACCCATTATCGGGGTTGGAGGGATCAGCAGTTCTGACGATGCCCGCGCCATGTTCGCCGCAGGCGCTGACTTGGTGCAGGTCTATACCGGCTTCATCTATCGAGGCCCCATCCTGGTGCATGAACTGGCCCGGGTTTGAGTTTTTGGGCGCACGTATCGCGCCTCGATAAACGGCAAAACGCCATTTTCTTTCAGCGGGTTAACCAAGCCAATGCATAAACACGGCTGATTCCCTGGGTTGCTTCGCGGTGCACATGCGCTGCCTTCCCGGTGCTGGCACCAAACTTGCTCACCCCATAACGGTCAAAACACACACTGTCCGGGTCTGGTGCATGCCGGCCCGGGCACAACTCGGGTGGAGGGAAGATGAGAACATCGGGACGGGCTTTGCCGTTGTGTTTGGGGGCGGCGTTGCCACTGCTGCTCATGAGTGGTGGTGTTGCGGCGGAAGAGGCAGTTGCAGATCAGGGCCATACTGCCTGGATGCTCACGTCAACGGCGCTGGTCCTCTTCATGACCATCCCGGGCCTTTCACTTTTTTATGCGGGCCTTGTTCGCAATAAAAACGTTCTCAGTGTTCTGATGCAGTGTTTTGCGTTGACCTGCCTCATGTCGATCCTCTGGCTGGTCATCGGCTACAGCCTGGCATTCAGCGAAGGCAATGCTTTCATCGGAGGTGTGTCGAAAGCCTTTTTTGCCGGAGTCACGCAGGAGAGCGTTTCGGGCAATGTGCCTGAAACGGCCTTTGCACTGTTCCAGATGACGTTCGCCATCATCACGCCGGCGCTGATCGTTGGCGGATTTGCGGAGCGGATGCGTTTTTCCGCGGTGTTGATCTTCAGTTCGTTGTGGATGCTGCTGGTGTATGCGCCGGTGTGCCACTGGGTATGGGGTGGTGGTTTCCTCAGCCAGCTCGGCGACAGCGAAGCAGGCACACGCGGAGTCATGGATTTTGCCGGCGGTGTGGTGGTGCACATTACCGCGGGGGTTGCGGCCATCGTCGCCGCAATGGTGCTCGGACGTCGCCGCGGGTTCCCGTCTCAACCCATGCCGCCACACAACATGCCGTTGACGATCACCGGGGCCGGTATGCTCTGGGTCGGCTGGTTCGGCTTTAACGGAGGCTCCGCACTCGCGGCCAACGGGGATGCGGCCATGGCGATGCTGGTCACGCATGTCTCCGCAGCTTCCGGAGCGATGATGTGGATGGCCGCAGAGTGGATCCGTTATGGCAAACCGAGTGCGCTGGGTGCCGTGACAGGCATGGTGGCTGGGCTTGGCACAATCACTCCGGCATCGGGATTCGTCGGACCGGCAGGCGCGCTGATCATCGGCATCCTCGCCGGCAGTATCTGTTTTCTCGCCACGAACTATGTGAAGCGCTCGCTCAGGATCGATGACTCGCTGGACGTCTTTCCGGTGCACGGTGTGGGTGGAACCCTCGGGACGTTATTGACGGCGGTGTTTGCATCCAGTGCGCTTGGGCTCTTTTCGGGTCAGGAAGACATCAACATCGGCGGCCAGCTCGGCGTGCAGGCCATCGGTATCGTGGTGACCATCGCCTACACCGGTGTCATGACCTGGCTCTGTCTCAAGGTGAGCGATGTGATCGCCGGTAACCGCGTAACCGATGAAGAGGAAGTGGAGGGTCTCGATCTCGTGCTGCACAATGAGCGGGGCTACGACGTCTGATACGTGGTCCCGTTTTCGATCCACCAGGGCAGGCTTACGAGGTCAGGGCGCAGGCAATTCTTTAAGTCTTGTGCCTATGGGGATCACCAACGGCTGCAGAGGGGGGCGAAAGCATGGGAAGCGTAGATCTCACCGGCAAGGTCGCGGTGATTTCCGGCGGTTCGAGAGGCATCGGGTTTGCGCTCGCCGAAGCCTTTCTCAAGGCGGGTGCAAGTGTTGTGATCAACGGTCGCAGTCCGGAAAAAGGCAGTGCGGCGATCGCGGAACTTGGGTTACCGGCACGAACCCTGTTCGTTGCGGCGGACGTCACTCGGCGCGAGGATGTGGAAGCCACGATCAATGCTGCACTCTCGAAGTTCGGGCGCGTGGATATTCTTGTCAACAACGCCGGTGGTTCCTCCGGATTTGCACCGGTTGCGGAATTGGCGATAGACGCCTGGGACCAGGCGGGGAACTGGATTCTCAACTCCGCGTTCTGGGCCACGCGGCTGGCGCTGCGAGACATGGAAAAACGCGGCTCCGGCAGGATCATCAACATCTCCTCTGTTGAAGGCAAACAAGCCAACAAGGCCAACTGCTCCCACTACATCACCTTCAAACACGCGCTCAATGGTTTCACCAAGGCGGTGGCTTTCGAGTATGGTGCCAAGGGCATCACCTCGAATGCGATCAGCCCTGGCGCCGTGGAAACCGATTTGATGAAGATCACTGGACGATCTGCCGCGGCGTCGATGGGCCTCAGCTACGAAGAGTTCCTCGGCAACTATGCGGCGGAAGCGTCGACCAAACGCATCAATACCGTTGAAGAAGTCTCTGCGCTCGCCTTGCTGCTCGTTTCGGATCTCGGCATAGGTATCAACGGCGCCATTCTGCCGGTGGACGGCGGCACGGCGCTTTAACGACGACGCAACTGGCCGAATGCCAGTGCTGGCGAGCATGGAATACCGTGTGTTCTATCAGAGGTTGGTGAACAAGTCCTTCCATGTACTTTTTCATCTTCTGCGGGCGACACCTGCTCACGCCAAGTATAGCGTTTTCATTCTGTATTAGCGGGCTAACCATCCCTGGATGGCTGACCAGGCTGTTTCGTAAACAGCTTGATCACGCGTCGCCAGGCCTGCGGTCTGCGATCGATGCTGATTTGCATCGGTCTGCCCTCTATCCTCTGCGTTCATCACAAGCGGGAGAGACGACGTGGCGGATGTGGAACTCGAAATTGCTGATCCTGTGGGCTTGATCCGGCTCAACCGCCCGGAGAAGCTCAACGCGTTCACCTATGACACATTGCGGGGTATTCGAGCAGCCGTTGATTCGTGTGTGGCCGATACCCGCGTCGTTGGAATCGTTCTCACCGGTACCGGGCGAGGATTCAGTGCGGGACTCGATTCAGCCACCCTCGCAGAGGTAACGTCCCGTCCGGATGCCGGGGAAACACCGCCATCGGATGAGTTGCCTGGAATCTTCAGCTACTTTCTCGAAACGCCGAAACCGATCATCAGTGCAGTGAACGGTGTAACTGCAGGTGGTGGCCTCATCATGGCACTCATGAGTGATTTGCGAATCGCTGCCGAGAGCGCGTCATTCACTACGGTCTTTCTGAAACGTGGCCTCATTGCCGAACACGGGTCCAGCTGGTTGCTGCCTAGACTCGTCGGTGTCGGCCGAGCGCTCGATCTCTTGTGGATGAGTGATCGCATCAGTGCAGCAGAGGCACTGAACATGGGCCTCGTCGAACAGGTGGTGCCTGCGGAGCAGTTGCTGGACCGTGCATTCGCCTATGTGCGCCGGCTCGCCAGAACATCCGCTCCTCATGCCATTGCCGCAACCAAAAAACTGGTCTACTCGCATCTCGGGACCGGCTATACACAGGCCCTTCGCGAGGCTGAGCGGGTGCAGTGGAAGTTCGTAGCCGCGCCGGATGCCCGGGAAGGTGCCATGGCACTCATCGAAAAGAGACCACCCAGGTTTCAGCGGCTCGGCTGAAAGACCGAAAAACGTAGGGTTAACGGGTGGAGTCGAAGATGCTCAAACTCTATGTTGCACTGGGCACACGTGCGGTCCGTGTTCGCTGGTTGCTCGAAGAACTCGAGATACCCCATGAACTCGAGCGCGTGACTTTCAAGCCGACCAGTGGTCGGTTCTTCATCCAGGACACACCTACGGGAAAGATCCCGACGCTCGTCGATGATGATGTGGTGATGGCGGAATCTGGCGCGATGATCGAGTACATCCTCGAAAAGTATGGGCGGGGCCGGCTTGCACCGGCCGCCGATTCACCTCTTCGTGCACGCTACCTGCAGTGGTCGCTCTACGCGGAAGGCACCGCATTTCCACCCCTCGGCGTGCTCGTTTGGCTGACCATCTATCGAACGGATGCGGAGCAGCACCCGGAGCTGATCGCCGACGGCCGTGAGCGGATCCGACTCACGCGCAGCAGTTTGAAGATGCACTGGTGAATCGGACCTGGCGGCGATCGACAACATGATCGTGAAAGTTGCGGAGCAGGCATCGTCGCTGTTTCAGGGCGATCTCGGTGACGTAGCGCTGCGCCTGGCTTCGCTCGGCTTCGAGAGTGATGCGTTGGCGGCAGTCTCCCTGGACTTCCAGCAAACCAGCTATCAATCCATCACGCGTGTCTATGGCCGGGAAGTTCATAGTCAAGGCGCAGAATCGTTAGCCGGTCTTGCGGATCTCGCGCGACGGGACAGTTCCGTTGCCGGACTGCTCGAAGGCATCGCATCAATGCAACGCCAGCTCATCGAAGACGCGAAGTCGCTATTTGCGCCACTCGAAGCGGCGCGTCTGGGTCGTTCGGTGGTCCCGGTGGTTCTCGGTTTTGCGGAGCGGCCGGAGACTGTTGTCTCCTGACCTAGCTCAAGTGCGTTTTCGATTTGTGGCGTCGTTGCGCACTTGCGACGAGCGCCTGCATCAACGCTGAAAACGAATACCCGACTGCGCGTGCACCATCCGGATAGAGGCTCGTGGGGGTCATGCCGGGCAATGTGTTGACTTCGAGCAACGTGATCGATTCATCATCAGTGACAATAAGGTCTGCGCGGGAGAGCTCATGCAAACCCAGAGACTGGTGTGCCTGGATACCAATCTCGCGAATGCGTGCACTGGCTTGTGAAGAGATCGGCGCCGGCAGAATGTGCTCGCTGCGCCCCACCGTGTAGCGGTTGGTAAAGTCATACCATTCTCCCTGTGCGGTGCGGATCTCGATGACCGGAAAGCTCTGCGGGGCCGCGCCTTCAAGGTCAAGCACGCCCACGGTCATTTCCCGGCCCATGACGTAAGGTTCAACTAGCACCGCGGCGGGACCCGACACATCCGCAGCCGCTTCGCGGCTGTTGTTTATGGCGGCGGCGATGTCGCCGCCATTCGGCAGCAGTTGGACTCCCAGGGCCGAACCTTGCGCGAGAGGTTTGACGACGATCCGTTCCCCAAGTTTTTGTCGCACTTCGCTTGCTGCTTCGTACACATCCCGGTCCGGCGCGACCACCACATCAGGCAGAACGGGCAGGCCGGCACGCGCGAACACTGCCTTGGCGAGACTCTTGTCCATGGCTGTAGCGGAACCGTGCACGCCGGCGCCGACGTAGGGTAGATCAAGCATTTCCAGAAACCCCTGGACCGTGCCGTCTTCGCCTGGTGAACCATGCAGCGCTGGAAAGACCACATGCGGATTGAAGTCGAGCAGATCTCGGGTGAGGGCGCTGCCGAGATCAATGATCGCAACGGTGTATCCCGCAGTTTCGAGCCCTGCAGCCACTTCACGCGCGGATTTCGCAGAGACTTCCGCTTCACGTGAATAGCCACCGCGCAGAACAGCGACTTTGGTGGATTCGGATCCTGTCGGCTGGCTCATGATTCGAGCCCCTGCCGTGGATCGACCTTGCACCAGCGTTCGTGGTCTCGCCAGGCGCCGTCGATGAAGAGAAACTTGGGAGAGAGCCCTTCCAGCCGGAAGCCGCAACGTTGTACGAGCCGGATCGAACGGCGGTTTTCCGGCTGGATGTTGGCTTCGAGCCGGTGCAGGCCCATGACACGGAAGGCATGTTCAGCGACCCGCAGCAATCCTTGCTGCATGTAGCCGCGCTCGGCGTAGGCGGCGGCAACGTAGTACCCGAGGCTTGCCGATAAAAAAGTTCCACGAACGATGCTGTTCAGATTGATGACTCCGGTGATCGCACGGCTGGCTTTCTCGCAGACCAGAAAACTCTCGTGATCGTCACTGTCGAGCCGGTTGATATAGGCCTCGAAGCCGCGCGCCGTGGTCGGTGGTGATATCCAGGGTTCGTGCAACCCGCGGCTGTCCTGGCTCATGCGCAGAAACTCGTCTCGGTCATCTGATGTCAGCGGGCGAAGATAAATCTGCGGCTCAGTCACGTACTTCTCCCGCCTCGGTCTGGCCGGAGTTCCCCGAAGCTCCGCCGATCAGGTGGAATGCAAACGGCAGTCCCGCCAGTCCGACGGTGAGCACGTGTACTGGTTGCAGTGCCGCAGGGCCATTGAACGGCCACAGGTAGACGAGTGAAAAATTCTGCAAGGTCCAGGTGACGAGACCCCAGGTAAACAGGGACGTGGACGCACCGAGACCGGCAAGGCCGGCCAGAAAAGTGACGATTGGCCTCATGGCGCGATGATATAACTTGCGCCTCGCGAGGCCAGCCATGCACGCGAAAATTCATCGATGTCATGGGATATCGCCGTCGCCTCGTCACTCGCCGCAGCGGGATCATGTACCAACACCCGGCCTTCCCCGATGCTATGGACGACCACCAGGTGACCTGCCGTCGAGGCGAGTGGCGCCCCCGTCAGACTCCCCGGTGCGTACCGGATGGAAGCTGCAAACGCGTAACCCTCGCGCATTACGTGCAATGCCTGGGACCAGGAATCGTGCAGCTCCACGCCGGCAACGGCACCTGCTGCTGCTGCGGTGCGAACGGCCATGGGCCAGCTGCCGTACAGACCGGTCGCATTGTCGCGACAGGCCGTGGCGATCGGATCACGCGCGGCACCCGGCAGGAGCATCGCCACGCTGGTGGGTGAGCAGATGTGATGCCGCACCGAATCAGCTGCGGTCATCTGCGACAGCTTCTGTGGCGGATCCGCAACGATGCAAGCCGCGCTCGCAGGGCCAACATCGAGCTGCACGGGCCGCGCGGAAATGCAGAGCAGATAGTGTCGGGGTGCGCTTGTGGTGTTGATGACAAGTTCAATCCGCGGCGCTTGAATCGAGACATGGGTATGCCAGCAATCGATGTGTACGCTGACCGACGGATCCATAGCCGTGAGATCAGGGCGTTGCCCAGGCTGTGAAGGCACCGGCAGGAGTGACCACGTGTGTTCGTTTGTCAGCAACCGGAATTGATGGGTGGGTGTGATGGCACCGGGGGTAACAAAGCTGGCGGCGACAATCCAATGCGCTGGAAGTGGCGGCAAGTCGGCGCGGATGATCCGTGATTCACCCTGGCCCAAGAAAAGAAGTGGCCCGGCGACGGGGAGCGGATATCGCGCCGCACTGTGGGAATCCGCGAATCGCAGGGCAAAATGTGGCATCGGGCTTCAGATAACGTTTTGGAACGTGTGATGGGTGAAGTAAAAACGCTGGCGCTGCTGGGAACGACGGATTGCAGCCTGTGCGAATCCGCGCTGGATTTACTGATGAGTATGCCAGAACTGCGCGGTGTCCGGCTTCAGGTCATTGACGTCACGCGGATAGATGACGGGGTTGAGCGCTACGGCGCACGCGTTCCTGTGCTTCGATACTCGAAACACGAACTGGATGCACCACTGACCCGCGAACGGGTCAGTGCCTGGTATCGAAGGATTGCGCAATCCGTCTGAGCCGCGTGACTCACGGCTCCAGGCGGAAAAACCGGATCGCGTTGGCGCGGGTAACATCGCCCAGCACGTCTGGATCGACCTGCATCAGGTGGGCGAGGGTAGTAGCAATGTGTGGCAGGGTGGCCGGTTCATTGCGTCGACTCATGCGCTTGCGCGCGGGTGCAGGCAAGTCCTGAGGAAGCAGCCATGGAGCATCTGTTTCGATCAGCAACCGATCAAGCGGGATCCGGGCTACGAGTGAGCGCAGGAGTTCACCCCGCTTCCTGTCGCACACCCAACCGGTGATGCCGATGCAAAAACCCGTGTCCAGATAGGCGTCGAGCTCCGCTGCCGTGCCGGTGAAGCAGTGGATCACGATGCGTTCCGGATTGACGTTACCGTCGCGCAGCAGTTCCAGGGTGTCGCCGCCGCTCTCACGGTCGTGCACGAAGAGTGGCATATCCGCAGCGCGCGCAGCTTCGATCTGCGCACTGAACACCTCGCGCTGGATGTTTTTTGGTGAGAAGTTCCGGTTGTAGTCGAGACCAGCTTCACCGGCACTCACCACATCAGGATCTTCGAACCAGTCGATGAGGGCTGCCGAAAAGCCTGCCGGCGCGGAGGCTGCTTCGTGGGGATGAATACCTGCGGTGCAGTACAACCTTGGCCAGTCGGATCGCCTGCGGTTCACCCTGATGAGGTCGAGGATTTCCGGCACCGCCTGCAGATTTGATGCGGTAATCAGTATGCGTTCCACACCTGCGGTGAGCGCTCTTGTCAGCACCACGTCCAGATCGGTGTCAAAGTGGCTGCTCAGCAGATTGGCGCCGATGTCGATCAGCCCGCTCATCTCGATGCGGTGAGGGTTTTCTTCAGCACATGCATCTCATGGTCCCCGAGCGCAGGCTGGGGCATTTCAGTGAGGATTCCGTAGACCACCCGGAAGGCCAGTACGTTTTTCACGTAGTTGCGAGTTTCGTTGAAAGGGATGGTTTCGATCCACACATCCATCGGCATGCCTACTGCCTCGGCGGTCCAGCGTTTCACGCGGCCTTCGCCGGCGTTGTAGGCAGCGGCAGCGAGTGGCAGCTGATTCTGATAGCGGCCAAGCAGTCCGGCGAGGTAGGTGCTGCCGAGGCCGATGTTGATTCTGGGCTCATACAACATGGCTTCCGAAGGCGCCTTCTGGCGCGTTCTCTCGGCGACCCAGCGTGCCGTACTCGGCAGCAGCTGCATCAGGCCGCGGGCATTGGCGACGGATCGGGCGTGACGGTCGAAAGCGCTCTCCTGGCGGGTAACGGCCATGAGCAGGGGCAGCGGCAAACGGGTCTTCTTCGCGGCGATCTCAAACTCCGGCACATACAGCACGGGAAAGCGG
>VGVE01000020.1 GCA_016874135.1 Gammaproteobacteria bacterium | reverse complement strand
GTAATGAGTGCGTCGCATTTTTCGGATCAGTCACGATGCCGAGCAGATAAAAAATCTCCTCGGCGGTTCCCACTCCACCCGGGAACACCAGGACGGCATGGCCGAGACGAACGAATGCTTCCAACCATTTTTCGATGTCGGGCAGCACAACCAGATGATTCACCATGGGGTTAGGCGGTTCCGCCGCAATGATGCCGGGCTCAGAAAGGCCGATGTATCGGCCTGATGTGATGCGCTGTTTCGCGTGTCCGACCGCAGCACCTTTCATCGGCCCTTTCATGGCGCCCGGTCCACATCCCGTACAAATGTCCAGGCCCCGCAGACCGAGGTGATAACCTACCTGCTTGGTGTACTCGTATTCATCACGGCTGATGGAGTGGCCACCCCAGCAGACCACCAGGTTCGGCGGTTTGTTGGGTTCCAGAACACGTGCGTGTTTGAGGATCTGGAACACCGCATCGGTGATGGCCTCTGGCGGTACATCCTGCGCGCTCAACAGATCTGAGTATTCGGTACCGATGAAGACGATATCCCGCAGTAGCGAAAAGAGATGTTCCCGGATCCCTTCGACCATGCGTCCGGCGACAAACGCCGAGGCCGGGGCATTGCGGATAACGAGCTTGAGGCCACGCGTGCGCCGTACCACTTCGATGGAAAAATCTGCATAGGTGTCAAACAGCACCTTGGCATCGTCGGTTTCGTTACCGGTGTTGAGTACCGCCAGTGCACAGCGTCTGAACACATCCATGAGATCGATACGTCGGGCAGTATCGGTCAGCGCCGCAACATCCATCTGTGACAGCACCTCGAGGGTGCCGCGTGGGGCAATTTGGGCGTTGACGCGGATACGCGGATGCGGTGCGAGCTGGTTCATGGCCGAAATCCTGTGATCACCACATGCAACGGCGGTCAGACAAGAAGGTAATCAATCAAAAGTGTAGTCCACGCCGGCATATACCTGGCGGGGCATGGCGATGAAGTAGCGGTCATTGCCAAAAGCAAAATCAGCGCGATCCGCATACTCCTTATCGAACAGGTTCACCACCCGCACGAAGAGACGTAACGAGGGCGTCGCCTGCCAGTCGCCTCGCCAGTTGAACACCACGTGGCCGTCGTAGACGCGGGTATTGTTGGCGTTGCTGAAATACTCATCCGTCCAGTTCATGTCGACCTCATGGTAGAGCGACTCCGAGAACCGGTAACCCCAGCGCAGGTAGCCGAGGAAGTGTGGCGCCGTATCCACATCATCACCCTTGTTAATGACTTCGCCGCCGCCGAGCGTGCGGTCGAAGTCGTAACGGTGACGGGCGAAGGTCAGCGCCGCATCCAGCTGATGCGCGCCTGAAGTGAAATGCAGCGCAGCTTCAAGGCCCTCGGATCGGGTACGACCGTTACTCAGGTTGAACCCGCTCGAATCCCGCAGGATCACGTTGCGTGTGCGTTCAACAAATGCGGTCAGTTCAAACCACTCCGTGCGCCAGCCCACCTCACTGGATACCGTGCGTTCGCTGTCGAGATCGGCAATACGTTGTCCCGACTGCAACCGGTAGAGCTCCACGGCCTGCGGCGGGCGAAAGCCGGTGGCGATCACGGCGTAAAGTGATTGGCCTGAAGCGAGGTCACGCGAGATTCCCAATCGTCCTGCGGCGTCAGTGAATATATCCCTACGATCCGCGGGCCGCGTGTAGAGACACCCGCCAAATCCACACGGCACACCGTTGTCGCCGGTATTGCCGTCCAGCGACCGGTTGTCGTAATCGAACTCAAGCCGTTCGACGCGGCCACTGTGCAGCAGGTGCCAGTGATCGCCAAACGCATAGTCGAGATCGTAATAAAGCGCCGCACTGGCACCATCCACATCGTAGTCGTAGTGAATGCCCCTGGGCCGTGTCGCGACGATGAACGCTGAACCCACAGCAGCACCTGGCTGGAATTCCTTGAGGCCGCCGTTGAATCCCTCCACCTGGATACCGGTGCGCAGGTCGAGCGCTCCGCCATCGAAGTGGTGCGCGAGCAGGACGCCATAGCTCGACTGATCATTGTCCTCGAGCGGTTTGCCGACCAGAAAGTGCTGGATGAAGTTCATCTGACTGCGGCGGGCATAGGGGGTTACCGAAAACCCGCCGTTGCTGAAGGTCACTGCCGCCCGTCCGGACCAGGCGTCGCGATAGGCCTCGGGATTCGGATTGGATTTACGCAGCCGGCCATCCTTGTAGGCATCGGTACCTATCACAAAGCCCGCCGTTTCCTGATGCAGCTGTGTACCCGATACCGTAGCCCGGACATCCCAGTTGCCGATCATGCCTTCGAGAACACCGTTGAGCTTGTATTGCTCGAAGCCGGTTTGGCTCTGGTAACCATCGGAGCGGGACGCATTGGCCACGAGACCTGCTGCCCAGTCGCTGAGATCGACCCTTATTTCAACCCGTGTCTGGCCATAGCCGTATGAACCGCCCTCCACACCGATCCGCGTGGTTTCGGGCAATCGCGACATGACGTTCACCGCACCTTTGAGTGCGTTGCCACCCAGTACCGCGCTGCCAGGACCACGCCATACTTCCACGGCACCGGCCTGCTCGATATTCATCTCGAAGAGGTTGTTGACATTACAGAAGCCGGTGGGCCGGATCGGTACGCCGTCCTCAAGGAGCAGGAAAGATCCGCACGATCCCGCTCCGGTGAGCGTGGCGGAGCGGATAGCAGTCAGGTGTTCGTGTCCAGAACCCCGGGTGATCCACAACCCGGGCAATCGCGACAGCGCTTCGGCGGCGTGGGTGGGCCTGATACGCAGCAGTTCTTCTGCATCAACCACGTCAACGGATGCGCCGCGGCCAGCCAGTCCCAGCAGAGAACGTGCGGTGACCACCACCTCTTCGATGCGGTCCGTCTCAACCGCTGCCACGGAGTTTTCTGCTGCCGACAGAGCACCAGAGAGGGACAGGGTGCAACCAAGAACGACCGCTGCGGACAAACGCTGGGAATTCATCTAGAGCAGATCCTAGTGTGGGGCACGCACCATACTGAAGGCCTGCGGTATCAAGCAACCACGCAGGGGAGCGGCGTGGTCTACCGTGACGCCACAACACCGCGGCGGACGCTGCGCTCAGCCGTGATGAAGCCTAGATATCTCCGCAAGGTTTCTTCATCGAACCGCATCAGGAACGTACTGCGTAGTCAGAGCGGTTTGGTTTACCGCATAACAACACGCGATCCTCTCGCGCTCAAAGCTGCTTCGACTCCTGGCCGGCGTGCAATGTTCACCACGAGACCCATGTGTCTGTCCGGTTGCCCGGACAGCTCCTATTTCAGGCGCACACTGAACGAGACATCGCCCGTCTTGCCGGCTTCGAGAGCGGGTTTGAACGCCCATCGTATCGTCGTGTAGTCAGCAGCCTGTGCTGGTACACGCTCTCCTTCGCGGAGAACCGTCAACTCTTCCGGTCGTCCGAACATTCCGCCCGAATCGACGCTGTAAGACACTTCGGTACCGCTGCCTGCAGCGGTGCCTTCGAGGTAGACCGTATCCGGCGGCAGCGGGTTGGTGATCACGATGCTGCCGCTGTCGACACTGCTTGATCCTTTGTTGGAGAAACTGATGACGTAGTGCAGCGTATCGCCCGGCACCACCTGATCGGCGCTGACAAGCTTACGAACGCTATTGCCTTTGGCATCCTCCTGGAGGATCACCTTCTGTACCGTGGTGGTCATTTCCACATTGGCTGCGGCGGGCATCGCCGCAAACAGCCCGATCCACAACAAACGTGCGATGGTTGTCCTTGCCATCTTCATCGAGCTATCCGTTCCAGTTGTTCGAATCCTGTGCATAGCCACTTAGTCCTGATTTCGGCCGGTACCGGCGATCAGCGTATGGTCGCAGAAAAGGTGACGACGTGAACCGCCGTTCCGGCTGCATCAGCAAGCGCCACGTCGCCGAGGCCAACATCCAGCGTCGCCGTGTGCGGGTCATATCCACCCACGTCAGTCCCTAACGGCTCAAGATCGTCGTCCTCCACCGTACCATTGATCGCAAGGCTCCCGGCGATGTACTCGAGTTCCGGTGGCAATAAATCCTTCAACCGCATTCCTGATAATGAACCCGCATCACGCACCTCGACGCGCATGCGATAGTCGACGATCGAACCCGGTCGCACCGCATCGGTACCGTCTGCCGCACGAACCGCAACTGCGACCTTGTCGAGGGCTACCGTCGGCGCATCGATACGGAATCCGGGAAACGCGAAGAACACGGGTTGTTCCGCTTGGTGGGTCGACCCGACCACCGCGTATGTGCCGCCATCACCCGCTGCTGTAAAAGTACTGCCGGGTGGCGGAAATTCGGCAGCATCCGGATCGTTGACTCCACTCGCTGCATTGATCGTTGCGCTCACCGCACGCAGCCGTATGAGACTCTCTGCGTAGGCAGCAAGTGCGCCCGGAATGACGACAGCGGCATGCACTGTGATGTTTTGATCCGCAATCAGATTCACAACGGCGCCGTCCACATGCACGGAATCTCCGCCGGCACCCGTCTGCAGGCCGGGCACACCATTGGTTTCGAGCCACAATCCGCCGCTGCTCGGATCAAATCCGCCCTCATTGATGTTCAGATCGAGGAACAGCCGATAGCCTTCGACCCCGTTACCGGTGTTCGTTGCGAGGAACGAGACCACTGCCGTCTCCATCGGCGAATCGATGGCCACGGCTTCGGCCTGTTCAGCGGCAACGACCACGTCGAGGACTTCGTCCACTCGGCTTTCGGTGGTGTTGGAGCGAACGTTTTTCGACAAGCCATCGATCGCAAACTGCATGGAGGCCGTATTCGGAATCAGCGTTCCCGCCGCCGTTCCAGAGGCCTCGGAGCACACCGGATTCAGCAGCAAGGCCGTAAGGAGCAGGAAACAAACCCCCGCCATCCGGCGCTTTGTGCTGCTTGCAATTGATTCCGCCATGTTTTCGACATCTGCCATGGAAATGACGCCTCTGGGCAGGATCATCGGCAGTTCGACGACGGAAAACCGTGAAGCCACTCAAGAGTTCTTCACGTATTCGCACAAAAGGCGCCATTCTCCCGACACAAGGGCAATAGTTTTGTCAGTCTTTGGCTTGCCCCGGTTCAAGCGGCACGATATTGACGCTTTCAGTCACTGCGTCGAACTCGATGGCGGCCCATCCGGATTCGAGCGCCCGGCGCACCTGTTGGCACTTGGCCGCAAAACCGGTCTCTCTCTCACCGTAATCCGTTCCTTCGCGCAGCACGAACGACTCAATGATCGCGTTCAGTGCGTCCTTGGAGAGAGCATCCACAGGGATTCTCATGATCAGCGGCTTTTTTCATTCGAAGAAAAGGGATGCCGGCACCAACGCCTCTTTGAAGGGGAACTACAGCGGAGCGTGAGCCGGCGCACGGCGATGTGTCCCACCCGTTGAAAAGGTGCCGCATTCCCGGCATCACACCCCGGCGTAACCGGCGTCTCTGTGTCTGCTCTGTCTTCTATGGAGTACATTGTGAGACGGTAGCAGATGCTCAATCCATCAGGCACTCCGAAGAGAAGTTCCAACCGGACAGGGAACCATGGCAGAACAGGACCACATTCTGATCGTCGAAGACGAACCGATCACGCGTGAACAGCTCGTGTCGTATTTTGAAGACGAAGGCTTTCGAGTGTCGTCAACCGGCTCCGGGGATGAAGTTCACAAACTCGTCCGCGAGACGGATGTCATCCTTGTTTTGCTGGACATCAAGTTGCCGGGCAAAGACGGACTGACGCTGACTCGTGAAATCCGCACCGGTTCGGATATCGGCATCATCCTGGTGACCAGCAAGAACGACCAGATCGCCCGCATCCTTGGCCTCGAATCAGGGGCCGACGACTATGTCACCAAACCATTCGATCCGCGCGAACTGTTGAGCCGGGCCCGCAACCTCATCCGCCGCGTACATATCCAGCAAAGCCAGAAGCGCAAGGGACACACACGCCATTTCGCAGGGTTCACGCTGGATCTCAACAAGCGAGAAATCCTCGATCCTCAGGGCGATGCGTGCCAGCTTTCCGCCGGTGAATACCAGTTGCTGCTCGCGTTCATGGAAAAGGCTCGTGCGACTGCCCGTCAAACTCATGGGCGACTTTGGCAAGTACTATGCAGACGCGGGCCAGAAAATCCGCGCCTTTCTCGACGCCCGCAACTTCGAAGAAGCGGAACGGCTGGCCCATAAGCTGCACGGTGTCGCCGGCAGTTTTGGTGCGGCGCGTCTGCAGGAGGCGTCCAAAACCCTTGAACGCGCGCTCGATGCAGCTCGCAAACCCGGCGTCGATCCTGACCTAGTCAGCCTTAGCGGCCTTACCCAGAGCTATGAGATCGCCTTGTCCGAGGTCCTCGAATCGGCGGAAAAACTCGCCAGCAACGAAGTGCCTCTGCGCGCTTCAGATATCGAGACCGAACGCGCCGGGACGCGCTGAGTGGCCCTTTCAGTGCTCGCGGTGGGAAGCGAACGCAATCCGGTCGAGCCAGCCCATGAGCAAGGCGGACACCACAAACGTCATGTGAATGATGACGTACCACAGAAGTTTGTCGTTATCGATCTTCTCGACGTCCATGAACTTCTGCAGGAGGTGGATGGAAGAGATGGCGACGATGGATGCGGCCACTTTCAGCTTCAGCGTGCCGGCGTCAAGTTTTCCGAGCCAGCCGAGTTTTTCCGACTCATCGCCGGTATCAATCCTCGACACAAAATTCTCGTAGCCCGAGAACATCACCATGACGATCAGACTACCAACGAGCACAAGGTCGATCATGGCAAGCAACGTCAGTACGAGGTCAGGCTCGCTGATGACAAAAACTGTGGAGACGATGTGCCAGACCTCCTGAAAGAACTTGACGCCAAGGACCATCAACGCCAGCGACAGTCCCAGGTAAACCGGGGCCAGTATCCAGCGGCTGGCAAACAGCAGTCGTTCAATGGTGCGTTCGATCATGGGCGCCTAAGACTCCGGTTGAATGGGAATAGGTTTACAGCGGGCAAAAAAAGCAACTTGTGCGGTTCTAGCGCGAACGCTCCGCCGGGCATCCAGCGACAGCTGTGGCGCACCACGGGCCGCAAGCAGCAGGAGACCGGCAAAGATGCCGAGATTTTTGATGAAGTTCTGCGTTTCGTGCCCCTGATCGAGTCCTTCGTAGACATTCCAGAAGTCGTGCATGAAGACATTGATGGCAAGCGTAAGCCCGGCGAGCAGAAATGCCACGATGCGGGTTTGCCAACTGGCAATCAGAGCAAGTCCGCCGCCGATCTGCAGCGCCGTGGTGAGGACCAGCAGCGGCACCGTGAACGGCACACCGTGGGTCGACATGTACGTCACCATGGCATCGAAACCCGGGATCTTGGAGAGACCCGGAACCAGGAAATACAGGCCGAGAAGTACCCGGGCCGTCACATCCATCAACAGTGCAAAACCACTCATCGTTGTCTTTCTCGTGCTATATCTGAATCAATCATGTTGGTTGCTCTGGCTCAAAGGGTGGGCAGAACCGCCGTCTCGCTTCGAAGCCGATCCGTCAGGCAGGGCGCAGCGGTTCAGTCACACCATCCCACGCGTCGTGTATGGCCTTCCAGCGTGCAAACGTATCCCGCAGGGGCTGATTGTCTTCATAGAGTTCGACAAAACAGCCAAGCGCCGGGCGAGTATCCATGTACGCCACTCTGGCCGCGGAGGTCAGGGTGGTGACGGCCGGAAAGCCGAGCTTTTCAAATCGCGCTTTTTCCGCTGCAAAATCCGGCGGAAGAATAGCAACGTGGTGAAATCCCTGATGGCCCTTTGGAAACATCTCCCGGTACACCGACGGCGCATCGTTGTGCTGCTGGATCAGCTGGATGTGAGCAGGTCCCGCCTGACCAAAGGCATAACTGAGATCAGCCTCTGACGGTTTGCCGCGGTGGAAGTGGTCGGGAGATCTGTGGTGCGGCGATACAAAAAATGGTCCGGCACCAGTGAGCGCATGCCACTGCAGACAGGCCTTCTCGATGTCATCGACTACGTAGGCGTACTGGAATATCGGATACTTCATCAGTCCCATGGCGTTCCCCTCCTCGTTCCAAACCCAAGGTTCCGTGCGTCCGGCAGATCGCTGTTGCCCGCTTCAGAGCGGATTCTCGTAAAACACATAAGGCCTTGAATAGTCACTGACCTCGAAATAGACGCGCTTCTCGCCTGCATCCTTGACCAGGTTCTGGTTGGTATCCAGCACCCCATAACCGAAGCGGAAGGCCCGGGCGTCGTCACCGCTGGTGGCCACTGCCGTAGTCAGCTTGTCGATCTCGATGAACCGCATGGCGAGTCTTTCACCGCCATAAATATCGAGCACACCATTGGTTCCCGTCCAGTTCTGGATGCCACGCCAGATGCGGTTCTGCGTTTCCTGGGTGCAGGCACCGAGGACGGTGACCGCCAACATTCCGATAAGGAAACGAACGACTGTTTTCATTGCAATACTCCGGTTCAGAACAAGCGAATCTTTGCAGCACAGAATCAAGCCGCATCAAACTCAAGTTTCAGGCTCCACGGGGCGATCCGGATCGCGATCGGCCCGGGCTGGGTGCCCGGTTTGAACCGGGGGTTGCGGATCACCGGCATCAGCATCCGGGTTCCAATCACGGTTTCAGCACGCGCCAGCTGGTAGCCGGCGCAGAAATGTTTGCCGAGCCCGAAACCAAGGTGTCCGGCTCGTCCGCCCTGGCGATAACCACCCCGCATTTCCCGTCCGGCGAAGAGATCATCACGGAAGATGTTGAAGCGATCAGGCTCGCGGAAAACTCGCTCATCGCGGTTGGCACCGTAGATCGACAGACTGACGTAGGCGCCCCGCGGAATGGTCTCACCGTGAACCTCGATATCGCGCACCACCGTGCGCATCTGCGCTGACGCGGGTGGGTGCACGCGCATCATCTCGGTAAACGCGGGTTCCAGCAGTTCGGGATCCGATTGCACAGCTGCCCACTGATCAGGATTGGAGAGCAACTGATACCAGAGGTTGGCGATGGCCTTGTCCGTGGTTTCCGCCCCCGCTACCAGGATCAGGCTGGCGAATGACTTGATTTCATCCTTGGTCATCTGCTGACCATCCACTCGGGCCGTCGCGAGCCGCGATAACAGGTCCTCACCCGGTTTCTGTGCTCGCGCATCGATCAACGGATCAAGATAGTCGTGGTATTCCCGGTTCGCCTTCACTCCGAGCGCACGAAGGTGAGGACCGCCATTGATGCCATTCATCATCGCCGGATACCACTCGTGAAACATCTCGTGTGCTTCCTGCGGCAGATCCATGATATCGAGAATCACGTTGAGCGGCAGGCGTGTGGCGAAATCATCCACGATATCTATCTCACCCGTGCGGGAGGCGTTCTTCGCTATCGATTTCGCCTGCAGTACAGTGAACTTCTCGATCAGCGCCATCGCGTTGCGTGTCACCACCGGCAACAGTGTTTTCAGTTTCAACCCGACGAACTGTGGCGCGACGATATTGCGCAGTTTGGTGTGGTCGTCGCCGTCATACTCCATGAGCGTGGGGCCAAACACACCGCCGATAGACTCACCATTAGGTGAGGCCGAGAGATTCTCCGTGTCCTGGAAAAAGCTCACCACATCGTCATAACGGGTGATCATCCACACGCCGGTCTTCGGGTTGCGCCATGCAGGCCAGTGATCTCGTAGCTGCTTGAGCACCGGGTAAGGGTTGGCGGCGTATTCCGCGCTGGTGAATACGTCCGGGTCGATGGCCGGTCGTGCAACGGCAGTCATGAATCCCTCCTGTTCCGCCAGTCGATGGCGGGTCAACAAGCGACGTCGATCATCGCACGGGCTTTCACACGGCTAAACCCCAAAGCGCCGAACCCAGGAGAATCGTTCGGGATTCAGTCCAGCTGCGTCACCCGCAGCAACGTATCGCTCTGCAGACCGGCGAAATCAAAGAGGTCGCGATCCCCAAGATGAGAAGGTGCAACGTTGGCCAGTCCACGGGCGATGTTCTCCACCCGGCCGGGTTGTTCCCGGTCCCACTGACGCAATATCTGACCAATCTTCTTGCGTTGCAGGTTTTCCTGCGAGCCACAGAGATTGCAGGGAATGATCGGGTGGCCGCGGTGCATCGAATACCGTTCGATGTCTTTCTCACGGCAATACCAGAGCGGCCGGATGACCACGTTGCGTCCGTCATCGCTACGCAGCTTCGGCGGCATCGCCTTGAGCTTCGCGCCATGGAACAGATTCAGGAACAGCGTTTCCACCACATCATCGAGATGGTGCCCCAGCGCAATCTTGTTGGCACTACGTTTGACCGCGTGCGAGTAGAGAATGCCCCGCCGCAGCCGCGAACAGATGGGGCAGGTAATCTTGCCTTCGGGGGTGGTCGCCTTGACGATGCTGTAAGTGTCTTCTTCGAGGATTTCGAAAGGCACACCCAGTTTCGAGAGATAAGCCGGCAGGACCTCTTCGGGAAACCCCGGCTGTTTTTGATCGAGGTTAACAGCGAGCAGTTCAAACCGGATCGGCGCATTACGCTTGAGCGACATCAGCATGTCGAGCAACGTATACGAATCCTTGCCACCGGACAGACAGACCATCACCAGGTCGCCATCGTCGATCATGCCGTAGTCAACAACCGCCTGTCCGGTAAGCCGCCGCAGCCGCTTGGTCAGCTTGTTGTGTTCGAAGTCTGTCTTGCGGGCATTGCCCGCCGTCCCCCCACCCTGCGCGGCATCGGGAACGTTCGAAACATCAGGAGGTGGGAACAATGAAACGTCGGACACGGCGGGATCGCTGTTGCAGGGGGCGTCTTTTTAGCCCTTTGTTGCAGGTCCTGCAATCCGGGCCGGCAGCAACTATCCAGAATATCGCGCCAGACAGTCGCGTCAGGAAACCGCGCGCAGATGGCCCGGTTGCACGAACCGGACAAAATCATCCCAAGGCATCGGACGTGCGTAGAAATAACCCTGTGCGTAGTCGCAGTCCACCTGACGGAGCTTACGCACCTGTGCCTCTTCTTCGACACCTTCCGCCACGATCAGCATACCAAGAATACGTCCCATGGAGACGATCGATGCCACCAACCCCACGTGCCGGCTGTCCTGTAGATTGTCGATGAATGACTTGTAGACCTTGAGCACATCGAAGCGGAAGTCCCGCAGATAGCTCAGTGACGAGAAACCGGTACCGAAATCGTCGAGTGCGGTACGGTAGCCCATCTCATGCGCCGTACCGAGAAACTGGTAGACACCTTCCCGATCAGCAACCAGCGCGCTCTCCGTGATCTCGAGCGTCAGGCGGCTCGCCGTTTCGCGGCGCAGCAAATGGATGAAGTTCCGCCGCGTGGCGTCATCGCGCAGCTGTTGTGCACTGACGTTGACGGAAACGCGCATGTTCTCGCTGGCCGTCTCCGTGCACTCGCGCAGGTAGCGGCCGACCCGGCGCAGCACCCAGGCACCAAGTTCAACGATGAGACCCGATTCTTCGGCTATCGGGATGAACACGCCGGGTGAAATGAGACCCTGCTCCGGATGTTGCCAGCGCACCAGCGCTTCAGCGCCAACCACACTGCTGTCACGCAGGTCGATCAGGGGCTGGAATGCAGCAGAAGCTGATCGTCATAGATTGCTTTGCGCGGCTCAGTCTCGATCTCGAGGCGACGTTGCTCCTCGCGGTTCATGGCGCTTTCAAAGAACTGCACGCCATTGCCACCGCGCGCTTTCACCTTCGCCGTGGCCGCATCGGCCCGTTGCATCAGTTCACCACAATCCGTGCCATCCGTGGGAAAGCTGCAGATGCCGATGCTCGCTGTCAAAGACACTTCCTGGTCGTCGAGCTGGTACGGCAATCGGATCTGTTCGAGGATGTTGCATGCCAGTCGTTCGGCCGTCGCGTAGTCATCCAGCGACTAAATCAGAACGGCGAAGTGATCACCGGCCAGACGCGCCACCGTATCGTTCTTCGCTGCCGCCGTGGCGATACGAAACGCCACCTGGGTGAGCAGCTGATCTCCCTTGGCGGCACCTTGCGAGTCATTGATGATCTTGAAATTGTCAAGGTCGATGGCCAGCACTACGCCGTGTCCATCGGACTTCAGGTTCATCACCACTCGCGTGAAGCGTTCCTGAAAGAGATTGCGGTTTGGCAGTTTGGTAAGCGTGTCATGGTGTGCCTGCCACAGCATCAGCCGCTTTTCTTCTTCTGAACCGCCCAAGTCGAGCGATACCGTGAGGATACCGCGCTCGCCGCTGCCGGGATCAACGAAAATCCGGCGCAGGACCTTTTCGGAAAAAGCTTCACCAGCCCGGTTGCGCAGCCAGAACTGCCCTTCCCAGACACCATTGGCAGCCAACCGATCCCGCATCCGGCGCACCGTATCTTCATCCTCCGCCCCGGAGTGATTGAACATAATCGGCATGCCGATCACTTCGTGTTTACGGTAACCCGTCAGCTTCTCGTACGCCGGATTCACGTCGCGCAAGACGTCTTGCGCATCGGTGACTGCCATCGCGCACGGCGAATCAACGAAAACTTAGGTCGAGAGCGATCCGGCGGCACCCGCTGACTGCCAGCGGCGCCACAACAGGCGAACGCTTTGCACGACCGTGATGCCAGCACCTGTCCACGAGAAGAGCGCAACCAGGAGCTGCAGCTGGTGAAGGAGGTGTTTCGTCTCATCCATCCGCTCGCGTTGCGACTCACTCAGAACTGTTTCACCATACTGGGCGATCTGCAACTCGCCACCGTTGACCATGAGCTGCAGAAAGAGCGCGAAATCCCACAGAACACCCGCGAATATGGACCACCACATCGGCCGGTCGACGACGCGCATCTGTGTTTTCCACCACCAGGCTGATGTGAAACTTTGAGCTGAAAGCGGATGCGTGATCATGTACGCTCGCTAGAGCAGGCAAACAGTTGGCGCAAACGGTGACGGTTCGTTTCGCGCGGCAGTTCTCTCAGCAAATTCACAGGCGAAATCGACGCTCAGGTGGTGCCACTTTTCTGACGGCGGATAACCGTTACGCGTCGAAATCCCGGCGATATCTTCAGCTATTCGCAGCCGCCTGCGTCAGCCGCGAAGAACCTGCATGGGCGGTGTGGACACCAGTTTTGATGTACCGGCGAGACCAACACTGCCGATGATCAGCGCCCCTGTTAAAGGCGCTGCGAGCCACAGGAGGGGATGCAACGTCACCGGCAGATCGAACACCTGGTAATGCAGGATCGCAACCGTGGTTTCAGCCCCGGCGGCCGCCACAAACCCGGCCATCCCGCCGAGCACTGCGAACTCGATCGTCAGCGCCCCTCGAATCAGCCGTTGGGTACCACCGATGGCGCGCAGCAGGGCGTGTTCCGCCTGTCGGGAGTCCCGGCTGGCCTGGATGCTCGCTAGCAAAACAAGACATCCTGACGCCAATACCAGCGCGAGAATCAGCTCGACCGCCTGCGTGACCCGGTCAACGATGCGCTGCACCTGCTCGATCACCGCATCGATTTCGAGAACTGTAACGGTCGGGTATTTCGACAGCAGGGCATTGAGGAATATCTTGTTGTCCCCGTCGAGATGGAAGGAGGTCATGTACGTGGCCGGATACTCGCTGAGCACTGGCGGAGAGAAGATCAGGAAAAAGTTCGGCTTCATGCTCTCCCAATCGAGCTTGCGCAGCGATGCAACCTGCGCAGTGACTTCGCTGCCGGCAATATCAAATCGCAGCGTGTCACCAACACTGATACCGAACTCGCGTGCGTAGTCGACTTCGAGGCTCACCAGGTTGGCTTTTTCGTCCGCAGGCCACCAGTCGCCTTCGATCATTTCGTTGTCTTCCGGCATCGAATCCGACCAGGTGAGATTGCGCTCACTGCCGAGTCGTGTGCCCTGCTCGTCCGTTGAGCCTTTGCGCGCCTCATCGACCTCTGTGGCCAACCGATCGTTGTGTGCTGTAACCCGGCCACGCACGATCGGATATGTTCCGCCACGCCGCGTGCTCACGGTATCGATCATGCTGTCGATGGTCGCCGCTTCTTCCGGCAGGATGTTCATGACGAAGTGGTTGGGCGTATCCGGAGGAATCTGTGCCCGCCAGTCATCGAGCAGCGCCGTACGCAACAGCGTCAGAACCGCCAGCAACATGATGGCGAGACCAAAGATCAGGATCTGCGCGATGTTCTCGCGCCGACGGCGCTGCAGCCCGGAGAGCGCAAGCCGCCACAGGCTGGCGGCCTGCATGCCGAGCAAGCGACTGCCACGCAGAAGCCCCAGCGCCAGCGCGCCAAAGACGAGCAGCACACCGACACTCCCAAGCAGCGTCCAGAGCGTGAGCATCACACTTTGTGTGTACCAGATGAGAAGCCCGAGACTGCCGGCGATGGCCGCGCCATAAGTGATCCACTGACTGATTTCGGTGCCGCCGAGGTCCCTGCGGATCACACGCATCGGCGAGATGTTGCGCAGATGAATGAGCGGCGGCAGTGCAAACGCTAGCGCGCAGACAAGGCCGGTGAGCGCACCAACGAACAGCGGGCGAATGCCGGGTGCTGGCAGCTCGACGGTGATGAGTGCGCCGAGAGCCGAGACGATACCGAAGTGCAGCAATCCGCCGGCGATGAGGCCGATGGCAATCGCAAACGCGCCAACGAGAAGCAGAAGGCCGAGATAGCCACGGGCAATGGCAGCCGGCGTTGCTCCCAGCGTTTTCAGCACGCCGACGTGATCGTAGTGACGCCGTGCGTAGCGGTGCGCCGACAAGGCGACGGCCACTCCGGCCAGCAAAACGCCCAGCAGCCCACCCAGCAGCAGGAAACTCTCGGCGCGGTCGAGCGCATTGCCGATCCTCGGGCTCGCATCGCGTATGCCAACCCAACGGTGCCCTGCTGCCAGTTCGAGTTCATCCTTCAGCGCATCCAGAGCCGCATCCGGGCCGGCCATGAGCAAGCGATAGTTGAGGCGGCTGCCGGGCTGCACCACCTCGGTTGCGGGAACATCGTCGAGGTGCATGAGGAGGCGCGGCCCCATATCGAAGAAACTGCCACCCCGATCGGGTTCAGCCACCAGCACCCGGGTCACCGCAAGCGCCTTCATACCGACCTCAACGGTGTCGCCGATCTGGATGCCGAGAGCGGGAAACAGCCGCGAATCCAGCCACACCTCACCCTGCACCGGCAGTTCCGTTGTCGGTGCTCCGCGCTGGAAGGGAGAACTGCCAACAATCAGCTTGCCGCGCAAGGGATAACCCGTGGTCACCGCTTTCACGCTGACGAGCTGGTTACGGTCCTCGCCGGCGAATACCATCGACGGAAACACCATGACGTCGCTGGTAGTGATGCCCCGGTTGCGGGCCTGCTCGGTGAATGCAGGCGGGAGCGGATCACTGCTGGTGATATAACGGTCCGCCGCCAGCATGTGCGCCGATTCCGACAGCAGCGCCTGGTGCAGCCGGTCAACAAAGAGACTGATCGCAGTCACGGTTCCCACTGCAATCACCAGTGCAATCACCAGCAGCAGGAGTTCACCCGCCCGCCAGTCGCGTAGCGCCATTCTCCAGACCAGGCGAGGTTTCATGGCACGATCCGCCCAACGCTGATGGTGATGCGCCGGTCACAGCGAGTTGCCAGTCGCTCATCATGGGTGACCAGTATGAGTGTGGTGGCGAAGCTGCGATTGAGTTCGAACAGCAGGTCGATGATGCGTTCACCGGTTGTCGTATCGAGGTTGCCGGTGGGCTCATCGGCAAACAGCACCGAGGGGCGGGATGCAAACGCGCGGGCAATGGCCACGCGTTGTTGTTCGCCACCCGACAGTTGCCGTGGATAGTGGTGCGTGCGTGCGCCGAGCCCCACCTGCTCCAGCAAGGCGCGCGCATCCGCGGCCGCGGATGCATCGCCCCGCAGCTCGGCGGGAAGCATCACGTTTTCGATGGCTGTGAGGCTGTCGAGCAGCTGAAACGACTGGAACACAAAGCCGACGAAGCGCCCGCGCACCAGGGCGCGTTGTTCTTCATCAAGTGCCGTGAGCTCCGCATCTTCAAGCCACACCCGTCCGTCACTCGGCAGGTCAAGCCCTGCAAGAATGCCAAGCAGGGTGGTCTTGCCAGAGCCGGACGCACCAACGACGGCCACGGTTTCACCTGCGGTAATCGCCAGATTTACGCCATCAAGGATGGTCAGGCTGCCTTCGGCGGTGGGAACGGTTTTGTTAACGGACTGAGCGCGGACAACGATCCGCGCGCCTGCTGCTGGATTCATGGAGGCGAGAAACACCAGATTCGTATCGAAACGACCTTACTGTGTGGAGCGCAGGTGCGCCACCCTTTTCCCACCCGGTGCAGCGCAGCGGGAACAGGCAGCGGTTTATATCCGGCGAACCATCCGTTTCACCCTGATGAACTGGAAGGTTCACCCTGCCATAGCCATTGTCGTTTGCAGGCCCACGGAGCGCAGGCTGTGTCGCCGATTCCCTTCGTGAGAAACTGTGGCCATGAAGAACCAGTATTCTCTGAGAGACACCGACGTGATCCCATGCCAGCGGCGCGGCTTGACCGGTCCCGCCTTATATTTATTGACGAGGCGCACCGTGGGGCACTTCACCTGGTGTATTGCGATACTTTGCTCTGTCGTATTCACGCCCACAGTATCAAGCGCTGCTGAGCCGCACCCTGTCGTGCTGATCCTCGGGGACAGCATCAGTGCGGCCTATGGCATCAACCGGGAAGACGGCTGGGTCGCGCTCCTCGAGACGCGCCTGCGTAGCGCGCATCCCCAGGGTCGGGTGATCAATGCCAGCATCAGCGGCGAGACCACCGGTGGTGGTCTGGCGCGGTTGCCGCGGGCGCTCGCAGAACATGCACCACATGTGGTGATCCTCGAACTCGGTGGCAATGACGGTCTGCGCGGCTATCCGATCAAACGCATGCAGGCAAACCTGCAGCAGATGATCGATCTCACACTGGCCGCCAAGGCGAAACCGTTACTCGTCGGCATGCAGATCCCGCCGAACTATGGCGCGCGTTATACAGCCGCATTCAGCGGTGCTTATTCAGCTCTGGCGAAAACCAATGACATCGCTCTGGTGCGGTTTCTGTTGCAGGACGTCGCGCTGAAAAAAGGCTGGATGCAGAGTGATGGCATCCACCCCACCCGTGAGGCACAACCGGCGATGCTCGATGCCGTGTGGCCGGTGCTTGCGCCGTTACTCGCCCGAGGCGACTGAAACAGGAGCGGGTCGCTAGTTGGGCGTTGCGGTTTTTTTCCCCGGCAGCTGTTTCTGCCCGATGTGTCGTTCACCCCGCTGTTCGGCAAGTACCACCTGACGGCGGCGTTCGGTAAACGCTGCCAGCTGTGTCTCAGTAAATGTGCCGGCACAGTTCGGGCAGCTGACCCCTTCCCTGTAATCAGGGTGTTCACGCTCTGCCGCGGATACCGGCCGACGGCAGGCGAAACACTGGCTGAACTCCCCCTCTCCGAGGGATGGATCGACTGACACCCGCTGATCGAAGACGAAACACTCGCCTGCCCAACGGTTATCATCTGGCGCGACCGTTTCCAGGTAACGCAGGATGCCTCCATCGAGATGGAAGACTTCTGCAAATCCACTTTCGAGCATGAAGGCAGACGCCTTTTCGCAGCGGATGCCACCGGTGCAAAACATGGCGATCCGCAGGTGTTTGTCCGGATCCAGATGGGTTTTCACCCAGTCCGGGAATTCGCGGAATGACCCCGTATCCGGCTGCAAAGCACCGGGAAACGTGCCGATCTCACACTCGTACCGGTTGCGGGTGTCGATCACCACGACATCAGGATCGTCGAGCAGGTCATTCCACCGTTCGGCGCTGACGTGCGTTCCGGTGCGCTTCGAGGGATCAACGCCGAGCACACCCAGCGTGACGATTTCCTCCTTTACCCGTACTTTCAGGCGATGAAAAACCTGATTGTCCGCTGCCGCGCGGGAGAACTTCGCTGTCAGATCTCCAAAACCGGGAATGCGCCGAACCGTGTCGAGAAACTGTTCCAGTGATTCGCGCCTGCCACACAACGTCGAGTTGATGCCTTCCAAGCCGAGCAGCACGGTACCGCGGAGCTGGCATTGCTCACCTTCAGCCAGCAGCCTCTGGCGGACTTCTTCGGGGTTCTCGATCCGCGCAAAACGGTAGAACGTGCAGACATCCACGATCTCAGCCGTGCTGCCCGGATGATCCACCGGCACAGGGTGGCGACATGGGCACTGCGCCGTGCCGCGCCTGCCACTCCGCCTCGGTGTAGGCATGGATGGCGAGGGCATGCAGACCGGCAGCGAATTCTGGCGCCAACAGGGCGTTCACGCGGCGGTGCCGGTTGATCCGCGACATGCCAGCGAACGCATCCGCGACCAGCACAACCTTGAAGTGGGTTTCGGACCCGGCTGGAACATGATGCCCGTCGCTCTCGTTGATGACTTCGAGATGTTGGAGTGGCAGGTCGTGCGCGAGAAGGGACTCGATTCGCTCTGTTCGGTTCATGACTGCATATTCCGCGGTGTACAGAACTTCCGTTCCTGTTGCAGGTGGCCTTTTCGGCCGTCAGGTCAAAACGCGCGGGATTATATGCGAATGAGTACCAGCGAAACGTTGTCCCTGCCGCCGGCGGCGAGTGCGTCGGCGAGCAGCGCATCCGCCAGCAGCGCGTCATCGTTGAACTCTCGGAACCGACTCGCCATCAGATCCGGCGCCACCATGTCGTTCAGCCCGTCGGAGCAGAGCAGAAAACGGTCTCCGGGAATCAGCGGAGAATCAACAACCGCAACACTGATCGGCTCGCCCAGACCCAGCGCCTGGGTGATGAGATGCCGATGCGGAGCCTGCCAGGCCGCATCCGGCGTCAGCAACCCGGCATCCACCTGCATCTGTACGACAGAGTGATCGCGGGTCAGCACATCGAGTTGGCTGGCATACCCCCGATAACAACGGCTGTCGCCAACATGGGCGATCAGCGCACACCCTGCCGCACAACGCTGCCAAACGACTACGGTGGTCCCCATCTACGCGGGTCCGCCGAGTTCCCGAGAGAGGGCCGCAATGCGCCGATCAGCTTGTCTGATGGCGCGGGCGATAACTTCAGGGCGGCGGGCCGAACGGCGAAGCAAGGCGCCGGTGATGACCTGGACCGCTTCGCGGCTAGCGACATCACCTGCCCGGAGCCCGCCCATGCCATCAGCCAGAACCGCGAGCCCAGCGCCGGGTTCGGCAACGATTGCATCCTCGTTGCGGCTCCGCTCCAGCCCGACATGCGTGCGAACCTGCATCCGGGTTGCAACTACTGACTGAGCCCTGGTCATTCCTGCAATCCTCGTGGACTCAACCCGTCTCCGTCCGGGTTTGCGCCTGGTGTTGCTGCGGCAGCTCGGCTGACTCCGCCACAGCGGCAAACTGCGATGCTCGCAGATGCACATGGTCTGCACGTTTTTTCTTGACGCGGATGTTCAGCAGCTCGACGCCGAAGGAGAACGCCATCGCGAAGTAGATGTAGCCCTTGGGCGTGTGTACGTCGAGACCTTCACCGATCAGGGTAAAGCCGATGAGCACCAGAAATGACATCGCCAGCATCTTGATCGTGGGGTGGTGCTCGACGAAGCGGCTGATGGGTCCGGCTGCAAACATCATCACGCCCACGGCGACGATGATGGCCGCAACCATCACACTCACATTGTCGACGAGCCCCACCGCAGTGATCACGGAATCCAGAGAGAACACCATGTCGATGATGGCGATCTGGGCAAGAACACCAAGGAATGTCGCCCGCATACCGCCTCCGCCGCCGGCCTCCACTTCACCTTCCAGCGAGTTGTGGATTTCCCGCGTGGCTTTGAAGATGAGGAACGCACCACCTCCAAGGAGGATGAGATCGCGCCCGGAAATTCCGTAGCTCAAGAACTGGAACAGATCAGCCGTCAGCCCCATCACCCACGAGAGAGAGAGCAGGAGCCCGATGCGCATCACCATGGCAAGCCCCAACCCCACCAGCCGCGCGCGCTCCTGCTGCTCAGGGGGCAAGCGTCCGGTGAGAATGGAGATGAAGATGATGTTGTCGATGCCGAGTACGATCTCGAGCGAAGCCAATGTGAGGAACGCGCCGAGCAATTCCGGAGTCAGAAAATCCACCGTGTTCACCTGTGTCGTTTATCCGGTCGAATACTCAGAGCTTACGGTAATTCCGGATGGCATCGCACCGGGCGGGCTCGACACGCACCGGTGATACACAGCTGCGGGCCCGCTGTTCAACGATTCCCTCGTGCCCGTCGTGGACCTATCATCACGGCAGACCCTCGATCCCGAATGAATGGAGCCGATTTGCCATGCCAACCACCACTGAACTTGAAGCTGCTGTCTTTCGGCGCCTGCTGGCCCACCTCGACGACAACAAGGATGTGCAGAACATCGATCTGATGAACCTGGCAGGTTTCTGCCGCAACTGCCTCGCCAAGTGGTATGTCGCCGCTGCTGCAGAGGCCGGCGAGACCATCGACTACGAACTCGCCAGAGAACGGGTTTACGGCATGCCCTACAGCGAATGGAAATCGAAACACCAGAAGGACGCTACACCGGAAGCACTCGCCCGCATGCAGGAAACCCATCGCCACTAACAGCGCCGGTCGCAGGCCGGTCTAGTCGCGCTTAGACCGCTGCCCACACATCAGGCAGAGCCACAGCTGTGCCCGTGTTCGTCACATTCGCCAGACAATCCAGACATCCCGGCAACAACCGCACCGGGGGCGTGAACACCCCAATCCCGTTTTGTGCGTACCATCACAAACTGATGGTCCGAAGCCGACAGCCACCTGTAGCGCTGCGGCAACGGTCAGAACCGAAGATGTTCCTGGAGCCGAAGTTTGCGCACCAGTCCACCCATACCCGGCCTTGCGAGCACCGATGAGCAAGACCTGCCGCTTGATCCAGGTGCTGATCTGCACGGCCGAGAAGCTACACAAACCGGTGTCAGACTAACCGTCATCCCCTTCCTGATGTTTCTCGCCACGCTGCTCGCCTTTCGCAGCGTGGTATTCGACTGGAACCATGTTCCGACTGGCTCGATGGCGCCCACCATTGCGGTAGGTGACCACATTGCCGTGGACAAGCGCGCCTACGACATCCGGTTACCGTTCACGCAGATTTCACTTGTGCGGCGCGCAGACCCCGCGCGAGGCGATATCGTTGCGTTCCGTTCACCGGTGGAAGACAGGCTTTACGTCAAACGGGTCATCGCTTTGCCGGGGATCGGGTTGCGCTCAGTGGCGATGTGCTGGTGATCAGTGGTCATGCGGCCCGGTATGCTATTGCCGGGGCAGAAGACAACCGTCAGCAGATCGAAGAGGACATCGCCGGTCACCGCCATCTCATCGCATTGAGTGGGGCCAGCATCTAACAGGGCTTCGGCCCTTTGACCGTGCCACCGGGTGCCTACCTCATGATGGGTAACAACCGTCATGAAAGCTTCGATTCCCGACACTTCGGTTTCGTCGATCGCAGCCGGACAGTCGGCAAGGCGTTGTCGGTCGTATTCAGTCTGGATTACGAGAACGCCTTTGTTCCACGTCTGGATCGTGTTCTGACTGCGCTGCACTGAAGCGATTCGGCGCTGCTGGTCGGGAGATCAGCCGACGCACAATCACAATCAATGCCCCAAGCACAATACCGCCGACCAGGAACGTTCCGATGAACACGAGCGCCGACTTCGCGTACTCGAGCAGCTCGCCACCATCCATGCCGAGGTCACGCACCAGATAGAGCAGGATGGCGCCGAACGCAATGGAGGCGAGCACAACGGTGCGGGTGATTGCCGCCAGCTTCAGCGGTGACGCCCGATCCGCATCCGGCTTCTCCCGGTAACGATAGCGGTAGGAATCCGGACCGGGAGCAGAACCGCTTCGGCCCGATTCGCTGGTCTTCGGTGTGGAAGGGCTCCCTTTCTGGTCAGGCACTCAGGTCAACCCGTCTGGCCAATCACAAAGGACCACGCCGCTATTTGATTCCTAGCAGTTCAACTTCGAACACCAGCGTGGCGTTCGGAGGAATGTCCGGCGGTGCACCGTTGGCGCCGTAAGCGATTGCCGGCGGAATCACCAGACGCCACTTCGAACCCACTGACATGAGCTGCAGGGCTTCGACCCAACCCTGGATCACCCGGTTCACGGGAAACTCCGCTGGCTGGCCGCGCTGCACGGAGCTGTCGAACACAGTGCCATCCACGAGTGTACCGGTGTAGTGCACGCTCACGGTCTGCTCAGCCGTCGGCTTGGCTCCCGTTCCAGCCTTGAGCACTTCGTACTGGAGTCCAGAGGCTGTGACTTTCACCCCGGCTTTTTTGGCATTTGCTGCCCTGAACGGATCACCCGCTGACGACGCAGCCTGACCTGCCGCTGCATTGCGGGCTTCGATCGCCTTGCCCAAGGCTTCAAAGGCCAGACGCGTCTGGGTGTCATCCACACGTCGTGGCGCCTGCATCAACGCATCAGCAAAGCCTGCTTGTGCGGTTGCGGTGTCCACTACCGGTCCAACCTGCTGCGTCACCTGCAGTGCAGCCCGGTACCCGATCAGATAACTCGCCCTCTTGATATCCGTCTCGAGTAGGATGTTGGAGGGTGCCGCGTAGACCTGTGGTACCAACAGGCAGGTGACGGCGAGTGCCGCCATGCAACGCGCGAATCGGGGGAGGAACCGAAACGCCGGGCGAATCCGCACAGGCGAATCATCCGGTACTGAATTCAAAAACATGGGAACTCCATTGTAGTGTCAGAGTCAGAGTCATGCGTGTGCTGTTCTGCGTCACTCCGCGGACCAGGCCCTGGCTCTGGATGTCTCGTCGAGAGTGCCATTTCGGCCACGGGTTACATTGTTCAAACAGCCCGCCGAAAGGCTGGTGTTAAGCTGCGGTTGAACAGGCGGATGCACCCTACACGCTGGCTCACGGAATCACCACTACCGGGCGACCGGAGGGAAGGCAACTTGCGACTGGCAACTCTCGACGGGAACTCTCCACGGGAACCCTCGAGGGAAAAGAGGGGGGTATGGCAGTACCACCGGCTTCAACCCATGCGCGTCAGGCAATCGTGCTCACACGCATCCGGACTACTTCCATGTCTCCAGCCTATTGCCCGGCTTGCTGTCGTGCGCGCCAACCGCACTTGGTGTCGCGGGTAGATTCCGTGGCACACTCTGATTACAGGTACGGTGAGCACTCCCGGCGAAACGACTCGTCCGCGACGTGAGAACCGAATTCAGGAGGTTCGCAGTCAAATGAAGCTGTTGCACAAGGGCATCGTGATCACAGGCGCACTGCTGTGCGGGATCGCCACGCCGATTCTTGCTGACAAAGTCGCTACTCCGACGACTGTCGTACCGGCGGCTCCGGTCGCACCTTCTGCCCCGGCTGTACCCGTACCGCTCAAGCCACTCGCCGTTCACGAAAAGACGAGCGTTCTTATCGTTGAGCAGATGCGCAACAGTCACTATCTGCGCAAGGACATCGACGACGCCCTGTCGAGCGAAGTGTTCGACAAGTACATCGAAAGCCTCGACAACCAGCGGATGTATTTCCTGCAGACGGACATGCAGTCGCTCGAAACCTACCGCTATTCTCTTGACGACTCGCTGAAGCGCAACGACATCAAGCCCGCCTACGCGATCTTCAACATTTACCAGGACCGACAGATCGACCGCCTGAACTTCCTGGTCCGGGAAATCGAAACAAAACTCGCCACCTACGATTTCAACGCCGATGAATCCATAGAGATCGAACGCAAGGATGCCGTCTGGGCTCGCAACCGTGCTGAACTGGATGACCTCTGGCGCAAACGACTGAAATCAGCGGCGCTGGCCATGAAGCTCAACGACAAACCCGTCGCCGAAATCGTCGAAGTACTCGGCAAGCGTTATCGGAACCGGCTGAAGCAGACCCTGCAGACCAAGAGCGAGGATGTATTCCAGATCTATATCAACGCCTTCGCGAGTTCGTTTGATCCGCACACCCAGTACTTCTCGCCGCGTACCTCACAAAACTTCGACATCAACATGTCGTTGTCCCTCGAGGGCATCGGGGCCGTGTTGCAGAGTGAGGATGACTACACCTCCGTCGTACGCCTCGTACCCGCGGGTCCTGCCGACAAGGCAGGCAACCTCAAGCCTGCGGAACGGATCATCAGTGTCGGCCAGGGTGGCAGCGGCCCGCTCATCGACGTTGTCGGTTGGCGGCTGGACGATGTGGTGGAACTGATCCGCGGGCCAAAAGGGTCAACAGTGCGGCTCGAAGTACTGCCGAAAGAGGGCGAAACTGCACCGGCGCGGATCGTCAGCATCATTCGTAATACCGTGCAGCTCGAAGAACAGGCTGCACAGAAGAAGCTCCTGACGCTGAACCAGAAAGGAAAACCCTACAAGGTGGGCATCCTCGAGATCCCGACCTTTTATGCGGACTTCAAGGCGCAGTCCGAGGGTGATTCGAACTACAAGTCGACCACCCGGGACGTGGCCCGGCTGATCGGCGAGCTAAAGGCGGAGGGAGCACAGGCGCTCATCGTCGACCTGCGCAACAACGGTGGCGGATCGTTGCAGGAAGCCGATTCCCTGACTGGGCTGTTCATCGAAACCGGGCCCACCGTGCAAGTGAAAACAGCGCGGCGCAGTGCCAATGTCTACGTGGACAACGACAGCACAGTCGCCTGGACCGGCCCGATGGCAGTCATGGTTAACCGGCTATCAGCATCGGCATCCGAGATCTTCGCCGGTGCGATCCAGGACTACGGACGTGGTCTCGTTGTCGGTAGTCAAACTTTCGGCAAGGGCACAGTACAAACCCTCGTCCCCCTGCATCGCGGCCAGATCAAGATCACCCAGGCGAAATTTTACCGGATCTCTGGTCAGTCGACCCAGCACCAAGGTGTATTGCCGGACCTTGACCTGCCGGAGCTCTACGACACAAATCTGATTGGCGAGTCAAGCTTGGATGACGCCTTGCCCTGGGACATGATCCAGCCGGCACTCTATCGACGGTATGGCGACATGCAGGAAGTGCTGCCACAACTCAAATCACTGCACGAACGCCGCGTCGCGACTGATCCGGACTTCGAATACCTGCGTGACCTCATGGCCAAGGCGGAAGAAACTAGCGCGCGCACGCACATGTCGCTCAACGAAGCGGTTCGTCGCAAGGAACAGACTACGGAAGACGCCTGGCATCTCACCCTTGAGAACGACCTGCGCAAGATCAAAGGCAAACCCCCGCTGGCCTCCCTCGAAGAACTCGAAAAAGAAGCAGAAGCTGCTGCCGAAGAGGAAAAACCGCCGCCCGAAGATGACGCACTCCTGCGGGAAACGGGTCTGATTCTGGTGGATTTCATGAACCTCACGCGTCAAGTGGCGCAGGTCGAAGGCCTGACCCCCGCACCTCGCAAGGATCGCAGCATCGACGAGGGTTGATCCCCACCCCTGAGTGGATGCTGCTTGATTGCCTGCGCACCGGCTCGCAGGCATTCTGCCCGATTGCTAGCACCCCGGGCCTTTCATGTACCGATCCATCGTTCTGATCTCTTTGGCACTACTCAACGCCGCTTGCACGGAACCGTCTCCACCTGCTGATACCTCGACCATGCCACAAGCACTCAATCCACCCGTTGCTGCAACCCGGGAGCACACCTACACGCATCACGGCATTACCGTTTCCGATCCCTGGGCGTGGCTGCGTGATGCCGGTTACCCCGAAGTGGATGACCCGGATGTGCTCGCCTATCTCGAAGCCGAAAACCGTTACTTCGAAGCGCAGATGGCGCCACACGCCACACTGATCGATACGCTCTACTCCGAATTCCGTGGTCGCGTGAAGGAAGATGACAGCAGCGTTCCACAGAAGGACGGTGACTGGCTCTACTGGTGGGCGTACGCCGAAGGTGCCGAGTACCGCACTTGGTACCGCAAACCCGCCAACGGCGGGGCAACCGAAGTGATCCTGGACGAGCCGGCACTCGCCAAAGGCCATGAGTACTTTGCGCTCGGCGGCCTTTCTGTCAGCCCCGACGGCAAACTCCTGGCCTATGGCGTTGATGACAGCGGTTCGGAGCGATATGTGCTCAAGGTCAGAAACCTTGTAACGGGTGAGCTGCTGGCCGATTCGCTTGAGAACTGGCGCGACGGTCTGGTGTGGTCAGCCGACAGCGCGAGTTTTCTCTACACCGACTCAGACGCAAACTGGCGCTCGAAAAAGATCTGGCTACATCGGCTTGGCGATCCACAATCCGCGGATACGGTGCTCTATGTAGAAGCCGCCGAAGAATTCAATGTATCAGTCGAACAAACCCAGTCACGCAAGTTCGCGGTGATCGCGACCGGTGATCACGTCACCAACGAGTTGTATCTGCTGCCGACGGACAACTTTAAGGCGACACCGGTGCTCGTCTCCAAACGTACGCAGGGCCATGAATACGACCTTGATGAACACGACGGGACGCTCTACATCCGCGTCAACGACACGCATCCAAACTTTCGCATCGTGACCGCTCCGGTTCAAACACCCGATGCCTGGCAGGAACTCATCGCCGGCAGCGATGATCATTACCTCCAGGAGGTCACCACATTTGCAGGGATGCTCGTCATCCAGGAACGGATACGCGGGTTGTCCCAGATCCGGGTCCGGGATTACCAGGGCGGCGAACACCACGTGGCGTTTCCGGAAGCGAGTTATATCGCCACGCTCGCCAGCAACCCGGAATATCAGACCTCCACCCTGCGTATCGATTACCAGTCGATGGTGACACCGAACACCACATTCGATTACCACCTCGATACCCGCCGACTTGAGTCGCTGAAGGTGCGCGAAATTCCGAGCGGCTATGACCCTTCGCAGTACGTGACGGAACGATTGACAGCCACCGCACGGGATGGGGTCGCGGTGCCCGTATCCATCGTGTACCACAAGAATTTCCGGAAAGATGGCAGTGGCAAAGTTCATCTCTATGGCTACGGCGCCTATGGATTTGCTTATCCCCCGGGTTTTTCCGCCAATCGCCTGTCGTTGCTGGATCGAGGCTTTGCCTACGCCATCGCCCACATCCGCGGCGGCGATGACCTCGGGTATCACTGGTACCTCGACGGCAAACTCGAAAAACGCGCCAACACCTTCAATGACTTCGTGGATGTCACCCGGTTCCTGATCGCAGAAGGTTGTGCCCAACCCGGGCGGGTTACCGCTTCAGGCGGATCTGCGGGCGGCGAACTGATGGGTGCCATCGTCAACCAGGCGCCGGATCTCTATGGAGCTGTGGCCGCTCACGTGCCCTTCGTGGACGTCCTCAACACCATCCTCGATGCCTCCCTGCCGCTCACACCCATGGAATGGCAGGAGTGGGGCAATCCGATCACTGACAAGACAGCGTTCGAGACCATCCAGAGCTACAGCCCCTACGACAACGTCAAAGCACAGGCCTATCCGCCACTGCTGGTCACTGCCGGCCTGAATGATCCGCGAGTAACCTACTGGGAGCCGGCCAAGTGGGTGGCGAAACTGCGGGCGATGAAGACTGACAAGAACCTTCTGCTGCTCAAGACCAATATGGGGGCGGGGCACGGTGGCAAGAGTGGTCGCTTTGAATCCCTGCGGGAAGATGCCGAGGAGTACGCGTTTCTGCTCACTACATTCGATACTCCGGTCGGCGCTCAAAGATAGGGCGTAAATAGGGCCACCGTCGCATCCCGCAACCGACGCAACCGACCCCTGGACATCAGGGCCGGAATGCTGACCTCCCCTGTCGTGGTCACTGAGCGGATTACCATTTCGAGCGCTTCTGCAACCGTGGTATCGAAGATTTCAACACCCACTTCAAAGTTGAGGCGCAGACTGCGCGGATCGAGGTTAGCACTGCCGATCAGCGCATAACGGCTGTCCACCACCAGCAGTTTGGCGTGCGAAAACAGCGGTCGTCTGAAAACCCGTACGCCTTGCGCCAGCAACTGTGGCAACCAGTGCTGCATGGCCCAGTCCACATAGGGCAGGTTGCTGCGATGTGGGACAACAATCTTCACTTCAACGCCGCGCAGCGCCGCCGTTTGTAACGCCACGATCAGGTCACGCTCCGGTAGGAAGTAGGGCGTCATGATCAGGATGCTCTCATGGGTACTGTCAATCGCTCCATGGTTGATGAAGAGGAGCCTGTCGAGGTCTTCATTCGGCCCGCCAGAGACCAGACGGCAGAGGACATCACCTTCGACTGCACCAACCGGAAGGGGCTCAAGTACTTCCCCCGACGCAAAGCGCCAGTCGTCGAGGAACAGCCACTCCAGATCATCGACCACGGGACCGACAAGCCGGAAGTGGATGTCATCCGCCTCACGATCGCCGGACTCCGTGGTGGCGTGCCGATCACCGATGTTCATACCGCCACAGAAGCCGGTCGTGCCGTCAACGATCAGCAGTTTGCGATGAGTGCGCAGATTTACGTAGCCGAATGGCGGGAACCAGCGCGGCGGCAGAAACCGCCGATGTGGAATTCCGGCGGCCTTCAACGCCCGCGAAATCCGTGGCCAGGAATAGAGCTCGCCAATCGCGTCAACCAACACCCGGACTTCGACACCGTGCCGGACAGCCGCTTCAAGTGCCGCAACAAATGCCTTGCCGGTGGCGTCGTTGTCAAAGATGTAAGAACAGAGCAAGACTCGTCTTTGCGCCTGCCCGATGGCGTCGAGCATGGCTGGATAGGCGTCATCGCCGTTGAACAGGATATCGACGCTGTTGCCTTCCCGCGCCGGCAGATCAGCGACACGATTGCCGATGACAAGGTAGGGCCCATACCGTCGCAGGGCTTCGAGGGACAGTTCATGGTCGCTTCGGCCGCTTCATCGAGCCGGTTCGTGCAGCTTTTTCGCCCGCGTATGGATGCGATTGACGCCAAACGCGAAATAGGCCGTCGCCCCGAGGATAGGCAGGAAGAGACAGATGATCAGCCAGACCTGTGCCGCACGGGGTTCCGGCCTGTTGAGCAACGCGTGGGCGCCCGCAGCAGCCCCCAGGAGCAAGTAGGAAGCCGTCAAAACCAGAGCTTCCCAGTCCGTCATGCGCCCTATGCTCTCGCCAAGCTCGGGCAGCGTCATGTGATTCTCGCCGCCCGTACGACGATCAACCGAGCTCGAAGCGAAGACTGCGGCTCTGGATCGTCGACACCAGCGCTGCCTCGAATGCATCAACGGTCATCGTGTGCTGGTCTTTGTGACCATAACGCCGGAGCGTCACCGTCGCATCGGCCACTTCCCGCTCGCCGATGATCAGCAGATTCGGGATTTTCCTCACCGTGCCTTCGCGGATCTTCTTGGGCAGCGTTTCATTGGATGACGCGAGTTCTGCACGGATGAACCGGTTACGCAGCCGTCGCACGATCCCCTTTGCGTACTCGTCATACTGGTTCGATACCGTAAGGAGTTGCACCTGCACCGGAGCGAGCCAGGTGGGAAAGGCACCGCAGAAGTGTTCAATGAGAAAGGCCACGAAGCGCTCATGGGTACTGAACGGCGCGCGATGGATGCAGAACGGCGTGTGCTCGGCGCCATCCGGCCCAACGTACTTCAGGTTGAATCGTTCGGGCACAGCAAAGTCCAGCTGGATGGTCGACACCGTTTCCTCCCGACCGGTAACAGTGACGAACTGGATATCGATCTTCGGTCCGTAGAACGCCGCCTCACCCGGGCCATCGACATAGGTGATCTGAAGTTCTTCCAACACCTGCCGAAGGATTTCTTCCGACTCGGCCCAGGCCGGTGGATTGTCGACGTATTTCTCTTTCCCTTTGGGATCTTCCGGGTCCCAGCGGGAGAGGCGGATACGGTAGTTGTCGAGGCCAAACACACCATAGGCCTCTTTGTAGAGGGCGAGCACAGACTTGAACTCGTCCTTGACCTGTTCCGCAGTGAGGTAGATGTGGGCGTCGTTCATACACATGCCCCGGACCCGCAACAGGCCACTCACCGCACCGGATTCTTCGAGCCGGTATACCTGGCCGTACTCGGCGAGTCGCAGCGGCAGATCACGGTAACTACGCGGTTCCGCGGCAAACACCTTATGGTGGTGGGGACAGTTCATCGGCCGCAGCCGATAGGACTCCTTGACGGTGCCGGTACCGTCTTCGTTGCGCTCCACCAGCTCCATGGGTGGATACATGCCGTCGGCGTAGTACGGCAGATGCCCCGACGTGTAGTACAGGTCCTGACGGGCCAGATGAGGGGTAGCCACACGCTGGTAGCCGGCCTTGAACTCAAGCTCCTTGGCGAGCTTTTCGAGTTCGTCACGGATCACCGTACCATTCGGCAGCCATAGCGGCAGCCCTTTGCCGATGTCGTTGTCGATCTTAAAGATGGACAGCTCCCGACCGAGTTTCTTGTGATCACGCGCCTGGGCTTCAAGAAAATTGGTGACGTAGGTGTCGAGGGTTTCCTTGTCGGCAAACGCCCACGCATAGATGCGCGTCATCATCGTGTTGCGGGAGTCGCCACGCCAGTACGCGCCAGCCACGCTGCGCAGCTTGAATCCATCGCGGGGGATTTCTTTGGTTGTCTCCACATGGGGGCCTTCGCACATGTCGAGAAAGGGACCATTCCGATAGAACGACAGCCCGCCAAGCCCGTGTTTGTTGATCAGTTCCTGCGCGTATTCGCGCTTGTACGGCTCCTTCATCTCGTCGATGCGGCGCAGCGCGTCTCCTGCCTCCAGATCTTCGCGATAGAACTTCTGGCCCTTCTTGATGATCTGCCGCATGCGCTTTTCGAGCTCCGGGAAGTCCTCATCAGTGAGTAGACTTGTCAGCACGAAGTCATAGTAGAAACCGTCTTTGATCGGTGGTCCGAAACCAAGGGTTGAGCCCGGGCGCAGCTCAAGCACTGCCTGCGCCAGGACGTGCGCCAAACTGTGCCTGATCCGGTACAACTCGTCCTGACCTGATTCTTCCCCACTGTGTTCAAAGCTGCTCATGTACACGCGCTCCTCGTAATCCGCATCGGAAGCGATTCCCGATTTTCACAATCCCAAAAAAACCAAACCCCGGGAGGCGATTGCCGGCCGGGGTAAAGATGTGAACTGCTGATCGGGAACCCGTGGCGACCGCTGGACTTACCGGCTTCCTGCCCGACACACAATGCCGGGCGTGGCCAGTTGCGGGTCGCCGCTGACGCCGACTTATCGCACCGGCGTACGCAACGACCCGCATCGAGTGCGAGTCAGGGTACACGTGGTGGTGAATCTGTGATGGCGCATGAGGCGATGATAGTCCGGCAAGCTCCGATTGCAAGGCAAACCCCTTGAAGCCCGTCAAAGCAACCCCATCTTGCCGAGACGCCCACACGGTTTACCGCGACAGAGAGGTCTGACACGAGACGATGATGGACATCGAACAGGACGGCGCACCGATCGCGGATGACAGCGGCAAACAGGTCATGCTGCCGGGCGAAAACCTGCCCGGGCTCCTGCACATCCTTCCCCACGACCAACGCCCGCTGTTTCCCGGACAAGCCCTGCCGCTCGTCCTTGATGCTGCCATGTGGCAGCCCACACTTGAGGCGATCCGCGAGAGAGGCCAAGACGTTGTCGGCCTTATCGGCTTACGCGGTACCGCAGAAGATGGCATCGACACCCACCGGCTGCACACCATCGGCACCGTGTGCCGTGTCCATCGCGTGCATCGGGACGGTGAAGTACTGCATGTTCTGCTGGAAGGTCTGCAGCGGTTCAAGGTCAGACAGTGGAGCCGGCAGGAGCCGCCCCTGCTCGCCGCCGTGCAGTACTTTCCGGATCGGACAGATGCCGGTGCCACCGAACAAACCGCCTATGCGGTTGCCATCATCAATATCATCAAGGAGCTGATCCCGCTCAATCCGCTGTACGGCGAAGAGCTGAAGCTTTTCCTGTCACGCTCAAGCCCCAATCGCCCTGCCCTGCTGGCTGATTTCGCAGCATCACTGACAACCGCCTCGCGCGAAACGCTGCAGGAAATTCTCGAGACCCTGAACCTCGACTCCCGCCTGCAGAAGGTGGTGGAATTGCTGCATCGCGAACTGAAGATCGCCGAAGCGCAGAAGGAAATCCGCGACCACGTGGAGAAGGAGATCCACAGCCACCAGCGCGAAAAGGTGCTTCGGCAGCAGCTGAACTACATCCAGAAGGAACTTGGTCTTTCGAAAGACGACAAGACCGCACAACTCGAAAAATTCCGTGAGCGCGCCGCCACCCTCCGGTTCAGCGCCGCCGCGCAGGCACGGTTCGCTGAGGAAATGGACAAGCTCGCCATTCTCGAACCGGGTTCACCCGAGTGGGGCGTGACGCGCAACTGGATCGACTGGCTGACGAGTTTGCCATGGGGCATCAGCACGACCGACGCAACAGATCTTGAAGAGGCGCGGTCCATCCTGAATGCACATCATGAGGGCCTCGACGACGTCAAGGATCGAATACTTGAGTTTCTGGCACTGGGTGTAAGCCGGGGTAACGCCGCCGGATCGATCGTTTGTCTGGTCGGTCCTCCCGGTGTTGGCAAAACGTCACTGGGACGCGCCATTGCTGAATCCCTGGACCGGACGTTCTTCCGTTTTTCAGTTGGCGGCATGCGTGACGAAGCGGAAATCAAAGGGCATCGTCGAACCTACATTGGCGCCATGCCGGGCAAACTATTGCAGGCGCTGAAGGACTGCGGCACCGCGAACCCGGTCATCATGCTCGATGAGGTCGACAAGATCGGCAGCTCTTACCAGGGCGATCCAGCCTCGGCACTGCTCGAAGTGCTCGACCCGGAACAGAATGCTTCTTTTCGTGATCACTACCTCGACCTCGATTTTGATCTGTCGAAGGTCCTCTTCGTCTGCACAGCCAATCAGCTCGATACGATTCCGGCACCGCTACTCGACCGCATGGAGGTGATCCGGCTCTCCGGATATCTCGACGCTGAAAAACAGCTGATCGCACGCAGGCACCTGTGGCCCAAGCTGCTCGAAAAATCAGGGCGCTCCTCTCGCGAGATCCGCATCGATGCCGCAGCGCTGCGCGAAGTCATTGAACACTACGCCCGTGAAGCAGGCGTTCGCCAACTGGAAAAACACCTTGCCCGCATCCAGCGCAAGGCCAACGTGGCCATCCTGCAGGGTGCAACTCTGCCTGTCCGGGTGGATCAGGAATCGATCCGGGACTATCTCGGGCCACGTGGATTTGAGAAGGAGCGCATCGAGAGTGGCGTCGGCATCGTCACCGGCCTCGCCTGGACCGCCATGGGCGGGGCAACGCTGCCTGTCGAAGCCATTGTCGTAAACCGTGGCAACGCAGGTTTCCGGCTGACCGGGCAACTCGGCAACGTCATGCAGGAGTCGGCCAATATCGCACTAAGTCGAGTGCGCGCAGATGCGGCATCGTTCGGCATCAACAATGAATGGTTCAACGATGCCTCGATTCACCTGCACGTGCCCGCAGGGGCAACACCCAAGGATGGCCCAAGTGCTGGAGTCACGATGGCGACGGCGCTGATATCCCTCGCCACCGGCAAGACGGTACGTACCAAGCTCGCCATGACCGGCGAACTGACGCTATCAGGTCAGGTTTATCCGGTTGGCGGCATTCGCGAGAAATTGCTTGCAGCCAAACGGCAGGGCATACGTACCGTGATCCTGCCCGCGGACAACGCAAGAGACGTCGAGGAAATCCCGGAATTCGTCCGTGCGGGGCTCGAAATCCACTACGCCCGCACGCTCGCGGACGTCGTGGCGCGGGCTTTCAAACGCTGATGTGTGGATGGCTGACGGGGGCTTCTGCCAGTTTTTTACTGGCGCCGCGCGCGATGGAAACGGCGACGCGGCACGGCTGCAACCATGTTGCGGCGTTCAATGGCGATCAAGCGGGATTCTTGCCGCGTAGACACGTACTTCAACCTCGTGTTGGCGATGCGACGGCGCGCACTCTAGTCGTCTGCGCGAAGCGCGCCTGTGAACTGCCGCAAAGTTCACGAGATCGGGGCGTTCGGCGAAGGTCGCCGGAGGACGCCGTCCTGGATTTAGCGCCCGGCGGTACTGCAGTAGACTGCGAGCGTGATTCCCTGCAAGGGGAGCCTCATGCTGATCGCGCCTATTGCCGATTCTCGAAAGATCCTGGTTTGCGTGTTCCTCCTCCTGGCTGCTGGTGTCCTGGCGGCCGGCGAAAATCCACCGCCAACCAATCCACTCGCGGGATACGGCGGTTATTCCCTAGCGACCATCACCATGGATGCCGAGATCGGCAAAAAGAAAAACGCCGACAAGGTGCACAAACGGGGCATCGAGAACATGCAGAAGCATGTCCAGCCGGTCATCGATGAGTGGAACACGAAGGCCGATGCAGAGAGTCCAGAGAAGCTCATCTTTGAACCGCGCGTCGTCTCATTGCACAAGCCTTCCGGCGCCAACCGCATCTTTGCCGGTTCGTTTGCGGGCCTGAGCCGCATCATCATCCGCATGCGGATCAGTGAAGAAGGCAGTGGTCAGGTGATCGCCGAACCCGAGTTTTACCAGCATGCCAAAGCTATCGGCGCCGCCTGGAGTTTCGGGGCGACGGACAACGTGATGCTGGAACGCGTGGCCGAACTCATCGCGACTTATCTCACCCGCAACTACCTGACTGCGGTGGGTGCAGCCACGGGATTCGAAAAGTGGTGCCATAAGATGCCATCAGAGGTTTCCCGGTACCTGATTACACGCGAGAAGGGGAAAAGGGAAAGGAGAAAAAAAGGGGCGTCACCGCCCCTTTTGTTTTTGGTCAGAACGCTGAGTTCAGCCCGCGGGCCATGAGGTTGTTGAGGACATACTGCAGGATGCCGCCGCACTTGAAGTACTCGATCTCATTCTCGGTATCGATGCGCGACATCACCGTGACTTCCTTCTTGCCGGCGGCACTGGTGATCACCAGCACCATATCCTGCTTGGTGCGGATCTTCGATTCACCCGCTGGCAGGCGGATGTCGATGATTTCATCACCCTTGAGGCCCAGCGACTTGCGGGTGTCGCCGTTCTTGAACTGCAGCGGCAGAGTGCCCATGCCGATGAGGTTCGAGCGGTGAATCCGTTCGAAGCTCTCTGCGATCACCGCATTGATGCCCAGCAGACGGGTACCTTTTGCCGCCCAGTCCCGGCTGGAACCCGTGCCGTATTCCTTGCCAGCGAACACGACCAGCGGAGTACTTCGTCCCTGATAACGCATCGACGCGTCATAGATCGACATGGTCTCGCCGGAAGGAATGTGTTTCGTGATGCCACCTTCGGTGCCGGGAACCATCTCGTTCTTGATACGAATGTTGGCGAAGGTGCCGCGCATCATCACTTCATGGTTGCCGCGTCGTGAACCGTAGGAGTTGAAATCGACGACTTGTACGCCGTTCTGTTGCAGGTAATGCCCAGCGGGGCTGTCCGGCTGGATTTCACCTGCGGGAGAGATGTGGTCCGTGGTTACCGAGTCACCGAGCAGCGCCAGGATCTGCGCGCCTGATACTTCGACACTCTGTTCGAGCTTGTTCTCGGTGGAGAAGAACGGCGGCTGCTTGATGTAGGTGGAGTTCTCCCAGCCATAGGTACCCGACTTCTTCACGTCGATGGCCTGCCAGGCAGCGGGGCCGGTGAAGACATCACCGTACTGGCGATCAAACATGTCAGCGGACACGGCTGCGACCGCATCAGCGACTTCCTTGTTGCTCGGCCAGATGTCCTTGAGATAGACGTCCTTGCCGTCTTTGCCCTTGCCGAGGGATGCGGTACCCAGATCGATCCGCGTCGTGCCGGCGATGGCAAATGCAACCACCAGCGGAGGCGACGCGAGCCAGTTGGTACGCACTTCCTGATGTACACGACCTTCGAAATTGCGGTTGCCAGACAACACCGACGAGACCACCAGGTCACCGTCGCGAATCGCCTGAGTGATTTCGTCAGCCAGCGGCCCGGAGTTGCCGATGCAGGTGGTGCAGCCATAACCCACGAGATTGAAACCCAGCTTGTCGAGATCCTTCTGCAGCCCGGTCTTTTCGAGATACTCCGTCACTACCTTGGAACCGGGGGCGAGCGAGGTCTTCACCCAGGGTTTAACCGTGAGGCCTTTCGCCGCAGCTTTTTTGGCCACCAGACCTGCGCCCAGCATCACTGCCGGGTTGGAGGTGTTGGTGCAGGAGGTGATCGCTGCAATCACCACGTCGCCATGGCCCAGGCTGAAGTTCTTGCCCGGAACCTGGGTACGCGCTTCTTTGTCCATCTTGCCATCAAGGTCGAGCACATCATCGAAGGCCTTTTTCATGACCGACATCACGACCCGGTCCTGCGGGCGTTTCGGCCCTGCAAGACTCGGCACGATAGTGGCGAGATCAAGCTCGAGCGTATCGGTGTAGGTCGCTTCGACCTTGTCATCCCGCCACATGCCCTGTGCTTTGCTGTACGCCTCCACCAGCGCCACCACATCCTTGGGTCGGTTGGAGAGTTTTAGATAGTTGATGGTCTCATCGTCCACCGGGAAGAACCCGCAGGTGGCGCCATATTCCGGCGCCATGTTGGCAATGGTGGCGCGATCCGCGAGAGACAGGTTGTTGAGCCCGTCGCCGTAGAACTCCACAAACTTTCCTACTACGCCTTTCTTGCGCAGTATCTCCACCACACGGAGCACTAGGTCGGTGGCGGTGATGCCTTCTGGTGTACGACCGGTCAGCTTGAAGCCGATGACTTCGGGGATGAGCATCGAGACGGGCTGACCCAACATCGCCGCTTCTGCTTCGATACCACCCACGCCCCAGCCGAGCACGCCGGCGCCGTTGATCATAGTGGTGTGGCTGTCAGTGCCGACGAGCGTATCCGGATAGGCGACCGTGCGGCCATTTTCGTCCTTGGTCCAGACGACACGTGCCAGATATTCGAGGTTCACCTGGTGGCAGATCCCCGTGCCGGGAGGAACTACCCGAAAATTGTTGAAGGCTTGTTGGCCCCAGCGCAGGAAGCGGTAACGCTCGGTATTGCGCTCCATTTCAATGGCAACGTTTTCATCGAACGCACTCGCAGTGCCTGACTTGTCGACCATCACCGAATGATCGATGACAAGGTCTACCGGCGACAGCGGGTTGATGATGGCCGGGTTCTTGCCTGCACCAACTACCGCACCGCGCATGGCAGCGAGGTCCGCAACGGCAGGCACACCGGTGAAATCCTGCATCAGCACACGTGCAGGTCGAAAGGCGATTTCCTGATCATCCGGCGGATTCTTCGCCCAATTGGCGAGGCAGCGGACATCCGCTTCCGAAACGGTGATGTTGTCTTCGAAACGCAGCAGGTTCTCGAGGAGAACCTTCAGCGAGACCGGCAGTTTGTCGACGGCGCCCAGACCTCGGGCTTGCGCGTCTGGCAAGCTGAAGTAATCGTACTCGCGGTTTCCGACCTTAAGGGATTTGCGGGTCTTGAAGGTGTCGATGCTCATGCGGCCTCTTAAGCGTCCATAAAGTGGTGGGATTCTGCCCCGTATCCAAGCATAGACCGGGTTTGACGGGCGCATATTCTGCCCGATGAGGCCATGGGATGGACATCCTTCAAGCTGCAGCCGGTCACATAAGCGGGCAGTGAACCCGCATCAAATTGACCCTACGAAGGTACCGATCCGGCGAGGACCAGCGGAACCGCCGTCCAAGACGGTCACCGCCAGCCGGCTAGCTCCTCAATGCACTTCCACTTCGATGCGCCTGGGCACGGCCTTCACCTGTTTGACGATGGTGAGCCGGAGCACACCGTTCTCGGACCGCGCACTGACCTGCGCTTCATCCGCATTCTCCGGCAGGCGGAAGGTTCGGCTGAACTTGCCGAGCGTACGTTCAGTGCGATGAACCCGCGTGCCTTCACCATCCGTGGCTTTGCGTTCCCCACTGACCGTGAGAATGCCGTCGTTCACCGCAACCTTGGTGTCATCCCGCGACACTCCAGGCAGCTCGACCTCGATCTGGTAGGCGTGTTCAAGCTCAAGAATGCGCACGGCGGGCAGAAACTCGCCGCGACCGACGGGTTCTCCGAAGTTTGCAAACGTGCGAAAGAGATCATCAATCGGACTGTATCGGATCAGGCTCATGGTCAGGTTTCCTTTGTCTGAGAGTGAGTGGGTTGATAGCGCCAGAAGGCGATGACCTGTTGGTGGGTATGAGCCGCTGCAAATACAAGACCTTGAAATTCCGCTCGCGGGCGCCCACATCGACGCCCCTGCGGTTGGCTGTCAGAACATGAGGAACACGCAATACTAGGGATGCGCCGCTGCGCCCGGATTGCGCGGATCTGCCATGCCGGCAAAACCACCGGGCACCGCCATCACGGAGTTGGCATCGCCGATACCCCGCTCCCAACCCCAGGCGGTAACACCCTGATGACCACGATCCTTGAGAATCTTCACGGTGTCCGGTGATAGCCCGTTCTTCTCATAAAGCACAGCATCAGGTTGCCACTGATGATGCACCCGAGGGCTCGCCACGGCAGCGGACAGGTTCATGCCATGATCGATCACGTTGACAATGATCTGCAGGGTCGTGGTGATGATGGTGCTGCCACCCGGTGAACCAGTCACCAGAACTACCTTGCCGTCTTTGGCCACGATGGTGGGTGTCATGGAACTGAGCATGCGCTTCTTCGGTTCGATCGCGTTGGCTTCGCGGCCGAGCAGCCCGAACGCATTCGGTGTATCGGGTTTGGAAGAAAAATCGTCCATCTCATTGTTGAGCAGCATCCCCGTGCCGGCAGCCACGATCTTGGAGCCATAGGAAAGGTTCAGCGTCGTGGTGTAGGCAACCGCATTGCCCGCCTTGTCTACAAACGACGCATGGGTGGTATCAGGACTTTCAGCAGGCCATGTTCCGGCACCGATATCCGCGCTGCGACTGGCCTTGTCCTTCGTGAACCCGCTGAACCGCTGTTTTGCGTACTCCTTGGCGATCAGCCGTTCCACCGGAACCTTGAAGAAGTCAGGGTCGCCCAGATGTTCTGCCCGGTCGGCGTAGGCCCGTCTTTCTGCTTCCACCATGTGGTGCACCACATCGGCGCTGCCAGCACCCATGGCTTTCAGGTCATAGGGCTCCAGCATGTTGAGCATTTGCACCAGCAGCACCCCGCCGGAACTCGGTGGAGGCATACTGATGACTTCGTGACCCCGGTAGGTTCCTCTGACTGGCTCGCGCCAGACGCTTTGGTAGTCATTGAGATCGGCAAGGGAAATGAGCCCGCCTTCGCTCTGCATTTCAGCCACCAGCAGTTCGGCTGTCTTTCCCTTGTAAAAACCGTCTCTCCCCTGACTACGAATGCGTTTCAGTGAATTGGCGAGATCCTTCTGGCGCAGAAGATCGCCGCGTTTCCAGGGCGTGCCTGCATTGCTGAAGATCGCCATGCTGGCCGGGTATTTCGCCATTCGTGGCAGCTGTGCCTCGAGGTCTCGCGCCATGTCGAGATCGAGAGGGAACCCCTGCTCCGCGAGGCGAATGGCCGGGTTCAGCACTTCCTGCCGAGACATCGTGCCGTACTTCTCCAGTGCATCCAGCAAACCGGCCACGGTGCCGGGTACACCCACCGCCAGATGCGAGTG
>VGVE01000019.1 GCA_016874135.1 Gammaproteobacteria bacterium | reverse complement strand
TGACCACCCGGAACCGTGTACTCGTTGATGCTCTGGTAACCACCGAGAGCGGTCTGGATCGCATGTTGGGTGGGGACGTTGCTGCACAGGCGCAGGCTCGCCAGCATGTTGAGCCCTTCGATGTAGTCGGTAGCACGTTCCTTGGCGCCGCTGACGACGAGCCATCCAGTCCGGAATCCAGCCACCCGATAGGCTTTTGACAAGCCGTTCAATGTGAGGACGAGCAGATCCTCGGCGAGGCTGCCGACGGCAGTGGATTGCGCACCGTCGTAGACGATCTTGTCGTAGATCTCGTCCGAGAGCACGGCGAGATCGTGTTCGCGGGCGATTTCCAGCATCTCGAGCAGCATGGCCTGTTCGTACACCGCGCCGGTTGGATTGTTGGGGTTGATGATGACCATGGCCTTGGTTCGGGGCGTGATCAGCGAACGCAAATGGGCCAGGTCGGGTTGCCAGTCGGCGCCCTCATCGCACCGGTAGTGTTTCGCGATACCGCCACACAGGGTGGTGGCGGCGGTCCAGAGTGGAAAATCCGGAGCCGGGAGCAGCACCTCATCACCGTTATCGAGCAAGCCCTGCAGCGCCATCATCACCAGTTCGGAAACGCCATTGCCGATGAAGATGTCGTCGATGTCGACGCCCTTGATGCCGAGCTGCTGGCAGTACTGCATGACCGCCTTGCGGGCGGTGTAGATGCCCTTGGAATCCGAATACCCCTGGGCGGTTGGCAGGTTGTGGATCACATCGCGGAGGATTTCTTCCGGTGCTTCAAACCCGAACGGCGCCGGGTTGCCGATGTTGAGCTTGAGGACCTTGTGGCCTTCCTCTTCCATGCGCTTGGCTTCATCTAGCACCGGGCCGCGGATGTCATAACAGACATTGTCCAGCTTTCTCGACTTGGCGAAGACACGTGGTTTACGCGAGGTCAGGGGAGTGATTTTGGGGGTGCTCGGTTCCATGGTGATCTGCCCGGTGACAGCGGTACGGCTTTTGGTGCAAGCGGTTACGCGCTTAAGATAGGGATTACTTAAGAAATGGTAGCAGGATGGTCATGAACAAGGTATCCGAGCCCCGGGTCGTCAAGAGCGAAGCGGAATGGAAGGCACAGCTCTCTACTGAGGAATACGAAGTCACTCGCTGTTCGGCCACGGAGCGCGCCTTTACCGGTTTGTACTGGGACACCAAGACGCCGGGTATCTACAACTGCAAGTGCTGCAAGACACCCCTGTTTGATTCGAATACGAAATACGATTCTGGCACCGGTTGGCCGAGTTTCTGGCAACCGATCACGAAAGATGCAGTGCGCACGAAGGAGGATATGAGTTACGGCATGCGCCGTCTCGAGGTGGTCTGTGCGAACTGTGATGCGCACCTGGGTCATGTCTTCCCGGATGGCCCGAATCCGACGGGTCTGCGGTTCTGCATGAACTCCGCTTCGCTTGATCTCAACGCCCGGGAGTAGTGAGCCTGATGCACCCCGGAATCATCGCCGCCGAGAACCCCGGCAAGATTGCCTACATCATGGCCGAGACTGGCCAGACAGTGACGTATGGAGAACTGGAAGCCCGCGCCAACCAGGGCGCTCATCTCTTTCGCCGTCTGGGTCTGAACAAAGGCGATCACATCGCCATCCTGCTTGAAAACCATCCGCGTTTTTTCCAGATCGTTTGGGCAGCGCAGCGCAGTGGTCTTTATTACACCGCGATCTCCTGGCGTCTGCAGCCGGATGAAGTGGAGTACATCGTCAACAACTGCGAAGCCAGGGTGTTCGTCACCTCGCGACTGCGTGCCGATGTAGTGGAACGATTAGAGGGCAAGATGCCCGGCGTGACCCAGGCGTACATGCTTGACGGCACCATTCCCGGATTCGACTCCTGGGAAGAGGCGATTGCGTCGATGCCAGAGACGCCGATAGCCGATCAGTCGGAAGGCGCGTCCATGCTGTACTCGTCCGGCACCACCGGTTACCCGAAGGGCGTGAAGAAAGCGCTTTCTCCTTTGCCGTATGGAGCAGATATCCCGAACCTTACCGGCATGCTGTGGGGCATGACGGCGGACTCGATCTATCTCTCTCCTGCACCGCTGTACCACTCCGCACCGCTCAATTTCACCATGGGCGCGCTGCGTCACGGAACCCAGGTGGTGGTGATGGAGCACTTCGATGCGGAGTCAGCGCTGCGAGCCATCGATCGGTATCGCATCACCCACAGCCAGTGGGTGCCCACGATGTTCGTTCGTTTCCTCAAACTCGATCCGGCGGTGCGTGCGAAGTACGACGTTTCCAGCCTGAAGTGCGCCATTCATGCGGCGGCGCCCTGCCCGGTTCCGGTGAAGGAAGAGATGATCAGCTGGTGGGGGCCGATCATTTTCGAATACTACGCAGGCACCGAAGCCAACGGTTTTGTGCACTGTAATTCTCAGGAGTGGCTCGCCCACAAGGGTACGGTGGGCAAGCCCATCAACTGCCAGCTGCACATATGCGATGACAATGGCGAGGTGCTGCCGAGCGGTGAATCGGGAACGATCTATTTCGCTGGCGGAGGCGAGTTCGAGTACCACAACGATCCGGAGAAAACCCGTGGCTCCCGCCATGTGAAAGGATGGAGCACACTGGGTGATGTCGGGTATGTGGATGGTGACGGGTTTCTTTATCTCACGGATCGCAAGCACTTCATGATTATTTCCGGCGGCGTGAACATCTATCCGCAGGAAGCCGAGAATCTCCTCATCACCCATCCGAGGGTGCTCGATGTTGCAGTGTTCGGAGTGCCGAACGAAGACTTCGGCGAAGAGGTCAAGGCCGTGGTCCAGCCCCGTGACATGCAGGATGCAACGCCAGAGTTTGCGCTCGAGTTGCTAGACTGGTGTCGGGAGCGCCTCTCGCATGTGAAGTGCCCTCGCACCATCGACTTTCGCGCCGAACTGCCGCGGCACCCGACCGGGAAACTCTACAAGCGGCTACTGAAGGACGAGTATTGGGCGAAAGCCGGCAAGGCGATCTGATCGACTGACGTGATTCGCGCTGATCCTGTTTGTGTGGTTAGCGCGATTTCCTGATCGGGCGTGCCGCGCTGTGGAGTCAGCGGTTCAACTGATTTGCAGGTGAGAACTGATCGGTCAGTACTTCAGCGCCTCGCGTCCAGTCCTCGCGACCGTCGAGGCGGCCCGCATATCGTGCCAGCTGAACCGCATAAGGGCGTAGCCGGGGATCGAGCAGTGTGGCGCGGTGGCGCTGGAACTCTTCCGTTCTGAATGGTTGATTGCTTGCGAACACCACTCGATTGGCGCTGTCCGGCTGGCGGAAATTCAGGAACGTGCCGAACACATGTTCGTAGGTAGCTGATTCGTGGTCGTACAAGCGGCTGATCGCGAATGTATTCGCGGCGATGATGCCGCCCGGCGTCAACAGCGCCAGGGTTTCCTGCAGATACTCTGCGGTCATCAGATGCTCAGGAATGTACTCGCCGTTATAGGCATCGAGCAGGATGAGGTCGTAACGTTTGTTCTGCCGGGCAGCGCGTTTGCCGAAAACGCGAGCATCCTGGGTGAACACGGACATGTTAGGACCCGGTTTGAAGTGGAAGAAACGTTCCGCCACCCGAACCACAGCCGGATCGATCTCCACCGCATCGATGGTTGCACCAGGAAAAAGCTCCTGAATCGCCATCGGCAAAGTACCGCCACCCAGGCCAATTACGAGGACCGAAGTGGGGTCATCGATCAGCAGGAGTGAAGCCATCATCATCTTTGTATAGGTGAACACCATTTCCCTAGGTTGATTCACCTTCATACAGGTCTGGTTACGTACGTCTACGCGCACGGTAAACTGCAAACAGATTTCACCCATGCGCTCAATCACGAGTACGTTCTGATAGAGCGATCGTTCACTGTGCAACGTCTTGGTCGTTGCCAACGGCGGAAATGCCAACAGCAACAGCGTGAGAGCGGCACAACGCATCATCATGTCACACGATCTGCAATCACACCGAGCAGTGCGAGTACAGCCAGTGTGGCAGCGAGGGCAATCACGATGGTGTTCATCTCGAACCAGAGGACAAAGTAGAACGAGGTGAGCAACGTGCCGAGCGCGCTGCCCAGCGTCGATACAAAGTAGAGAACACCGGCAACGGCTCCAGAGCGGTGGGTATCCTCAACCAGCAGACGAACGCTGTACGGCGAGATCATGCCGAGCAGTACCGTGCCCGGTGCGAACAAAAACGTCGCCGCCAGCAAGGAGCCGTAGCGTTCGTCTTCGATGAGGTTGAACGTCCATTCCAGCAGCCGGTCGGCGTACGTCACGAGTGGCGCCAGAAGTAATGCCGCGAGGATGAAGAGTGCGGCGTACCGCGACAGCGAAGGGGAGTGCAAAGACAGCCTGCCGCCCAACAGATAACCAATGGCAAGTGCGGCCATGAATATGGTGATGACGCTGCCCCAGACATAGGTGCCACTGCCGAACCACGGTGCCAGCATACGGCCTCCGAGCAGCTCGAAGGACATGACGATAAAGCCCGAGAGGCCCGCCATGACATAGATCACTACGTTGCGCACGACGGATTGACCCCTGCGGAAAATTGTCAGTGTTTGGCGGGTACTTCTTCGGTGGGCAGGCCGGCTTCTTTCCAGGCGCGAAAACCTCCGCCCACGTGGCATACCGGTGTGAGGCCCATGGTCTGCAGGGTCTGCGTCGAAAGCGCCGAACGCCAGCCACTCTGGCAATAGAAAACGAACCGCTTACCGCTGCCGAAGACATCCTTGTAGTAGGGGCTGGTCGGATCGATCCAGAATTCCAGCATCCCGCGCGGTGCATGAAATGCGCCCGGAATCTTGCCTTCGCGCTGCAGTTCCCGTGGATCACGGATATCCACGAACACCACGTCGTCACGCCCGAGCAGTGCTTTGGCCGCTTCGAGGTCAAGGGTTTCAACGTCCGCCATGGCGCGATCGAGCAGATCCTTGTGGGTTACCTTGAGCATCGTGGCTGTCCGCAAAAAGAAGACAGTAGGCTAACACGGCGTCGTGCGTGCAGGGGAGCGAGCCGCTGTGGCTTCGACAACAGCGTTCGCCTTGTGTGGTTCGAGCACGAGATTTGTTGCGACACCGCGAGCGCTTGGACGACTTCGATAACTCGTCTTGATCAGGACAGGCGATGCCGTGGATCTGGAACTTGCCGCCGGATAAGCAAAGTGCCGGCGAGCAGGAACGTGATGGAGACGATAAACACCGCCTCATAACCCATCCACGTGGCGATACCACCCGCGGAGAGGGTCGCAATGGTGGTGGCAAGCTCAGATGAGCTGTTGGAGATGGCGAGCCGCATGGGCAGGTCTTCTCGTTCGCCGAATTCGAGCACGATGTTCGAGGCGGCATTCTGGAACCCTTGGATTGCAGCACCGATGCCAAACAACACCAGACTGGTGAGCCAAACGCCTTCGGTGACGAAGAGGGCGAGCGTTGCGAAGATCCAGAGCGTCAGCGACAGCAGGATCACACGCCGGTAGCCGCCGCGATCTGCGAGCGCCCCCCAAATCAGGTTCGATGTACTCCCCGCGAGTGTAAAGGCGATCGTGAGCAACGCGAGATTTGGCCCGGTCAACGCGGTGTGATCGGCGGCATAGAGAATGTAGAACGGCATGGCGAGGCGGCCAAGGTTGGCCACTGATCTTGCGGTAACAAAACGCCGATAGGCCTTGTCACTGCGCAGCAACACCGGGATCCGCGACCAGTTGATGCCGGTGGCTGACTTTTCCCGCACCACCGGCGACTCAGGCTCAAGCATGAAGATCAGTGCAAGAAGGCCAAGGCTGGTGAGTACGAAGGCCATGAGCAAGATGTAGGAGTAGCCGGCTATCGTCGGCTCATTACCGATAAACCACTCCCCGCCAAGCCAGGCAGCACCCGCCGCAGCGATACCTGCCGTGAAGTTGCGAAGGCCGGTCAATCGGCCTCGACGCGAGACGGGTATGACCTTTGACATGATGAACTGGAACACCACCCCCTGCATGCCCTGGAACATGCCGAAGGCGATGAGCGCGAGGAGGATTACGAGCAGGGCGATACCGGGCGGAAGAAACAAACCGGCAACGGCGATCACCAAAGCGGCGGTGCGCGTAGCCGTGCCGACCTGCATCGCCACCGGCAGGGCTTTGCGCCGGTGCTCGATCAATGTGGCGCCAAAAAACGGCGTGATGGCTGCGCCGAGCGACTGTAAGGCGAGGGCAAGGCCGACCAGAAAGTCCGAGCCATCAGAGAGCAGCAGAATGTAGGCCGGCAAGAAAGTCGGGGTGTTGAGCAGCCGGAAGCCCGTCTGCCCGAGCATGCCGTGAACCAGATGCGTGAGAAAGTTGCGGGTGAGGTGGCGTTGCACCTCGATATCGAACCGCCGCTCTGCGTGACGCTGTTCACGTTGTGACGCATCCGGGTCGGTCATGACTGACACAGGCTGCGCTGAATATTCCTGCCGTTGCTCAAGGATTTTGTGCGAGGTGCCGATAGGTTCATAAGTATCAGTCAGTTACATCGCTTTTCAGGCGTGGCACGAAAGTTGATTCGTCCGGCCCGAGCGGGGACTTCAGGAAAGACCATGCAATCGCACGAACCGATATGTCCGTATCCCGGCCAGTTTGCGACTGTACCGGACCTCGTCTTCGTGGCGATTCCGCGTATGGACATCATGGCTGAGATCCTCGCGCGCGGGAAAACCCGAACACTGTACGACCTCTACCTTGCCGTTGGTGTGGTTGCGGAAGCGGTCGGCGCCGCAATGTCTGCGGACGCTGACCAGGCGGGTTGAAGCTTCCCTGGGTTGAACCTGTCGCTTATTTGCCTTGCCAGTTCGGCTTGCGCTTTTCGGCAAAGGCGCGTGGCCCTTCGATGAAATCCTGACTGCCCACCATCCGGCTCACACCGTCGTACTTTTTCGCCATCGACTCGGCGAGTGAAGCACTATCGAGACTGCCGTAAACGACCTCTTTGCTGGCACGGATGGAAAGTGGTGAACACTCCTCGATCATCGACGCCCAGCGAAGTGCTTCGTCCATCAGCTTGTCGTGGGCGACGACTTCGTTGACGAAACCAAGTTCTTTGCCCTCGGCTGCAGTCACGTGTCGACCGGTGAGGATCATGCCGAGGGCTCGCTTCACGCCGATCTGTCGTGGCAGACGGTTCAGTCCACCGGCCAGTGCGGCCAGACCAACCTTGGGTTCTGGCAGCGCAAACACTGCCTTTTCGGACGCAATGATCAGATCACAGGCAAGCGCGATTTCGAATCCTCCGCCCATCGCCACGCCGTTCACAGCGGCGATGACGGGTTTGCTCAGGTCAAAGCGTGACGTCAGACCGCCAAAGCCACGCGGCATCGGTACACGTTCGCCGCCTTCCGCTTGCCAGCGCAAATCGTTACCGGCACTGAAACCGCGTCCTTCTCCGGTGATGATCGCGACCCATTGATCCGGGTTGGCAGCGAAGGCGTCGAACACGTCGCCGAGTTCCTTGTTGGCTGCCGGGTGCAGCGCATTGAGGCGATCCGGGCGGTTGATGGTGACGATCAGGATGTGGCCGCGTTGTTCGGTTTTGCAGTATTCGAGCATCGGAGGTCCTCGTTTGGTCGGTGCGAAAAAGTGATGGAGCCATCATTGTCGAGAATCGGCTTGGAACCAAGGGGTGCGCCCGGTCGGATCGTTCCCTCCGGATCGCGCGCCGCACGGCTGCGGGGAGGCTGACCGGTACATGGCCGCTTTTCGCCGGCTTTCCTGGATTGGTTACAATCGACGGGTCCAAGGGAGCTGATCCATGCCACGAACACCGAAGCCGCAGAGCTACTACGAAGACATCAAGCGCCGGTTTGCCGAGGAGCGCGATTTGCGCCTCTCCTATCGGCCAGAGGGGACTCAACAGTACACCTCGGATCTGGATGGCGAGCTTGGCAAATACGCCATCGACCCGTACTCCCAGGAAATCCCGGCGCGCGAGGCGTTGAACGATGCGGTGGAAGTGCTGTTTATCGGCGGCGGCTTTTCTGCCCTGCTTACCTCTGCACGGCTCCATGAAAAGGGTGTCGACAGCATCCGGATCGTCGAGCGGGGAGGCGACGTCGGCGGAACGTGGTACTGGAACCGATACCCGGGCGCTGCCTGTGACGTGGTGGCCTATGACTATCTGCCGTTGCTCGATGAACTGGACTATGTCCCGGTGCGACATTACTCCCAGGGACCGGAAATCCACGCGCACTGCCAGGCCATAGCGCGCAAATATGATCTGTATCGACTGGCGGTCTTTCACACCACGGTTACGGAAACACGCTGGGATGACATCGAACAGATGTGGTACGTGCGCACGGATCGTGGCGATCACATGCGCGCCCGGTTCGTGATCTGCGCAAACGGCACGCTGTCGAAACCCAAGCTTTCGAAAATCGAGGGCATGACTTCGTTCGCCGGCCACTCGTTCCACACCTCGCGCTGGGACTACGCCTGGACAGGGAAGCAGCTCGAGAACCTTGGTGACAAGACCGTGGGCATCATTGGCACCGGTGCCAGCGCAGTGCAGATCGTTCCCGAACTGGCCCGCACGGCGAAAGAACTGTATGTCTTCCAGCGTACACCGTCGTCGATCGATATCCGCGATGACTGGCCGACGGATCCGAACTGGGCGCGCAAACTGCAGCCCGGCTGGCAGGCGAAGCGTCGTGAGAAGGTGCTGGCTGCGTTCGAGCGTGATCCGAAAGAAGTTGCCCGGCTGGCGGCGCTGTCACCCGAAGACAAGGTGCGGCAACAAGAGAACGCCAACATCGACTACATGATGCGCATTCACGCCCGCATCGATTCGATCGTCAAAGACAAGGTCACGGCGGACGCACTCAAGCCGTGGTACATGTTCATGTGCAAGCGCCCGTGCTTCCACAATGACTATCTGCCCAGTTTCAATCAGCCGAACGTGCACCTGGTTGATACGCACGGCAAGGGCATCACCCGGATCGCACCACAAGGCCCGGTGTATGAGGACAAGGTCTATCCGGTCGACGTGCTGATTTACGCCACTGGATTTGAAGTGCAGAAGACCGGTATCTACAACCAGATCATCGGCCGCAACGGTCTGCGACTCGAGGACAAGTACGCGGACGGCATTCGTACGCTACTCGGCATCCACACTGCGGGCTACCCGAACCTGTTCGTGATGGGTGGCTATCAGGCGTCTTTCCAGTTCAACCTGACTGACATGCTGCAGACACAGGGTGATCATATCGCAGCGTGCATCGCGCATGTGCGCTCCAGTGGTCATCACTCCATCGAGACGACCGAAAGTGCCGAACAGTGGTGGGTGGATGAGGTGATCCGGCACCGCGGCAAAACCGGGCGCAATCAGGAATGCACCCCCGGTTACTACAACTTTGAAGGGGAATCGAACCGACGCCAGGATGGCAACTACAACGGTGGTTTCCGCCAGTACTTCGAGCACCAGGGCAACGTCAGGGCGAAGATGGAGGAGAACTTCATCTTCGCCTAGATGCCGATTCAGGTTTCGCAGTACTTCGGTTCGAGGTCGAGGATTTTGAGCAGACGGCCGAAGCCGATGTACTGGCCAATCATCATGCCGAGCTCAAGTATCTCCGCGTCGTTGAACTCGACCCGCAGGCGTTCAAAAAACGCATCGTCAATGGCGTGGTGATTCACGGCGAGCATTTCCGCATATTCGATCGCCATTCGTTCCCGCGACGAGAAATGCGGATTGCCTGTGGTGGGCTCATCGAGATGAGCGATTTTCGCCTCTGTCAGTCCTTTTTCCATCGCCGATGGAAAGCGGGCGTTCAGTCACGTGAAGCAGTCATTGAGTCTGGCGATTCTTAGCCTGACAAGTTCTTTAAGTACCGGCTCGATTACGCCGCCATTGTGGGTCGGGTAGTAGAACTGGAAGTACTTGTCGAACATGTCCTGGCGGTGACCGACGGCGCGCAAAACCGATGCATCCTTGCCGGCAGATTCAACCGCCAGTACCTGCTCGCGTACGTTTGGATCAAGTTCTGCGTCAGCAAGTAAACGGATCCTGCTCATGGAATCATACCCTCCCTCTTTGACCGATCACTTCCGAGGAATTCGTCAGAGGTGTTCGGTGCGGTTGAAAAAGTTGACGTAGGGATTGTCTCTCAACACCAGTTCCGTGAGTGAACAGTTGGCCACCATGTACTCACCCCAGCGGTGCCAGTCGTTGTCGAGGATGACGGCCAGCGCCAGGGCCAGGCATGCACCGTGGCTGACTACGGCGACGGAGCCGTCATGGGCGGCGTTGATTTCACGGATCGCAGCCACCGTGCGGTTGGCAACCTCTGCAAGACTCTCACCGCCGCCAGGTGGCTGAAAGTGCGGATCCGTGCGGACACGACCCATGAAGTCGTGGGTTTGCTGCAACTCGGCATACGGTGTGTCTTCCCAGTCGCCGATCCCCCATTCGCGCAGATCATGGCGGATGACCGGCTGAAGTTTGAACGATTCGGCAATCGGTGCGGCGGTGGACTGGCAACGCTGCAGAGGACTGACATAAATCTTCTCGAACGGCTTCGGTCGTTTGGCGAGGTGTCTGGCGGTGCGTTTCGCCTGCCGTCCGCCTTGCCAGGTCAAAGGGGAATCGGTTGAACCGTGCCAGCGGCCTTCACGATTTGCGGCAATGAGGCCGTGGCGAATGAGTACTAGATGTTCAGCCATGTCTTTTCTTCAGATCAGATCTTCTTTGCCAGGATTCGGCTTGCCGAATATCAGACGTTCAACGATCACGGAACCGATGAGGTCGCCTTGTACGTTAACCGCGGTACGGATCGTATCGAGGGGGCGTTCGATCAACAGCAGAAGCCCGATGGCTTCGAGCGGTATGCCTACGGCCAACATCACCATCTGCATGGCAGCCATCGACCCGGAGGGAATGCCCGGGGCACCGATGGCGCTGATCATGGCGATGAAGAACACCGCGATGATGGCCGCGTCCGACAACGGGACGTTGAACAGATACGCAAGAAACACGGCTGCCATACCTTCAAACAATGCGGTGCCATCCATGTTGATCGTTGCCCCGAGGGGAAGGACAAAGCTTGCGGTCGGACGACTGACCCCTAGGCGGAGCTCCGCAGCGCGCATTGAAACGGGCAGAGTGGCGGCGCTTGAAGACGTGGTGAGCGCAACGAAGAGTGGTTGCCCGATGGCGGAGAAGAGCCGCAATGGCGTGATGCCGCCAAGCCACCAGGCGAGGGCAGGAAGGATCACCACACCGTGCAGTAGCGTTGCAGCGACGACCACGAGTGCGAACTGGAACAACTGGTTCAGCAGAGTGGTGTGCAAGGCGCCGACGAAGTTGTAGACGATGCCCATCACGCCGAGTGGAGCAAGCATCACGAACCAGCCGGTGATCCGATAGACTACAGCCGTGAGGTCGTGAATCGCGGTGATGACGGGTGACTCCTTCGGCAGAACAAAGAGCGCCGCGAGGCCGAAGATTACTGCGTTGGTGACGAGGCCCAGGATGTTCAGATTGGCCAGCGCGGCGACCGGATTGACCAGCATCTGCTTGAGGATGCCGGTGAAGAGTGCACCAAGACCGGCGTCTTCTGGGCTGATCAATGTAATCCCGGGTGCCAGCGGCGGCGGATCAGAGATCGGAGGTGAATCGGTCCAGGGATGCACACTCGTGACGATGAAGAGACCGATGCAGGTTGCCAACGCCGTTGTGGACAGGAAATAGGTGAGGGTATAGCCCCCCATCCGGTTCATTTCCCGCGTCGCCGAGAGCCTGAGAATTCCGGAGATCAGCGACAGCAGAATGAGCGGTCCGATGACCAGCTTCAGGCCGTCGAGAAAAGCGGTTCGCGCCATTTGCATGACGGTGTCGAGCCAGGCAGTGCCACCGAAGAGATGGCCAAGCAGCCAACCGAGTGCCGCTCCAAAGAGAAGCAGCAGCGTCAGCCATTTCTGCGACATGGTAAGTCAGGTGTCCGCGCCCCCGGGAGCGCGCAACCTGAAGCAATCAGCAGTGCATGTCAATGTGATGACCGACCCGCTGGCCGCGCGGTGCGTTCATGGCAATCGCCGCCTCCACAGGAAACCGGGTCATGCGGCTGACACGTCCCTCGAATCGCAGTTGAGGTCCGGCCTCGACGCTGGCCTGACGTTGCAAACTACCCATGAATGCTGCCGGCGCGTTGCGGTTAGCGAATCCCAACGGCACCAGAGTGGTGGTGTGTGGTTCGTTATGAGGAACCTGCAGAAAGTCGTGATCGGATGACATCGGCGCTCCTACTGCATGGCCGTGATGCGTGAATCTTGGGCCGAACACGAGGATGAGGTGGAGTGCCTTTGTGCATCGTTGTTTTTCGGGTGTAATGCACGACGGAATTCTGGCGCAGGTCGCTCCCATGACCGTTCGGATCTGGACATTTCGTGTTGTGTTGATGGTCGCGGCCGTGACCGGGTGTTCACAGCCCTCAGACCAGGGTTATGTATCCCGGCAGGGAAACATCATGGGTTCCTATTATTCGATTACTGCCCGCTGCATCGACAACCCTGAGGCATCGATTGATATGGCCGTGGCTGCTCTCGAGCGGGTGGATCGGCAAATGTCCTCCTGGAAGGAGGACTCGAATCTGATGCGCCTCAATCAGCTTCCCGTCAATGAAACGATGGCGGTGCCCAGCGAACTCTGGGACATATTGACGCTTTCGGAGGAAGTCCGGAAGGCCAGTCATGGCGCCTTCGACGTCTCCGTTGGCGCACTTGTCAAAGCCTGGGGTTTCGGTAGCGGCACTGCGGGTCCGGCGCCAACTGAGCAGACGATCCAGGCACTTCTGCCCTCCCGAGAGACTGCAGGTTATAGGTTGATCGCGCCGGATCTCGCAGGGCGTAATCGGGAAGATGTGTTCATTGACGTCTCCGCGATTGCACCTGGGTATGCGGTTGACCTCGCCGCGGATGTCATGAACGAAACCGGCTGCCCGGACGTGATGGTGGACGTCAGTGGTGAAGTGCGGACACGCGGCAAAGGTCCAAAGGGGAATGGCTGGCGGATCGGTATCGAAAGTCCAGAGCTTCTCCACGGCGGGCTCGAAGGGGTGCTGGTGTTGAAGGACCGGGCGGTATCGACTTCAGGTGACTACCGAAATTTCCGCGATCTCAACGGCCAGCGCATATCCCACTCCATTGATCCACGAACCGGCCGGCCGATCATGCACGGGTTGGCTTCGGTTACCGTGGTGCACGACACAGCGGCGCTCGCTGATGCCTGGTCGACGGCGCTCAACGTACTTGGGCCCACGGAGGGGATGGCGCTCGCCAAGCTGAACAATCTGCCGGTTTATATGCTGGTTCGTGACTCGGACCGGTTTGAAGCGGTTTATACTGATCCCATGAAAACCCTGATGGACCTGCCATGAGCACAGCCATATTCGCTTTTTTCGCCATGCTGCTGCTCACGGCCTGTATGGCCGTCGGGGTGATCCTGGGGCGTAAGCCAATTGCCGGCAGCTGTGGCGGCATGAAGGCGCTGAACATTGGGGCCGCCTGCGAAGTGTGTGGTGGCAATCCCGCGAAGTGTGATCGGGCCAGTTTGCCGGGAGCCGACCTCGGTCTTGATGCAACGGCGATTCCACCGGACCGCAAGGACTTCTGACCCTCCGCGCCTGAATCCCGTCTCAAGCCGGTGATTTCTGTTTCTTTGTCTATGCTGAAAACATCCATCCAGAGATGGGATGCCGAAGCATGTCCCTGTCATCACCAGTCGTCGCAACACAAAGTCCGGGGCCTGACGTCTCCGCACTGGAGAGTCGGCTGCGAACCGATATTGCGGCGCAGCGCCTGAAACTCCCCGTGCTTCCCAACGTCGCCCTTGAGGTGCTGTCGAGCACGCTTGATGACGCGGCGGATGCACAGCGTCTCGCGAACCTCATCCAGAAAGACCAGTCACTCGCGACCCACGTGATGCGCGTGGTGAATTCCCCGTTGTTCCGCGGTTCGATGGAAATCGTCGCTCTGCAACAGGCGATTGCACGACTCGGTATGGTGCGCATTCGCGAGATTGCGCTGACAGCTTCCCTGAAAAATGCGCTCCCTGCCAAATGTTCTTTCCAGTTGTTGATGGACGAAGCATGGCAACTTGGGTTTGCAACAGGGCTCTGGGCCAAAGAGTTTGCGCGCACAACCCGCAAAAACGTTGAGATTTCCTCCCTCGGTGGTCTGCTCTACAACGTCGGTTCGTCTTTGATCGCGGTTGAACTCTCCAAACGTGAACCGAGTCCGTCACTTGGCGACGCGAAGTATCTGATGGCGTCACTCGGGTCTGAGTCCGGGGCGGCGCTAGTCGACAACTGGAAGCTGCCTGCAGTCGTGGGGACCTGTATCCAGTACGTTGGCGATTTTGGTAACGCGCCGGGGAACAAGGATGAAGTCGCCACGGTTGAAGCCGGCCGTGCAGTGGCGGTAGCGATGCGTCAGGACACCATCGATGCAGATCAGATCGTTGAACTCGACGCGGTTCAACATCTTAACCTTTATCCCGAGGATATCGAGGAGCTGCTCGCCAAGTCAGAGCAGATCAGTAATGCGCTGGAGTCAATGATCCTATGAGTGTCAACAACGACGTTTATGACGTCATCGTCGTGGGTTCGGGTCCCGCAGGGCAGAAAGCAGCAATCCAGGCAGCCAAGGGCGGCAAACGCGTTGCCATTTGTGAACAGGCAAGGGAAATCGGTGGTGCCTGTGTGCATCAGGGAACGATCCCGAGCAAGGCGCTGCACGAGCGTGCAATAGAGCGGTACAAGGCAGGCAAACAATTCGCTGAGCTTAGCTCCGCGCGGCAGCGGTATCAGGGCAGTTTGAGCGAGCTGATTGGTGAGGTTACGCACATCATCAAAGCTCATGATAGTTACATGACCGAACAGCTGGTTCGAAACGGCATTCACATCATTCACGGCCGGGCGAGTTTCGACGATCCCCATACCCTCAAGGTGCGGCATACCGATGGCAAGACCTCAACCATCCGTACCAACTTTGTGGTGCTTGAAAACGGATCGAAACCACGTGCGCCGGAGCACGTCGCGATCGACCACGAAAACATCTGCGGCAGCGATTCCATTCTGTCGCTCGCCTACCTGCCGCAGACGATGATTGTGCTGGGCGGGGGCGTGATAGCCTGTGAATACGCATCCGTGTTTGCACTCCTGGGTGTCCAGGTCACGCTGGTGGACCGGAATGCGCGGCCGCTGGGTTTCCTCGATGCGGATCTCACCTCACGCTTCCGCGATTATTTCGAACAACACGGCGGTGTCTTCATCGGTGAAGCGGATGTGGTGGACGAGCGTTTTGACGGTGTCAGCCAGGTGGAGAGCACCTTCAAGGACGGTTCCATACTGCGTACCGACAAAGCCATGTGTTCACTTGGCCGGATCTCCCAGGTGGATGGGCTGCGGATTGAAAACTCTGGCGTCAAGGTCAATGACCGCAAGCTGATCGACGTGGATGCGAATGGTCGGACCAATGTGCCGCATATTTTTGCGGCGGGAGATGTGATCGGGCCGCCTTCACTGGCATCGGCTGCCATGGAACAAGGGCGATGTGTGGCGTGCGCCATCCAGGGTGTGGACTCGGGCAAGTTCAGTGAGTACATCCCGACAGGGATCTATTCCGTACCGGAGCTCGCTTCGGTTGGTTTGACGGAAGCCCAGGCGCAGCAGAGATATCCCGGCGCTGTGGTAGGCCGGTCGAACTTTAAGGAGATCGCCCGTGGGCAGATCGCACAGGCCCAGGAAGGCATGCTGAAACTGGTGATGACACCCGAGTGGGATCTCGTTGGCATACACGCGGTCGGCCCGTTTGCCAGTGAACGTGTGCACATCGGTCAGATGGGGCTGTTGAGTGGAGCCAAGATCGACACCTACATCGAAAACGTCTTCAACTTCCCAACCCACGCGGAGAGTTACCGCGTAGCAGCACTCGACGCTCACGGCGCGCTGAGCAAGGCGACTTCGAGACTGGCCGTAGCGTAACGGCCACCAAGACTGCCTTGTTGATGAGAGCCGGTTGCGGTCGCCGCTGTTGTCTCCATAGCAGCGAATAAGACGGATGTGTTGGACCCGCGTGCTCGGTGTATGGTCGAGCACGGCTTGTTCGCATCCAAGACACAGAGAGACACAGAGAATCCGGAGAGAATCGCGAGTTGTAGCGGCGCTGGGCGGCTTCCGGCTTGATGATGTTCAATGACAGGCGAATCGTGTCATCAAGTCAGCATAAGATGCGCGTCTGATGAACCAGAATTCGCTTCAACCCGGACACCATCCGCAGGCACCGCGGGAAAACGCGACCCTGATTTGCTGGATGATTGCCTGGCGGTACCTCACCGGCGCGGCAAGCATGTTGTCAGCCGTGAGTGTTGCAGCCGTCGTCGGTCTTGGATTGTCTGTTGCAGTTCTCATCATCGTGCTGTCGGTGATCAACGGTTTCGAGCGGGAACTCCGTGAGCGATTGCTGGGCATGACTGCGCATGCCACGGTGTGGCTGAAAAAGCCGGCTCCTCAAGACTCCGCGCGGGAGGCGACCTTGCTGGCCGGCGCCGGCATCACAGGCGTTGCTCCGGTGATTGAAGAAGCCGCCCTTGCGAGCAGTGGTGACAAGGTGACCGGTGTCTTGGTAACCGGGATTGACCCGGAACTGCATCGATCAGTGTCCGACCTCTACCAGTTCATCGAACCGACGAGCGGGTCCCTGAACCCGGGAAAATTCGAAGTATGGCTTGGCCAGCGTCTGGCCAGGCAGCTTGGTGTCCGGGTCGGTGATGCGGTGACGCTGGTTCTGCCAACGCCGGTGGTGTCGCCTGTGGGTTTGTTGCCGCGCCAACGCCGCTTTCAGGTGACCGCATTGGTGAATACCCAATCGGAGATGGACGGTCGTGCAGCGTTCGTTCATCTCGCTGATGCCGGCAAGCTCTTTCGCATCGGCTCGCGTACCAGTGGCTATCAGGTGCGCCTTGAGGACGTGTTTGCGACCGACCACGTCTGGCTTGCTGCGGAAGAGGCATTCGGTGACGACATCGCTGCGGTGCGACCCTGGACCCGGGTGCATGGCAACCTGTACCAGGCGATCGTCACGCAGAAGATCACCATGTTTGTTTTGTTGTTGTTCCTCGTCGCGGTGGCGGCGTTCAATCTGGTCTCGGGGCTGATGATGGTTGCAGACCAGAAACGAGCCGATGTGGCCATTCTGCGTAGCATGGGTAGCAGTACAACACTGGTCTTGCGCGTCTTCCTGATTCTGGGACTCTTGCTTGGGTTTGCGGGCCTGCTCGCCGGTGTTATCGGTGGTGTGTTGCTCACGCTGTTGTTGCCGGATGGTCTGATGCTACTGTCCGGGCTCAGCGGTCGGGACCTGATGAGCCAGTACTTCATCGGCTATCTGCCGGTAGACATTCGTGCCAGCGACATCGGGCTTATTGTCGGAATCAGCCTTTTCCTCATTGTGCTGTCTGCGCTTTTTCCCGCCTGGAAAGCTACACGCCAGACGCCCATTGTAGTCCTGGCGCATGAGTGATTTGTGAACGTTGCAACGGCAAGACGGATTTAAACCGAGAGATGGATGAACGATGCGCTGCGTCAAAACGGAACAGCCACGTGAACCTTAAGAACGCGGTGGACGGTGGCCCGTCCCAAGCCGCACTCGATGCTTCAGGATTGGCGAAGGCATACGTGCAGGGTCAAACGCGGGTTCCGGTGCTCGAACATGTGGATCTTCGTATCCGTGCAGGTGAGCTCGTGGCGATGGTGGGTCGCAGTGGTTCCGGCAAGAGCACACTGCTGCACGTACTGGCGGGGCTTGATGAAGCGGATAAGGGGCGCGTTCTGATCCGCGGCGAAGACATGACCGCGGCCGACGTGAATGGGCGGGCAGCGATACGGAACCGTAACCTCGGATTCGTCTACCAGATGCATCACCTCTTGCCCGAATTCACGGCCGAAGAAAATGTTGCGATGCCACTGCGTTTGGGCGGGCAGCCGGCTTCCGTTGCAGGCAGCGCCGCCCAGGTGATGCTCGAAGCGGTGGGTCTTGCACACCGCACAACACATCGTCCTGCGGAGCTCTCCGGCGGAGAACGACAACGCGTCGCTGTTGCGCGCGCGCTGGTCGCCCGCCCGGCGCTCATCCTTGCCGATGAACCTACGGGCAATCTCGATCGTGACAATGCAGCGCACGTTCTCGAATTGATGCGCAACCTGTGCCGTGAGCAGGGTATCGGCATTCTCATCGCCACTCATGACAGCGCCGTGACCCAGGGTGTAGACAGGGTAGTGTCGCTGGAAGGCGGCCGACTCAGCGGATGAACGTCTCCACGGACATTGCCTTTCGGTACCTGCGTACGGGCCGTCAGGGTTATGTGAGTTTCATCACCTGGGTTTCGCTGATCGGGCTTCTGCTTGGTGTTCTCGTGCTCACCGTCGTAGTCAGCGTGATGAATGGTTTTGATCATGAGCTGAAAACGCGGCTGCTACGCGCGATTCCACACCTGATCGTCGAATCGGTGGATGAAGTTCCTAAAGAGGTCGCTGCTGATCCGGCGATAACATCAGCCTTTCCCTATTTCGAAGCGACGGGCATGGTATCCCGCGGTTCAGCAGTCCAGCCGGTCTCAATACTCGCGCTGGATGCGCAAGGCACCGCCGCGCTGGACGAGATTCGGGATCACCTGCAAAGCGGTTCACTTGAAGCGTTGCTGGGTGACGAGAGTTACATCGTTCTCGGCGAACCACTCGCCAATCATCTCGGGGTTCTGCCTGGAGATCGTCTGACCGTTACCCTGCTGGCAGCCAAGGCGGATCGTGTCCGTCCTGTGACCGAAACGTTCAGGCTCGCAGGAACCTTTCGACTGGATGCCGAACCCGACTACGGGCTCGGTCTGATCGGCCTCGCGCATGTTCCAGCCGTGGTTTATGAGCAGGGTGGTCAGCGTGGCGTTCAACTACAGTTGTCGGAGCCATTTGATGCGCAGCTGATCGCGGATCGACTGCGCCGCGACTTTCCGGCGTTGCGCTTTTCTCCGTGGACAGAGCGTTACGGCGAGCTCTTCAGCGCTGTGAAAATCGAGAAAGTGATGATGTTCGTTCTGCTCCTGCTGGTGGTAGCCGTAGCCGCGTTCAACATCGTTTCCGGGCAGATCATGCTGGTCCGTGAAAAGACACCGGCGATCGCGATCCTACGCACACTGGGCGCCACCGCGTCGCAGGTGGAACGAATCTTCCTGGTGCAGGGTGCACTCATTGCCACCAGCGGCATTGCAGCGGGACTCGTGCTCGGTGTGGCGGCGGCACTGCACGTCGATTCGCTGGTCGCGGCGCTCGAATCTCTTGCCGGTGTGCGATTTCTGGAAGGCACCTACTTCGTTGAGATACCGGTGGTGATCGAGCCCTCAGACCTTGCAATCATCGCTGGACTCTCAACGGCCATCTGCGTTCTCGCTGCCTGGATCCCGGCTGCAAAAGCTCGGCAGGTTCATCCAGTACAGGGCTTACACGGAAGCTGAAGACACCGTCGTCGTAACTTGGCGGCTGCATGCAGCCGGGGGCACGTCAGTCAGGCGGCCCTTTGACGCCGGGCGCGGCGTTCGCGCCACCTGCGAATGATATGCAGGCGCCACAACAGCCGCACCAAAACCAGGCTGGTGAGACCGAGCACCCAGCCGCACACCACGGAACCGAACAGGAGCGGATAACCCACGTTGACGAGGTTATCCAGCAGCCATTCCGTCGATAAACTGATGTCGGTTGTTGAGATTTCTCTGCCGAGAAGCCAGGAACCCAACCGGTACTGAAAGTACATGAGTGGTGCCATCGTCACCGGATTCGTCAGCCAGCAGAGCGCCAGGCTGATGGGCAGGTTGCAGCGGAAGGCGATGGCGAGTGCGCCAGCGGGCAACATCTGGAACGGAATCGGCAGGAACGCGCAGAATATGCCGATAAACGTCGCACCTGATGCGGATCGCCGGTTCAGGTGCCACAGGTCTTCGTTGTGGATCAGCTTGCCGAGCGGACGCAAAGCGGAAAACTCGTTCAGCTTTTCGGGCGTTGGCAGATAGCGCCTGATGAAATCGCGCGGCATAAGGGGATTATGTCCATAAGAGCCCGGATGCTGCGATGACATCTTGTCTGCAATCCGAACGATTGCGTCGTTTACTTGTTGTGCTCGTGTTCGTCGCTGTGGGGAGTGTGGTGATCGAGTCACACACAGACATGGTGCAGCGGCAGGTGTCCGGGTGTTCGCAGGACATCGAAGAGTTGCCGGTTCGCATGCTGGAAGTTTCGTCGATCGAAGAAGAGGCGCGCTATCGGCCGTTTCGGGTGCAGGTCAGTGCGGCTGTGCTCAACCAGCGACCTGTCCCTTGCGATCTGAAGAAAGGCGTCGAACTTCGGCTGTCCTGGCCGCTCTCCATGGATTCGCTACAGGTGGGAGAATTGTGGCGGGTGCATGCACGCTTGCCGCCGCCAGTCGGCTTTGCCAATCCGGCCGGATTTGACTACGAACGGTGGCTCTTCAGCGAAGGAATTGCGGGTACCGGTTATGTTCGAAGTGGGGAGCGAACCGGATCGGCGCCGGTACCCTGGGACGTTCGAACCAGAGCCCGGATCAGGCAATTCTTCCTGCCGCTGGCGGATAGAGTCGGGGCGCCGGGTTCTGCCGAGCCTACCGTTGCAGGTGATGGTCCGGATGGATCTCACGCACCATTCCGTCACGGCGGAGTCCTGCTCGCCCTCGCCGTAGCGGATGGGTCTGCGGTGGAGCGCGCGCAATGGGTGCTCTTCCGCGAGACCGGCACCATTCACCTGATCATCGTTTCAGGGCTCCACATCGTCATCGTCGCGGTTCTTGGTGCCGTACTGGGCCTTCTCATTGGCAGGTTGGTGTTGTTGTTCATCCCGACTTTTCCCGCGCGCTACGCCGCGGCGGCTTCCGCCTTTGTCGCAGCGCTGGCGTACACCGCACTGACTGGGTTCGAAGTACCCGCTGTGCGTGCGGTAATCTGTTATGCGATCGGTGCCGTAGTGCTGGTGCGCGCGCGGAAGGTCTCGCCGGTCGGCGCGTTCTGTCTCGCATTCCTTGTGACACTCGCCGCATCACCACTTGCGGTGCTTGCTTCTGGCTTCTGGTTATCTTTTGCAGCTGTTGCAACGTTGATCGCAGCCCAGGCCGACGCGTGGCGGCACCGGGACTCGCTGGGAAAACGAGGCTCTTTATCAGCAGCCAACTGCTGCTGTCGTTGGGTATGAGTGCGTGGATCACCTTCTTCATCGGCAGTGTGAGTGTGACTGCACCCGCTGTGAATCTCCTGGCGATTCCGCTGGTCAGTGCCATTGTGCTGCCTTTTCTGCTGACCGGATGTTTGATCCTGCCGTGGTGTGAGCGATTGGCGGAGGCGCTCGTGCGCATCGCTGACTTCACACGGGATGTCACGTTGAGGCTCTTGTCTGCCGCATCCGAACCCGCAGCGATCATGACCGCCAGCACGGGATGGCTCCTGAGCCTGGTGGCGATCACGGCTGCCTTTCTGTGGATACTGCCGACGCCGTGGAGAATCCGTGTATTGCTTACGCCTCTCGTGCTGTTGCCGCTGGTACCTCCAGGACCTCGGCAGCCGACTTGATCGACCGCGCCCCTGATACGTTGGTACTGTAGGGTGAATCGGTGCTGCGTGGGGTGAGCTGCCACGGCTTTCCGCCGTGGTCGCGTGACGGGGTACGCTTTGTGCCGCTGCCGAGAGCTGATCCAACGCGCGCTGAATTCGGTGCGAGGATAAAGAGCAACGACCTTTCGTGCGGCTTGCTGGTCGACAATGGTGTATCGGCGGTTCTTCTGACCGGAGATTCAGGGAGTTTGGCGGAAACTGTCTTGTTGCGAGGTCTTGACGCGGAGGTGCTCGATCGGATCGACGTTATGCTGGGCGCACATCACAGCTGCATATCCGCATCAAGCAGGGCGTTCGTGCCCAGAACACGGCCGCGTTTTGCGCTGATCAGTGCTGGTCGACACAACCCGTATCGACACCCCCACCCGGAGGTGGGTGCGCGCTGGCAACAAGCCGGTGCACGGGTTGAAGTGACGGCAGAGCAAGGTGCGATCCACTAGAGTTCACTCACTCCAGAACACCTCGCTTCTTATCGCGCACAAAATCCGCGTTACTGGCGCATACCGGCGTCCACGTAGCGAATACCGCGCCTGAGATCGGCAATCAGCGCTTGTTTTTCTTCAGCCGGGAGGAACGCGCCAATCTCGATCTGTTCGCCACGACAGCACAGTTTCAACCGCGGATCGCGCCACGGATGCGGGTGTCGTTCCACGTGGAACCGCGTGAAGAACCGTTCAAAGTGTCGTTCGAAGGTGATCCTGACAGGTTCCTGGCGTTGCCCTTTCTGAAAATGCACTGACTCCGGATGCAGAACGATGACCTCCTGCCGATAACCTCTGCGGACGCACAGCCAGAGACAAGCCGTCAGCACGCCCAGTTCCAGCAGACTCCAGGGCAGGATCATCCACATGCCAAACCAGGTGAACGTGAAAGCAATTGTCAGGGACACCGTGCAGAGCACGCCAAGGAACCAGATGTTGGCGCGCCAGGTCCAGGACTGGTTGGGTCGGAGGATGTACTGCACCCCGTGTGTAGCTTCGTCGAACCGGGTTTCAATCATCCACTAGCGGCCGAGGTCGCACAGACAGGCAACGGATGGTCAATGTCCGCTGCCCGGGAAGTGCGGATTGTCCGGATCCTTTTCCTGATCTTCTTCCTGATCATTTTCCCGATCAGAGGAAACATTGAAATCTTCGACCTTGTCGCCATGTAGTTGATTGTCCACAACAGGACGGGAGTGCGCTATGCGCATGGAAAGAATGACCACGGCAGTGCAGAACGCGCTGGCCGATGCACAAACGCTCGCTGCGACCAAAGACCATTCGGCGCTTGAGCCTCTGCATTTGCTGGCTGCGCTGCTCGAGCCCGGTCCGGCGAGCGTTCAGAAGCTGCTCGCGAGAGCCGGGGCCGACGTTCAGCTCATGCGCGAGCGGGTGAGTGCGCAGGTGGATGGATTGCCCCGTCTCGGCAAACCGACGGGAGAAATCACCTTTTCCCCGGCCCTGGCCCGAACTTTGACGCTCGCGGATGGCCGCGCGGGCAAACAGGGTGACAAGTTCGTCGCAGCGGAAACGGTGTTGCTCGCATTGGCACGGGACGAAACCGTAGCGCGACTGCTTCGGCAGCTAGGCGTTACCGACGCCGCTCTCGAAGCTGCAGTACAAGCCGTTCGTGGAGGAGAAAAGGTGGCGGACCAAAATGCAGAAGAGGGGCGCGAAGCGCTGGAAAAATACACCAACGATCTGACCGAAAGGGCACGTGCCGGAAAGCTGGACCCGGTCATTGGCCGGGACGATGAAATCCGCCGAACCATCCAGGTCCTGCAGCGACGGACCAAGAACAATCCGGTGCTCATTGGCGAACCCGGTGTGGGAAAAACCGCGATTGTCGAAGGTTTGGCGCAGCGGATCGTCAATGGCGAAGTGCCGGAAGGCCTCAAGGACAAGCGGGTTCTTGCTCTCGACATGGGCGCCTTGATTGCTGGTGCGAAGTTTCGAGGTGAGTTTGAAGAGCGGCTGAAAGGGGTGTTGAACGATCTCGCCAAGCAAGAAGGCAGTGTGATCCTGTTCATCGACGAGCTGCATACGATGGTGGGCGCCGGCAAGGCCGAGGGTGCGATGGACGCAGGCAACATGCTCAAACCCGCGCTAGCCCGGGGCGAACTGCACTGTGTTGGTGCCACCACCCTCGATGAATACCGCCAGTACATTGAAAAGGACGCGGCGCTGGAGCGTCGCTTCCAGAAGGTACTGGTGGATGAACCCAGTGTCGAAGACACCATCGCCATCCTGCGTGGCCTCAAAGAGCGCTACGAACTGCACCATGGTGTGAACATCACCGATCCGGCGGTGGTGGCTGCGGCGAAGCTGTCCCATCGCTACATCACCGATCGCCAGCTGCCAGACAAGGCGATCGATCTCATCGACGAAGCCGCCAGCCGTATCCGTATGGAAATGGATTCGAAACCCGAAGAAATGGACCGGCTCGAACGACGCATGATCCAGCAGAAGATGGAAATCGAGGCGCTGAAGAAAGAAACGGATGACGCCAGTCGGCAGCGGCTGGCAGACCTCGAAGCGTCGGTTCGCGATCTGGAGAAGGAGTACTCGGCGCTCGATACCATCTGGACGACGGAAAAGGCCTCACAGCGAGGCGCGAAGGAGATCATGGCGTCGCTGGATGCGGCCAAGATCGAGTTCGAAGCCGCACGTCGCAAGGGCGATCTGGCGCGTATGTCGGAACTGCAGTACGGCAAGATTCCGGAGCTTGAGAAAGCTCTGGCGGCGTCGGCCCAGCCGGGTAAGAGCCAACTGGTTTCTTCCAGCGTCACGGATGAAGAAATCGCCACGGTTGTTGCGAAGTGGACCGGTATTCCTGTCGACAAACTGATGGAAGGTGAAAAGGAAAAACTCCTGCAGCTGGAAGCGGAGCTGCACCGCCGAGTCGTCGGGCAGGAGGATGCAGTGCGGGTGGTTTCTGAGGCGGTACGCCGATCACGGGCAGGACTTTCCGACCCGAACCGGCCGAACGGATCCTTCATGTTCCTTGGGCCGACGGGTGTTGGGAAAACCGAACTGTGCAAGGCACTCGCAGTCCTTCTCTTCGACAGCGAAGAAGCACTGGTGCGCATCGATATGAGTGAGTACATGGAGAAGCACTCCGTCGCACGTTTGATTGGAGCGCCGCCGGGATATGTGGGTTATGAAGAAGGCGGAATGCTGACGGAAAAAGTAAGACGCCGGCCTTATGCCCTGATTTTGCTTGATGAAATCGAGAAAGCTCACCCGGATGTGTTCAACGTGCTGCTGCAGGTTCTGGATGATGGCAGGCTCACCGACGGACACGGCCGGACAGTGGATTTCCGGAACACTGTGCTCGTCATGACTTCGAACCTGGGATCTTCAGCAATTCAGACACTCACCGAGCAGGGGCAGGCGGACCGGATCACCAGTACCGTCATGAGTGTTGTGAGCCAGCATTTTCGCCCCGAGTTCATCAATCGGATCGATGACATCGTGGTGTTCCATCCACTCTCCCGCGAGCACATGCGAGATATCGCCGACATCCAGCTCGCAAATCTGCGCAAGCGGTTGAAGGAGCAGGATTTCGGTATGGAGATCGATGAGGCCGCATATGAGCTGCTCGTCGAGGAAGGATATGACCCGGTGTATGGTGCGCGGCCCCTGAAGCGGGTCATTCAGAAGCGGGTCGAGAACCCGCTGGCGAATCGGCTGCTTCGAGGCGACTACAAGTCAGGCAGCACCGTCCACGTGAGTGGCAAAGGAGGGGAACTGCGGTTCGAGTAGAGATTTGTGGTCTGTAGGTATTGTATGCATATACAGTATCGGCTACGCTGCACGACAAGATGTTCGTCAGGCCGTCTCCTTCGCCATTCAGGGCCTGGTCTGACGAGAGTCCGCTCCCGCTGAACTCACAACCTCATCCCGGGGGGAATCGAGCCTAGAGGCGAACACATGAAGATTGCTTCTCCAAAGTCACCTGTCGCCCATCGACGCAGACGAAGTAACGGCTCTTTTGCGATCCAGGCCGAACTGTTCTTCGGTGAAGAATCGGACGCCTCGAATGAGATGCCTGAGCAGGGGAAGCTCGTCCGGCGGGCCCAAATCGACCCACTCCGGCGCGCCCAGTACCTAGCCAGACAGATGAAACGTCATCCCGTCGATGCAGAAACCCGACGCGCAACAGTCAGGGCGCTCTGTGCGGATCTCGTTCAATCGCTGAAGGGATGACACAAAGTAAAGCGTGCCTCTGCCCGGCCTTCGTGGATCGTTCGAACTGTGAATTTCGATCCGGCACCCCAACACTTGCGACGGGTATAGTCGGCGCACCCTGAGTTACGCGTAGGACACTGGATTGATTAGGAAATGTCTCTTCCCGGTAGCGGGTTATGGCACGCGCTTCCTGCCGGCTACGAAAGCCATGGCAAAAGAAATTCTGCCGATACTCGACAAACCGCTTGTCCAGTATGGCGTTGAAGAAGCGTTGCAAGCTGGACTCGACGGTATGGCCTTTGTAACAGGCCGTAGCAAACGGGCCATCGAAGACCACTTCGACATCAACTACGAACTGGAGGACCAGATCCGCGGTACTCCGAAGGAGGCGATGCTCAACGGCATTCGCGAGTTGATTCAAAAATGTACGTTTTCCTACACGCGGCAGATCCAGATGAAGGGTCTGGGTCACGCCATCCTCACTGGGCGGACGTTGATCGGGCATGAACCGTTTGCAGTCGTGCTGTCGGATGACTTGTGTTTTGGCGAGCCCGGCGGGCCTGGTGTGTTGCAACAGATGGTCGCGCTCTACGAACGACAACAGTGCAGCATCGTCGCCATCGAGGAAGTCCCCCGCGACCAGACTTCGAGTTATGGCGTTATCGCCGGGACCGCCATCGATGAGCGGTTGTTGCGGGTCACGGACATGGTCGAGAAACCAAAGCCCGAAGATGCACCAAGTAACCTGGCGATCATCGGCCGCTACATCTTGACCCCGGACATTTTCGACATCATCGAAGAAACACCTCCAGGAAGGAATGGTGAAATCCAGATCACTGATGCGCTGCTGCGCCAGGCAAAAGAAGGGCGGGTGCTGGCCTATCGATTCAAAGGGCGCCGATTCGACTGTGGCAGCGTCGAGGGCTACGTCGAAGCCACTAACCACTGTTTCGACACGTTTTATCAGCGGCCGTAAGCTCGACAGGATCGCGTCAGCGATCATGTAGAAAATACAGCACCTGAGGAGTTGGCTTATCGAGGCAGATTCGGCAACACTCCTGGTTCATGAGCGAGTCACTTCTCTTTACGCGTCTTCAGTCTGTTTCATCGAAGGCGATTGAGCTTCCGGAGCCTTTGCCTGTGGATGCGTTGCCCACGCCTGCACTGATCCTCGATCGGTTGGCCATGGAACGTAACCTGGCCGCCATGTCCAAGCACCTTGCGGCCCACCGGAAAAAGGCGCGACCTCATGCCAAGACCCACAAATGCGCGTTGATCGCACAGGCGCAGCTTGCCCATGGAGCCGCCGGACTGTGTGCCGCCAAAGTCGGAGAGGCAGCGGCGCTGATACTCGCCGGTGTGCCACGTGTCCTGATTACGTCCCCCCTGCAAAGCCCGGGGAAAGTCGCGGTTCTGGCTGAACTGTCGCAGCGCGCCGCGGAACTATTGCTCGTCGTCGACAGTATGGCGGGCCTCGAACTTTTGCAGAAGTACCTGCCGGCAGAGGCCCGAGTGGGCGTTGTGCTGGACATCGACATCGAGATGGGTCGAACCGGTATTCGCGTTCTCGATGAGGCTCGGCGAATCGTTGCTGCTGCGCGAGCGGATCAGCGCCTCGGCTTTGCCGGTGTGCAGCACTACGCAGGACACCTCCAACATATCGCCTCGTTCGGTGAGCGAAAGGAGCGATCGTTGGAGTCCTGGCATAACGCTTTGGCGTTTGCGCAGGCAGCCGCGGATGAGCTGCCGCCGATAGTCTCCGGCGGTGGCTCAGGGACCTATGCCATAGACGTTGCGGTACCGGAAATTACTGATCTGCAGGTTGGAAGTTACCTCTTCATGGACCGCGAGTACCGGGACATCGAGAGTTGTGGGGGCGCATCTTTCACTGAGTTCGAGGTAGCCCTTACGGTGGCATGTACCGCGATCAGTGCGCCGCTGGCTGATGCCGGCGCAGCAACCCTTAACGGTGGTTTCAAGGCGTTTGCGTCCGACAGCGGCGTCCCGGTGCCGTATGATGGTGTACAGGGCAAGTTCCGCTTTGCAGGCGACGAACACGGTGTGTTCCGGGTCGTATCAGGACAGAGTCGGCCGCGCCTCGGAGATGTGCTGCGCTTCGTGGTTCCACATTGTGATCCGACGGTGAATCTCCACGATGTGTACTGGGTGCTGGAGGCCGATGGCCTCGTTCACAGTCTGTGGCCTATCACGGCACGCGGATTGGTTTGGTAGAGCGGGCGGAGCAGGCGGTATGGACACTATGACGGTGTCTCGCATCAAACAGGACCGTGCAGTAGCCTCGCGACGGCCAGTTGATTGCGATACAAAGCGCGATCCTGTCGCGCACAGGACTGTTACGGGGAGGATTCCGGATGCTTGAGATCTTGCAGTCTGGTGGTTGGCTGATGGTGCCAATCCTGCTCTGCAGCATTGTTGCTGCTGCCATCGCCGGAGAGCGCCTGTGGACCCTGCAACGAGGTCGGGTGCTGCCGGAAAATCTGCTCGCGCGGACGTGGACACCGCTCAAGAGCGGCGGTCTGGATGCGCAGAAACTTCGCGAGTTATGCAGCGGCAGTAGCCTCGGCAACGTTTTCGCTGCAGGGATCGCCAACCATCGCCGTGGGCGGGAGGTCGTCAAACAGGCGATGGTAGAGGCCACGGATCAAGTGAGCCACGAACTCGAGAGGTACCTGACCTCGCTTGGCATCATTGCCCAGATCTCTCCGCTACTCGGGTTGCTCGGTACCGTTTGGGGCATGATTGAGGTGTTCACCGAACTCATGGCCGCCGGGGCTGGCAATGCGAGCCTGCTCGCAGGCGGCATCTCGAAGGCGCTGATCACCACGGCCGCCGGCCTCACCGTCGCGATTCCAGCCTTGATGTTCCATCGTTTCTTCCAGCGTCGTGTGGATGAAATGGTGGTCAGCGTCGAGCAGGAAGCGGGCAAACTTGCCGATATCATGTTCAGCGACTCTGACGATCCGAGGTTCTGAACGCGTCCATGTCAAGAAAGCGCCGCGGTCGCTACGAAGCCACGATTGATATCACTCCACTGATCGACGTGGTGTTCCTGCTGCTGATCTTCTTCATGGTTTCCACCAACTTCGTGCGTGAGTCGCAGCTGCGCATCTCGCTGCCGGAGGCTTCCGCACAGGCTGCCGAAGAGGCTCCGGAAAAGATCAAACTCCTCGTCGACAAGCGCGGTGAGTATGTCGTTGAAGGCCAAGTGATGATCAATGATCAGCTTGAAACGCTGGTGCTGGCCCTCTCCGAAGCGAAAAAACGGGCCGCGCCGGATGCCGTACTCATCATCACCGCCGACGCACTTTCGAGTTATCAGTCTGTCGTGCGCGCAATGGATGCTGCCGGTAAGGCGGGTTTGGTGAACCTGCGCATCACCACCCAGCAGCCGGCGCAGAATGGCTGACACGCCGCTCGAGTCCGCACCACAGACGACACGGCGGGTGAATGACTGGCAGAACTACAAACGCCTGCTCACGTATGTGCGACCTTACGCATTCATTTTCATCCTCGCAGTGCTGGGTTTTTTCCTCGCCAGCGGTGCAGAGGCTTATCTTTCCCGCTTGCTCGGTGATCTGGTCGATAACTGGGGCAAGGCGAATCTGGAAACTGCCTCACGCATCGCGCTCCTGATGTTTGCGATGGCATTGCTGCGGGCGTTCGGCAACATTGTCGGTGAGTTGTTGCTCTCCACGGTGAGCATGAATGTCGTCCATAACCTGCGCGTTCAGCTCTTTGATCACCTGCTGGAGATGCCAAGCCGCTATTTCGACGCCAGTTCTCAGGGACACCTAGTTTCCCGTTTGACGTACACCGTAACCCAACTGAGGGACACGGGTACTGATGCGCTCAAGACGATCGTCCAGGACGGCGGCAAGGTTCTCGTTTATTTCGGTTTCATGCTTTATCTCAGCTGGAAGCTGACTGTGATTTTCATAGCGGCTGCGCCGCTGCTCGGTGTGGTGGTGATGTTCTCCAGTCGCAGATTTCGGCGCCTGAGCCGACGGATCCAGACATCGATGGGAGACGTCACCCATATCAGCGGTGAGGCCGTGGGTGGCTATCGCGTCGTGAAAATCTACGGTGGTGAACGCTACGAGCAACAACGCTTTCACGAGGCCAGCCAGAACAATCGTAACCAGAACGTGAAGATGCTCGTGACCAAGGTGTTCAGTACCGAGGTCAACGAGGTACTGGTTGCGGCGGCGATATCCGCGCTGATCATGGTGCTCTTCATGACCGGTGTCGGCAGTGAGATGACGGCCGGCAATGTCATCACGTTCCTTGGCCTTGCAAGCCTCATGGCACGGCCGATTCGCAAACTCTCCGAAGTGAACGCGAAGCTGCAACGCGGGCTTGCTGCGGCGGAAGATATTTTCGATCACCTGGACACACCCCGTGAAACCGATACGGGTGAATCATTTGCAGGCAGGGTGGAAGGGCGCCTTGAATTCCGGGACGTCTGTTTTGCCTACGACCGCAGTCGAACCAATGTCCTCGATCACATCAACCTGCGAATTGAACCCGGCCAGACAGTCGCGTTGGTTGGCAAATCAGGAAGTGGCAAGTCGACGATCGCCAGTCTCATTCCGCGTTTCTACGATGTCGATTCAGGGGAGATTATGCTTGATGGCAAACCACTGAACTCTTACTCGCTGCGAGGACTGCGCGACCAGATTGCGTTGGTCACACAACAGGTCACGCTCTTCAATGACACGCTCGAACGTAATGTCGCCTACGGTGCGCTTGCAGGCGCAAACCGCCAGACAGTATGGGAAGCACTCGCACGTGCACACGCGGATGAATTCATCCACAACCTTCCAAATGGAATCGAAACCCTGGTTGGTGATGATGGTGTGCTGCTTTCGGGTGGCCAGCGCCAGCGGGTTGCCATTGCACGCGCACTGCTGAAGGACGCGCCCATCCTCATACTTGATGAGGCCACCTCGGCTTTGGACACAGAGTCTGAGCGCCACATTCAGGCAGCCCTCGCCGAGGTGATGCGAGGTCGAACCACTCTGGTGATTGCCCATCGTTTGTCGACCATCGAGTCTGCCGATCTCATCGTCGTCATGCAGGAAGGACGAATCGTAGAAGTCGGTGATCACCGCACGTTGTTGGCACGCAATGGCGTCTATTCAGCCCTGCATTCCGCGCAGTTTGAAGACCGGGCTCCCATGGCCCCGAGGTTGCCGGCGGCATTCGCATCGCAGGTACCCGACCCAAACCCGGTGATGACGGCCGCCCACCGCTCCGGATCGTGGATCGAACAGGCCTGGTATGACGAGGCGGCATGGCTGACGCTGCTGCGACCGTTCGCGTGGATTTTTGGCGGCATCGCGCAACGTCGCCGGGCGCGCTGGACTCGGCCAGGTGTGGTGCGCGCGCATCTCGCCGCGCCAGTGATCGTGGTGGGCAACATCAGTGTCGGAGGAACCGGCAAGACACCGTTGGTCATCGCGCTGGTTGAATGGCTCAAGACGCAAGGATTCAGTCCTGGCGTAATTACGCGCGGGTACGGCGGAAACCTGAGCGGAGATGTGATGCAAGTGCCACTCGACGCTCATCCGGTGCGGTTCGGTGACGAAGCGCCGCTGCTTGCCCGTCGAACGCAAGTGCCCGTGTTTGCCGGTGTTGACCGGGTTGCTGCAGCACAGGCCCTGATGGCCGCGCATGCCTGCGACGTGATCGTCGCCGATGATGGATTGCAACACTACCCATTGTCACGGGATGTGGAGATCGCTGTAGTTGATGGCTTGCGCGGGCTCGGTAACGGACAGCTGCTCCCGGCAGGTCCTCTGCGGGAGCCTCCGTCGCGGCTTGCTGAAGTCGACTTCGTCGTTTGTAGCGCACAGAAGTTTGGAGACTTCGAGCATGTCATGACCGTGCGCCCCATTGATCTGCAGCCTATGTTTCCGGGTGGTGCTGTCTCGGCGGAAGCCTATCCTCCCGGCACGGCGGTTCATGCGGTCACGGGAATCGGCAATCCGGTTCGGTTTGCGCAATCCCTTGGAGTGCTTGGTCTGGAAGCAGAGCTTCATGTGTTCCCGGATCATCATGTGTTCGATGGCAGCGAAGTGCGTTTCGGTGACGGCCGGCCGGTGATCGTGACCGAAAAGGACGCGATCAAGCTGCGTTCCCTTGGTCTCGACATGCCGCAGGTTCACGTTCTTTCGATTGCTGCAGACGTGGGTGCGGGCTTTTTCTCGGCCCTTGCTGCACGTCTCCGTGAACTCGGCATTCATCCGGTTCAGCGAACCCGTCCCGAGGGGCAGCAGTGACAGGATTTCATGTGGTCATTCCCGCACGTTACGGATCGAGCAGGCTCCCGGCCAAACCGCTGGCTTTGATCCATGGTGTACCGATGGTGGTGCAGACTGCGCGGAGCGTAGCCAGATCATCGCCTGCAACGTTGATCGTAGCGACAGACGATCAACGCATCGCGTCGGTGGTAGAAGCAGCCGGATTCGCAGTGATGATGACCCGGGAAGACCACGCCTCGGGCTCTGACCGGGTTCTCGAAGTGGCAGAACGGATGAGATGGTCGGACGATTCCATCGTCATCAATGTTCAGGGTGACGAGCCACTCATGCCGCCACAAGTCATTGTTCAGCTCGCATCAGCTCTCGCGGAAGGCAGTCAGGGCGTGGCAACGCTTTGCGAACGGCTCGAGCGAATAGAAGATGTCTTCAACCCCAACGTCGTCAAGGTGGTATCGGATCGGGAACAGAACGGAATGTACTTTTCGCGGGCCCCGATCCCGTGGCGACGCAGCGATTTTGCAAAACTCTCGGAATCCGGAAATGGGCAAAGGATGGACGACCAACCGGGGTGGTTCCGCCACATCGGCATCTACGGCTGGCGGGTTGGAATGTTGCGACGCTTTGTCAGTCTGCCACCCAGCGGCTTGGAACAAACCGAAGTGCTCGAGCAGTTGCGGCTGCTCGAAGCAGGCATCCGCATCCGGGTGCTGGAAGCGGTGATGTCGGTCCCGGGTGGTGTGGATACGGCAGCGGATCTCGAACGGGTTAACCGGAGTACCGGGCGCACCTGAGATCGGTCCGGAAACTAAGGGGCCGCCGAATTGACGGCCCGGGTCGTCCGGTTATTTCGGTGCCATCCGGATGGCGCCATCCAAGCGGATCGTCTCCCCATTCAGGTAGGGGTTCTCGATGATTTGGCGGGAGAGCAGGGCAAACTCCGGTGCATTGCCGAGCCGCTTGGGGAACTGGACCATCTCGATCAGCGGGTCACGGACCCGATCGGGAGCACCTTGCATCATCGGTGTCTCAAAAATACCCGGCGCGATGGTGCAAACACGAACGCCGCTACGCGAAAGATCACGCGCAATAGGCAGGGTCATACCGGCAACTCCCGCCTTGCTTGCGGAGTAGGCGGCCTGCCCGATTTGGCCATCAAACGCCGCAACTGACGCGGTGTTGATGACCACCCCTCGCTCCCCGTCGGCATTGTCTGGCTCGTTGTTCTGCATGACTGCTGCACACTTCGACAGAGTCGAAAAGGTACCGATCAGGTTGACCTGAATGACGAAGTTGAAGCGGTTTATGTCCAGTGCTCCATCCTTGGACAACGTTCGTGCGGCGGTGCCAATCCCTGCACAGTTCACGTTGATGTGGATGCCGCCAAAGTCCGCAGCAGCTGCGTCAACCGCGGCCTGCACCGACGCATTGTCCGTAACGTTCACGGTGTAGGCGCGGGTGCCATTTCCCAGTTCTGAAGCAGTCTTTTTGGCCAGGGCCTCGTTAAGGTCGAAAATCGCGACTTTGCCGCCGTTTTGAATGATCATCTCGGCTGTCGCGCGACCAAGACCGGAAGCGCCGCCCGTGATGACCGCAACTTTGTTCTTAATGTTCAAGGGAGAAATCCTCGGTTGTTGAGTGAAGCCTGTTGTGCCTGGCCGACATTATACGCAGCCGATGCGGCTGATCAGTCGGGTTGCTGAGCGTGGCATTTCCAGATCCGGTGCATCTGCATACAGGCTTCCTTCGGGCGGATGTTGCAGGCGCGCTGATGCAGAGATGTGTCGAGGAACTGGACTGGCACGCGGAAACGTTTTCCCTGTTTGGCCGGACTCATCCGGTCCCGCGCCTCATTAGCTGGGTTGGCGATCCCGGGCTCGACTACCGCTACGCGGCCCGTTCCCATGTCGGCTGTGGCTGGCCCGCTTGGCTCGATGGTCTACGGGTGTTGGTGGGTGCTGCGACCGGGCAGTCGTTCAATCACATCTTGGTCAACCGCTATCGAACTGGACGGGATTACATGGGCTGGCACCGGGACGATGAACGCGGTGTGTCCGGAAACATAGCGGTGCTGAGTCTGGGTGCGGAGCGCAGATTTGGTTGGCGGGAAGGTCCTGGATATCGATCCCGCCAGCTCCTATTGCCTTCTGGAAGCATCTTGACCCTGGATGGTCATTGGCAACACACGCTGTTGCGAGAAAGGCAATGCGAAGCGGAGCGGATATCCCTGACTTTTCGTAGTCTATTCAATGTAAAGAATAAATCGGGGCGACAAGGCATCCTCGCGGGAACGTTGGCTTGACCGTTTCACTTCGAAGTTTCAATACGCTGGGTGTAGACAGCGAAAGCGATGCTCTGGCGGAGGTGGATTCACCTCAGTCGCTCCTGGATGCAGTACGGCGCGGGCTGGACGCTGGCTCCGCATTCACTGTTTTCGGCGGCGGGTCGAACCTGGTCCTGAAGCGACGGATATCCGGCACCATTGTCCGCTGCAGCGATGAGGCGCTGGATGTTTTGGTAGACAGGTCGGATGGGGTCCTTATTGAAGTCGGTGCGGGCTACAACTGGGATAGATTGGTCCAGACCTGTATCAGCCGTGGTTGGAACGGGTTGGAAAACCTGGTGCGGATCCCGGGTACTGTCGGCGGGGCACCGGTGCAGAACATCGGGGCATACGGTGTTGAGATCAGAGACCGGTTCCACAGCCTTGTGGCACTCAACCGGCACACCGCGGCGTGGCAGGAGTTCAGTGTCGAGGACTGCCATTTCAGCTATCGGAACAGTGTGTTCAAGACCACCGGCGATTGGATTATCAGCCGCGTACGATTGGCGCTCAGCAGAGATGACGCTCCAGTTCTGACGTATCCGGAAGTGGCAAGCAGGGTGGCAGGATCTAACCCGACGATCGTTTCAGTGGCCGCGATGATTGGCGCGATTCGCGCTGCGAAGCTCCCGGATCCATCTCTGGTTGGTAATGTGGGCAGTTTTTTCAAGAATCCGGTGATCGGCGAGGCCGACGCAGAACGTATCCGTCGGCAATACGATTGGTTGCAGGTTCATCCGATCCCGGGGGAAGCACGGGTCAAGCTGTCGGCAGCGCAGCTCATTGATCGCGCCGGCTGGAAGGGTTATGAGGAAAACGGCGTGGGTGTGTGGGCGTCCCAGCCGTTGGTGCTTGTGAACCGTGGCGCGCGATCGGGAAGCGCATTTCTGGCGCTGGCTGAAAAAATCCGTACCGATCTCATCGATCGGTACGGTGTTTCCCTCGAACTGGAACCGGTGGTTCTCGGTCAGGACTGACTTGACGGTGGCAGGATTCCTTCGGCCCGCAGTTTCGCTTCCCGCTCGCGACGTTTGACTTCACGCGGATCGTTTGAAGCGCGTTTCGGGCGCTCCCGAACCGATGCGGCGGGCTCAGCAGCGGGTGGGACAACCGCAGCTGGGGGTCCAACCTCTGCAACAACGTGATTCGAAACCTCAGCGGCCGGCGGAGTTAGCGCAACGGCCGCGCCGTCCCGCGATGGTTGTGCCGGTCCCGCGGATGGTGGTGAATCCGTCACAGGGAGATTGGCCTCTAGGGAGGCACTGGTTGTGCTGGCCGTATCGCGCTGGGAAGTTACGGGCTGCACATCGTCCCCCAGCGTCGTAGTGGCAGGCTTCTCCGCTTGGGCCGAGACTGTTGTTGATTCGGCGGTGACCAGTGCGCGGGCTGATAAAGCCTCCGCGGTCTGGGTGCGCGCCGGACGACCACCCTCCCTCCGATCGGCTGTCGCGCCACGGTCGCGACGTGGGCGACGTTTGCTGTTTGCAAGTTCTTCGTCACCGGGCTTGCGATCGGTGAGTGGAATGTCCATGGGCTCACCGGTCACCGCGGCATCCGTGATGGGTTCGGATTCCGCCGCAGGGCCCTGGTTTCGTTGGGGGCGATCTTCCCCGCGTTGCCGTCGTGGACGGTCAGAACGACCATCGGCTTCGCCTTGATCACCGCGGCTACGTCCCCGACTGCCGTCGCGGTTGTTTTCGCGAGGCTCCTGTTCCACGCGGCCTTCCCGTTCTGAACGGGCCTGCCGATCTGTCCCGGCGGCTCGCTCCTGTCTAAGTTCCCGTTCGGGCCGTGGTTCGCGATTGGTGTCGCGTTCACTTCGCCCGCGGCCGCGGTCACCTGCGCGTGCGGAGCGACCGTCGCGGCCTGCGTCTGCGGGGCGTTCGGCGGTGCCATCTCGCGCGTCATCCCTGCGACCCTCACCGCCGCGATCCCGCCGCCCGCCGCCGCGACCTTCGTTGTTCCGACGTCGGCCATCCCGAGGCTCGGCTGCGCGGGGCGGACGGGCCGCTTCGGCAGGTGGGGGCGTTGTTGCGGACGGCGCTGGAGCTGCTGTGCTGTCCGAGAACAGGCTGACAAGGATTTTCTTGAAGAAGCCCGGCGATTTGCGTGGCGCTTCCGCAACGGGTGCGGGGGCGGTCGCCTCGGGGGTCTCGACTACCGGTGCTGGCGTAGCTGGAGCCACCATACGCACAGCGGCCTTGGGGCGATCGGGTAACTCAGCTGTTGGTGTTTCAGGAACCTCGATGACCTGGGGCGCCAGCTCGTAACTTGGCACCTTGTCTTCCGCAGTTACCGCATCATCCCGAATCCGCTGTATCTCGTAATGAGGTGTTTCGAGGTTGACGTTGGGAATCACCACGATGTGCGTATTGGTGCGGGTTTCGATGGCTGAAACGTCACGTCGTTTTTCGTTCAACAGATAGGACGCTACTTCCAGCGGGACAAGCGCTCGTACAATCGAGCTACGTTCCTTAAGCGCCTCTTCCTCGAGAACCCTGAGAATGGCCAGGGATAGTGATTTGGTGTCGCGGATGACACCCTTGCCGGAGCAGCGCGGGCACATCACTGTGGTGATTTCGTCCAGAGAGGGGCGCAGCCGCTGCCGGGACATCTCCAGCAGACCGAACCGGGAAATGCGACCGACCTGTACTTTGGCCCGATCGGCATCGAGCGCTTCGCGCATGCGTTGTTCGACGGCCCGCTGGTTCTTGAGCAATTCCATGTCGATGAAGTCGATCACGATCAATCCGCCGGTATCGCGGATGCGCAGCTGGCGGGCGATTTCATCAGCTGCTTCAAGGTTGGTATTGAGTGCAGTTTCTTCGATGTCAGCGCCCTTGGTTGATCGGGCCGAGTTGATATCGATCGACACCAGCGCTTCGGTGATGTCGATGACGATGCTGCCACCCGAGGGCAACTTCACCGATTGCTGGAATGCGGTTTCGATCTGCGACTCGATCTGGTATCGACTGAAGAGCGGAATCGTGTCGCGATATCGTTTTATCCGTTGAGCGCTCTGCGGCATGACCTGTTCGATAAAGGAGCGCGCCTCCTGCCAGGCGTCGTCGTCGTCGATGAGAATCTCGCCAATATCCTTCCGAAAGTTGTCGCGGATGGCGCGGATGATGACGTTGTTTTCCTGGTAGAGCAGGGCAGGCGTCGGCTCTCGTTCCGATGCTTCCTGAATGGCTTTCCACAAGGTGAGCAGGTATTCCAGGTCCCATTGGAGCTCTTCGGCGGCGCGGCCGACACCGGCAGTGCGAACGATGACACCCATACCCTGCGGGATCTCAAGCTGGGCAATGGCGTCACGGAGCTCGTCGCGTTCTTCACCTTCGATGCGCCGTGAAATTCCACCAGCCCTGGGGTTGTTCGGCATCAGGACCAGAGAGCGACCGGCAAGTGAAATGAAAGTGGTGAGCGCAGCGCCCTTGTTGCCACGCTCCTCTTTTTCGACCTGGACAAGCAGTTCCTGACCTTCTTCGATCAGTTCCGCGATGTTCAGTTTGCCGCCGATATCGGCAGGTTGTTTGCGAAAATACTCGCGGGATATCTCTTTCAGGGGGAGGAAGCCATGGCGGTCTGCGCCGTAGTCGACGAAGGTGGCTTCGAGGGAGGGCTCAACCCGCGTTACGCGAGCTTTGTAGATGCTGCCTTTTTTCTGTTCCCGGTGGCGGTTTTCAATGTCAAGATCGTGGAGTTTCTGTCCATCGACCATTGCAACCCGGATTTCTTCGGGTTGTGCAGCGTTGATCAACATCCTCTTCATGGTGGCGTTTCCTGGTTCGGTCAGGCCGCCGAGGTGGACAAATCTGGAGCTTAGGAGGACAGGAACAGAAACACGAACTCATTTTCCGCCTTGATGGCTCGGAATGAATGGCCGTGTGGGGAGAACGACAGAACGCGCCTACGCACAGGATTTGGTTATCCCGTGGGTGCACTTTTTGCCGTTAAATCAGCGGGTTAGCCGCTGGTTTGGCTCTTCCGGAGAACGGTGACAAGGTGGTCACTCGTCCTTCAATCCTGCTTGCAATCCTGTTTGGCTGATTCAATCTTTTCGATTCAATCCCACGATCTTCCGTACGCCGCTTATGCGTCGGTTGTAGGACCGTGGCCGGTTTGTCGCGTTGTTGGCGCGGCGTAACCTGCGTTTTTTAATCCGGGGACTGCAGGGTCCCCTGGTTCTGGGGCCGGGCGCCAGGCTGGGCTGTACCTGAATGGTCTGGGCTGTCCTGCACGCGGCTGGTTGACGGGTCCGGCTTTACGACGGTGGGCTTCTTGGATGAAATGGTGGCGACGATGCTTGGCCACAGGGAAGCCTGGCGGCAATTCGCCGACCCCGACAACAACCGGATAGTAGCAGTGGCATTTGAGGGCAGCAATCAGGATGGTAGTGGCGAGCAGGGTGTCACATCCCGGGTGGGTGCAAAGTGACCGGCGTTCAGAATGTAACCGTGGACCAAGCCAGCGATGGACAACGGATAGACAACTATCTGATCAAAATACTCAAGAAAGTACCCAAGTCGCGGATCTACCGCATGCTCCGGTCGGGTGAGGTCAGAGTGGATGGCAAGCGTATCCAGCCGCTTTTTCGTGTCGTTGTCGGCCAAACCGTGCGTATCCCGCCCGTGATCGCGGCGCCGGTGGACAGTGAAGCCGTGCGGCCGCCGAGCCAGCTCATCGAATCGTTACAGCGTCGCATCCTGTATCAGGACAGCGATCTCCTCGTACTCGACAAACCCGCAGGCATTGCCGTTCACGCCGGAAGTGGTGTTTCGCTCGGAGCGATCGAAGTCCTGAAATCGGTAACGGACGGTTTTCTCGAGCTTGTCCATCGGCTGGACAGGGATACGTCAGGGGTGTTGCTTCTCGCACGGTCACCGCGCGTTCTTAAGTCGTTGCAGGCATCTTTCCGAGAGCGGCTTGTCACCAAGATCTATCGGGCAGTCGTACACGGCCACCTGGCGGTGAATTCGCTGGAGATCTCTTCGCCTCTGCAACGGTATCTGAGCGCGAGCGGCGAGCGGCGGGTCAGAGTGGATGCCGAGACAGGACGGCAGGCGGTTACGACCGTAACAACCCTTGTCGCCGGCGATGTGGTAAGCACCGTCCAGGTCGGAATCGGAACGGGTCGGACCCATCAGATACGTGTGCATCTGGCGGAGTTGGGACATCCCGTGGTCGGCGATGAGAAGTATGGCGAGAAAGAACGAGGTCCTACCAGGCTTGCAGGGCGACTGCTGCTCCATGCCGAAATCATTCAGTTCGATCTCGAAGATCGGCCGCACCAATACGTGGCGCGAGTTCCGGATGTCTTCTTTTCCGTTCAGAACCAGTCCCCACTTTCTCCCGTCGGGGAGCACTGACCTTTATTGATGTCGACATATATGTGGGACCGAATATAGAAGGGAGTAGGCGGCAGTCCAGGATTGATAGGCGCTGCTGATTGCAGAACTGGCGCACTTCCGAACTTTACTCATCTGGAGGCCATCCCTAAGATGGTGTCCGCCATGGCAGAGC
>VGVE01000018.1 GCA_016874135.1 Gammaproteobacteria bacterium | reverse complement strand
TTCGGCTACGACGGCATCCGCGCGGCGGAGATGAACCACGATCCGTTCTTTCCGTTGCTGCTGGCCGCGGAACATACGGCGAAGGTGGAGCTCATCACCTCTATCGCCGTGGCCTTTGCACGCAGCCCGATGATCCTCGCCAATATCGGTCACGACCTGAATGCCTATTCCAAGGGGCGCTTCACGCTGGGGCTTGGCTCGCAGATCAAACCCCACATCACCAAACGCTTCTCCATGCAGTGGGGTTCACCGGCAGCCCAGATGCGGGAGCTGGTGCTGGCCATGAGGGCGATCTGGGCCAACTGGTATGAGAAGGCGCCGCTGCAATTCGTCAGCAAACACTACACCCATACGCTGATGACCCCTGCATTTACCCCGGAGAACACCGAGTATGGGGCACCGAAGGTGGTGCTGGCAGCCGTTGGCACGCAGATGACTGAGGTGGCGGGTGAAGTCGCCGACGGGATGATAATTCACCCCTTCAGCAACATCCCCTATATAAAGGCGGTGACGTTGCCCGCCATCGAACGTGGCCTTGCCAAGGCCGGGAAGTCCCGCGATCAGTTCGAAGTTTCCTACAGCTGCTTCGTGGTTACCGGCCGGGACGAGCGGGAGTTCGAAGCCAGCAAGAAAGCCGCTCGGGAACGTATTGCGTTCTATGGCTCCACACCCGCCTACAAGGGTGTACTGGATGCGGTAGGTGCAGGTGAGTTGCAGGGCGAGCTCAACACGATGTCGAAGCAGGGGCGCTGGCAGGAGATGGGAACACTCATCTCCGACGACCTGCTTCATGCGTTCGGCGTGATGGGGGAGACCAAGGACATCGCGCCACAGATGCTGTCCCGTTATGGAGACTTTGTGGACAGGACGTCTGCATCGTTTCCGGTATCGGACACGGACCAGCGACGGCGAATCATCGACAGCCTGCGCACCGGCTGATCGTCACAGCCACTCGCCAAAACAAGCCAGCCCAAACAAACCTTGGTGGTGGCTGACAAGTTGGTGAGCGGAGGCGCGTGGATCGCAAAGGCAAGTCGAGTCGCGCGAGGACCGCGAAATCCGATTCCTCGGCGCTTTCCCCGGACCGTCCGAGCGGGCAGCCTCTGGAGAGCCCGCCCCGGGTTTTTTACAAATTCACGTAAACGATTGTTTTTAAACAATATTTTAGCGCAGCTGTTAACCACCTCCGGCGGTTGGCAGGCGTCTGTTCTGGGTTAGCGGGCTATTCTTCCCGTGCATCCGCTAAAAAAGGTGGGTTAGAATTAGGGCGACCCAGGAGATTGACCTGTTGGAATCACGACACAAAAAGGCATTGTTGCTGCAGTTTGCCGTGCTGGTTTTCAGCGCGCTGACTGCGCTGACGACGAGCTTCTCGCTCGCCGAAGTGCTTAATAATCGGGAAGTCCAGTTGATCACTTTTGCCAAACCGGCAGCGGAGTACCGTGGCCGATGGGTCGATGTCACCGAAGATTTTGCGGTTCGCCTGCAGGTTGCCTTCGGGCTTCGCCATCGTGACGCGGTGGAGTATGCAGACTGGATCCTGGAAGCTTCGGTGCAGCAGGATCTCGACCCGTATCTGCTCGCCGGACTCGTGCATGCCGAAAGCACCTTCCGCAAGACCGCCCGATCCCAAGCCGGGGCCCTCGGACCTACCCAGATCAAACCGAAGTACTGGTCAAAATTCTGTGGCTATCCGAACTTTTTTGACCCTGAGCAGAACATTCACTGTGGTGCCCGGATTCTTGCCCACCTGCGCGATGTCTGTGGCGATGTGAACTGCGCCATCAAGGCCTACAACGTCGGCGTTGGCGCCACCCGGGGTGCCGCTGCACAGCGCTATCTGCGCAAGATTGACCGGCGGCGGGCACTGCTCGCTGAACAGACGATCCTTTGATTCCGGGTCACTGACTTTCTCGATCTTCGTCTGAAGCTTCTCCGGTCGTTCTTCTCCCTGCGAACTGTCCGCCGATTTCGACTTCAACCGGGCGCCCGGTTAGATTAGCGCCCATCAAAAAACGCCGGTTTCTGGCGATCGGAGAGTGTTCCATGTTCAGATTCTTTGCGGGCGTAGTTGGCCTGAGCCTGTTGGCGGCTCAGGGCGTCGCCGCCGAACAACCCACCCCGGCCTTCATGCAAAAAGACGTGCTCAAGGCGGCTTTGGAAATCGGCCTGACCGAAGAGCAACAACCGAAATTCCGGGACGGTGTCACCAATTTCATGAACTGCCGGATCGCTGCCTTTAACCGGCTGATGAAGGGCCGCGATCAGGTGGACATCGAACGCAAGATGAAGTCCAAGACCAAGGGCTGCGCCAAGGGCATGAATAAGGCCATGGGAGAGTTTCTGACCGAAGAGCAGATGCCCAAATACGAGCACTACCGTGAGACGCTGATCGACAACATGAAAGGTATGGGATGACCGCATTTGGAGCCTTGATCTTCCCGACAGACTACTCGATCGCTCCGGCGCCACTCGCCAAGGCGATGGAACAGCGGGGATTCGAATCGTTGTTCGTTACCGAACACACACATATACCTGCTTCGCGCAAATCACCATGGCCAGGTGGCCGGGAGTTGCCGAAGGAGTACTGGCACACGCTCGATCCCTACGTCGCGTTGTCCGCAGCTGCGGCGGTAACGACCTCCCTCAAGGTCGGCACCGGCATTACGCTGGTGACGGAGCACGATCCCATCGCACTGGCCAAACAGGTGGCGTCCCTCGACTTCATCTCGGGCGGGCGGGTGCTCTTAGGTGTTGGCGCAGGCTGGAACGCTGAGGAGATGGCGCATCACGGAGTTGAGTTCAAAGACCGCTGGAAAGTAACCCGGGAGCGGGTGCTGGCCATGCGCCGGATCTGGACCGAAGAGGCGCCGGAGTTTCGCGGCGAGCATGTGAACTTTGAACCGCTGTGGTCATGGCCCAAGCCGATCCAACCGGGAGGCCCCAAGGTGCTCCTGGGCGCTTCGTCACGATTTGCTTTTGATCGGGTAGCTGAATACTGCGATGGCTGGTTCCCGATACATCAGGATGCGTCCCGGGCCGCCGCCGCGGGTACTGTGGACTACGTGCAAGGCATCCGCTCTATTCGTGAAAAGTGGCGGGCACGTGGCCGACCGGGCGAACCGGATTTCACCATCTTTGGTGTGCCCGGTGATGCGAAGCGAGTGGATGAACTGATCGCAATGGGCTTCAACCGCATCGTGTTCGGTCTGCCTCCGGCCGAAGCGGATAAGGTCCTGCCTCTGCTCGACCGCTACGCATCGATTGCCCACACACGCGCGGGCTGAACAATCAGCCGTTGTTTGACGCGAGACGATTCAGGACTCGGGTTACGTCCTCCGCCGTGCGAATGCGGAAGGTAACGAGACCCGCGCGGATCGCACCTTCCACGTTCTGTTTGTTGTCATCGAGAAACCAGATGTCCTGCGGCGCCTCACGCATTCGCTCGGCGACGTAGTGATAGGCGGAGACGTCAGGCTTGCGCCGGCGAATGCGGGAAGAAACAAAGATGTGGTGGAAGATGCCGAGTTCCGGATAGCCGCGTCGCCATGCAGCTTCATGGGTCGCGTTCGTATTCGTGAAGCAGTACACCGGCATTCGGGTAGCCAGTTGCTCGATCAACGGCATGACACCCGGCAGGTAGCCAACGAATGCATCATTCCAGCCGCTTCGCCACGCGCCGATACTCATGCGCACATCGAAGCGGCGCGCGAGCTCAGTTGCGTATTCCCTGAAGTTGATCTCACCCCGCTCGTGACGCTCGTAGTGTTCATCGGCCTGCCAGCGCCGATGGAACACCTGTTCATCGACACCCGCTGATTGCGCCCACGTACGGAACGTGCGCCGGAAATCGACATTCAGAACGACGTTGCCAAGATCAAGCAGCAGCGCTTTCGGGGCGCTCGGCCAAGCCTGTTCGTCTGTGTCCATGCGTTTGTTTTTCAAAGTTCGGCGGGTTCAGGATTGTAACGAAGTGTGTGAGACGCATATGGAAAACGTGTGCGATACAACATTCAGATTCGGTTCATGCCTTTCCACCTAGAGTGGCGGCCATGGTGGTTGTCGGTGTTGACCTGCGAAGTGTGCAGTACAGGTAGCGGTTCACCGGCTCCACCTGGTTCGCTGCGGGCTTGCTCCCAATCGGGTTCATGCTCCCTCCCGTCCCTGCCGCAGCGAACCTCCCCTTTTTTCGTCTCTGTATCTGACCCTTCAGAGGCCAATCGGGAGAGAACCCGCTCAGAAACCGGCTTTGGCGCCCTGGATCTGCTGGTGCAGTTCAGGCGTGAGCGGTGCGTAGCCGGATGAACCCGGCAACATCACGTACATCGGATCCTGCACGCGCGCGAGGTCATAGGCTTCTTCACGCAGGTCACCCTTGACCATCTTGAAGGTACCGGTTACTTCGATTTCCGGCTGAATCCGCACGAATACCGGCCGGGCAAAGGCGGGCAGTTCCTTTTGTACGTGCCGCGCAAACGATTCGAGGTTCAGAGCCGCAACCCCTTCACGCAACGTCAGTGCCGCCATGCCGGCACGACCGTCCGTGCCTGGAACATGCACCCCATAGACGTTGGAGAAACGTACATCCGGGTGCATGTTGATGAGTTCACCAACTTCGTTCGTCGAAACATTTTCGCCCTTCCAGCGGAAGGTATCGCCAACGCGGTCGACAAACTGGAAGTGGGTGAAACCGAATGAAAAGCCGACGTCGATGGTACGCAGGAGATCGCCGGTGTTGAACCAGACGTCGCCATCCTCAAAAGCGCCACGCACAACTTTCTTCTCCGTGGCTTCCTTGTTTGTGTACCCCTCAAACTGGGCGTTAGGGTCGACCTGGATGAGGCCAAGGCCCGGCTCACCGGCCTGTACCTCGATGCATCGCCCCTGGTTGTCGCGCACGATCTGGTCTTTGTGAACGTCGTACTGAACGAGTTTCACGGCCACCAGGGTCGTGCCGATGGTCAGGTCCTTGTTGAGGATGTTGCAGAAGCCCGCATTGCCTTCGCTCGCCCCATAGAGTTCGGCGATACGTTTGAAGCCGAACCGTTTCTTGAACTGCATCCAGACGTCGGGACGCAGGCCATTGCCCATCATGGTGTGCAAGGGGTTGTTGGCGTCATCGGCGCGCTGCGGAGTGTTCAGCAGGTAGCGGCAGAGTTCACCGATATAGACAAAGTGGGTTGTGCCTTCACGCCGTGCTTCGCTGAGGAAATTGCTGGCGGAGAATTTGCGGCGGATGAACGTTGAAGCGCCTGCGACCAGGGCACCACCCACACCCACCACCAGCCCGGTTGCGTGATAGAGCGGCAAACAGTTGTACACACGATGTTCGGGTTCGAGCCGCATGCCTCCCAGCGCTGACAACGAAGCGGTGCCGAGGTAACGTCGGTTCGACATGATCGCTGCCTTCGGCATGCCGGTAGTGCCCGATGTGAAGATGTAAAGCGCGGTGTGGCCGAGTTCGATCGCAGCGGTTTGTTCAGGATTTACCCAGGGACGATCCTGCGCGTCGGCATCAAGATCTTCTGCCCAGTCAGGACATGCATTCTGGTTGTTTTCGGCGACGTACAGGAAGTCCTTGCCACTGCGCAGATTCAACTCGCCCATGATGCCCATGATGGCGGCACCGCATTCTTCGCCCACCACGCAGGCTTTTGAGCCGGTGGTGGAGATGCAGTGCACGAGGGGCTTGCCGGTCAGATTGGTGTTCAGCAGCGCTGCGGTAACGCCGATCTTGTTGAGCCCGAAGATCACTCCGAGAAACTCGATGCGGTTTTCCATCATGACGCTGACGGTGTCGCCTGCAGCGATACCTCTGGCAAGGAAGGAATGGGCGTAACGGTTGGCGAGCTTGTTGAAACCATCCCAGGAAATCGTGCGGCCATCGCAGGAATAGGCAATCCGATCGGGCCAGGAGGCTGCGTTCTTCGCCACCTGTGCACCGATGCAGAACCGTTCGCTCGGCGCGCGCGGCACCATCTCCCGCTTGAGCTTCAGAAGCAGTGGCAGATGCAGCAGTGTTTTGACGGTATCGGCGATTCCCATGACAGCTCCGTGGCGTTTCCGGTTGAACTTCCAGCGGTCGCGGCATTGCGACCCGATCACCGGCTTCCGTATGCTGCCCGAAGCACCTGAACCGGGGAAGAGCGAGCATGAATCAGTGGCAGATCGGCAATGTCAGAATTACCCGAATAGTCGAACTGGAAGCAGTAGGGGGTAGTCGTTTCATCCTGCCGGACGCGACGCGTGATGCCTGTAAACCGCTCTCCTGGATGTACCCCCATTTCATGGACGAAGCCGGTAACCTGAAGATGAGTGTGCATGCGCTGGTGGTGGAAACACCGAACCGCCGCATCATCGTTGATACGTGTATCGGCAATGACAAGGAACGTAACGTGCCGGCCTGGAACAATCTGCAAACGACCTTTCTCAAGGATCTCGAAGCGGCCGGTTATCCGCGGGAGAGCATCGATACGGTGATGTGCACCCATCTGCACGTCGACCATGTGGGCTGGAACACGATGCTGGTGGATGGCCGCTGGGTCCCGACATTCCCCAACGCCCGTTATCTGCTCGCGCAAAAAGAGTGGAACTACTGGGACGCGAACGAGGCTGAATCCGGATATGGTCCGGTGATTTCCGATTCAGTGCGGCCGATCATTGAAGCCGGGCTGGTGGATCTCATCGCCGAGGACGCGGTGATCTGCCCGGAAGTGCGGCTCGAACCCACTCCGGGCCATACGCCGGGCCATGTGAGTGTGCACATCACCTCCGCAGGTCAGGAAGCGCTCATCACCGGGGACTGCATTCACCACCCCTGTCAGATGAGCCGCCTCGACTGGTGCAGCAGCGCTGACTTCGATCAGGGTCAAGGTGAACGGACGCGCAATGATCTGCTCGCGCGATATGTGGATTCAAAGGTTCTGGTGATCGGCACGCATTTCGCCACACCCACTGCCGGGCACGTCAAGCACCGCGCCGAAGGCGGTTATTGGCTGGATGTCGGCTGATAAGGCTCGCGACCGGGATAGGCGGTTGCGTGCAACCGCACCATCCACGAGTGGATACGACGGCGCAAAGGCGGAATGTCGAGGGCGATGATCGCGAGGCCGAGTGGCAACATCCAGAAACCGAGTATCGGCAGAAAACCGACGATGCCGCCGATGGTGAACAACAGTCCGACGAATGCGCGCACCCCCGGCGGCAGAGTTTTCTCGGCCCAGCGCAGCAGCTTGAAAGTGATTTTGGCGATACGCCGTTTGGCATCCATGGAAGGTGCGGGTTAAACCACCTCAGGCACTTCGCTTGGCCCGGCATGCGGGTGACGCCGACGTGCCAGAGACGGATCGATGGAGCGGAACCGGTACTGCCCGTCTGCATGCAGCGTGCGTTCAATGCGATTGCGGTACATCAGCAGGTGCAGGTGCGCGATGGCTTCGCCGAGGGCCATCATGGTTTGTCGCGGATCGAGTTGCCGCGAAAACAGCACCGGCAACAGATCGCGTGCGATCTGCGGTTCCACACACGCTTCTTCGATCGCCAGCATGCGGTCGTCATGATGATCGATGAGCTGACGCAGCCGCGCGCGTACACCATGGAACGGGCGGTTGTGCGCCGGCAGGATCAGCGTGTCGTCCGGCGTTCTAAGGAACTTGTCATGCGACTCCATCCACACCTTGAGTGGGTTCGCATCGGGTTCCGTGGGGTGAACGCTGACGTTGCTGGTGATCACCGGCAGGATCTGATCGCCGGAACACATCACCTTGAGTTCATGGCAATAGAGACAAGCGTGTTCCGGTGAATGGCCTTCACCAACCGCGATGCGCCAGTCGCGCCCGCCGATGCTGAGGATGTCGCCATCTTCGAGGCGCTGGTAGCCGGAAGGCATCTCGCCCATCGTCATGCCATCCGAACTTCGTTTGCTCCACATCTCGGCGAGCTTCTGCAGGTATTCGAGGGGCATGCCGGCACGGGTGTAGAACTGCTGCCCGAGCCAGGCGGAGTGATGATGGCTGCCAGCACTGCCACTGAACGAGCGCGCCTGGTAATACTCGGCGCGGGTCATGTAGAGCGGGCAACGGTATTCATCGGTAATTGCCTTGGCGAGACCGATGTGGTCCGGGTGCATGTGGGTGCAGATCACGCCTTTGACGGGTTTGCCACCGAGTTCGGTGCGGAACACGTCGTGCCACAGGTCAAGGGTTTCCTTGTTGTTGAGCCCTGTGTCGACCACGTACCAGCCGTCGAAATCCTCGAGCAGGTAGAGATTGATATGGGTGAGTGAACCGCCCATGGGCATCGTGACCCAGCGAACGCCCGGTGCCACTTCTCGGCTCACGCCTTGTGGCACGTGGTCGGACCAGGGGTAGCTGAGTTCGTGCATCGAAGGTCTCGCTGTCGTGTGCCGGCATTATAGCCATCAGGGTGACCCGGACAGGGTTGGAAATGTGACCGGAAGTGTGAAGCGGGTGCGGCGGGCGGCAACTTTGGATATAACGAACCAAAACTGACCGGATAGTGATGATGGTGCAAAGAGCTGACACCGAGGTTGCCGCGGAGCTGAAACGGAAGGGGCACACGGCCTTTTCCTGGGAACAGCTGGACTCAACCACGCTGCCGACCGGTGTGGTCACCCGGCACTACAAGGTAGGGGATCCGACCAGTTCCGCATCGCCCACGGTCTTCAAGGTCTGGTTTCCGCCCGGTACCTACGTCGAAGCCCATACTCATGATTGTGATTACACCGAGATCCTGCTCGAAGGCACCCAGAAGGTCGGTGCGACGTGGCACAAGGCCGGTGATATCCGCGTCGGTCTCGCTAATCGGGGTTATGGACCGCTTCTGGCGGGACCCGAAGGCTGTATGGTCTTGTTCGTTTTTGCGGACGGCCGCTGGCCTGCGCTGACCATTGGCAAGAACGATGGCTCGACACTCGGAAGTGAGGTGATTGTTGAACATCATCGACGCTTGAATGAAACCGTCTGATCAGTGCGCTGATCGATGTGCTGGAGCGAAAGTCCTGATTTGAAATAGCATCCGTTGATGCCGAACGAACCTGAGGGGGGAACACGCCATGGCCACGAACCTGAAAATGAACGTCAAACCGGTACCGACGCTGGATGACGAGGTCAACGAAATCCGGCTTGCAACCGCCGAGATCGTCAACAAGGAAATCCTGCCGAATGAAGGCAAGCTCTGGGGCTGGATGTCCGACGGATCCTCGACCACGCCCAAGGAAGTGATCGAAGAGGCCAAGAGCCTCCGGCGCGATATACAGGACAAGGTCAAGAAGGCGAGGCTCTGGGCGCCTCACCTCCCACAGGAGTTCGGCGGCATGGGTCTTTCCTTCATGCAACACGCCTACATGAACGAAGTGTTGTCCTACAGCCCGGGTGCCGCATCGTTGTTCGGTGTGGTCGCACCAAACTCCGGCAACCAGAAAATCCTCGTGAAATACGGCACACCGGAACAACACGAGAAATGGCTGAAGCCACTCACCGAAGGTCGCATGCAGTCGGCGTTCTCCATGACCGAACCCCACAATCCGGGTTCCGATCCAACAGCGATCACCACCCGCGCGGTACTTGAAGGTGACGAGTGGGTGATCAATGGTCACAAGTGGTTCACATCGAACGGCCACGCGGCGGACTTCTACGTGGTGATGTGTCGCACTGCAGATCCAAAAGATCCCACGGGCAAGAATGAGAAGATGACGCAGATCATCGTTCCGAAAGGCGCACCGGGGCTCAAGATCGTGCGGGGTGTGCCGGTGTGGGGGCGAGCGTCTTCCCACTGCGAAATCATCTATGACAACGTGCGGGTACCGAAGGAGAACCAGCTCGGACGCACGGGTACCGGGCATCAGGCCGCACAGGACCGGCTCGGTGCCGGCCGGGTCTACCACTGCATGAATTCCATTGGCTCCATGTGGCGTGCATTCGATCTCATGATCGAACGGCTCATGACGCGCAAGGTGCATGGTGACGAGAAGCTCGAGGACAAACAGTTCATGCAGGGCTTCGTCGCCGACAGCTACATGGACATCCAGTCGGCGCGGCTGATGACCATTCACTGCGCGGAGAAGATGGAAGCCGGCGCAGATCCACGTGTCGACATCAGCTCCATCAAGGTCTATGTGCCCGCCGCCTATCATCGCGTCGTCGACCGGGCCATCCAGGTGTGGGGTGCCGCCGGGGTCAGCGGTGACCTGCCACTTGCCGGTATGTATCAGGGCGCGCGCACACTGAGACTCGCGGATGGTCCGGACGAGGTGCACAAGATCCTCATCGCGAAACTGGTGCTGCGGCGCTATCACGCCGGCGAAAGCTGGGACTTCGGCAACTGAGCCGGTTCTTTCAAAGTTGAATGTCAGACGCGAAGGTTGCTGAACACCATGAGTGATGAAGACACCTGGAAAGTATTTGATCTGCCATCTCTCATGGCATCTCTCGGCTCAAAGCCCGTGCAGTATCGCGAGTTTCTCAAGGTGCCGACGTTGTCCTGCGGGTTGTACCGGCTTTCGGCGGGTGCGCGGGACATGCAGGCACCGCACGATGAAGACGAGATCTACTACGTGCTTGCCGGCAAGGCAAAAATGCGACTCGGCGATACGGAACGGATCGTGGGACCAGGCAGCCTTCTGTATGTCGGCGCTACGGAGAATCACTCGTTCTTCGAGATCGAAGAGGACATGACGCTGCTGGTGTTTTTTGCATCGCCCGGGTCAAGATCAGAATGAACTTGATTAATCGCGCACGGGGTGCGCACCTGTGAGGAGGAGAGACACATGAGTGGAAATCCACATGCCGGGAGCTGCTTCTGTGGCGCGGTAACGTTCGAAGTCAGCGGTGCTCCCAACGCCATGGGTTACTGCCACTGCACCGACTGCGCACATTGGGCAGGCGCTCCGATCAACGCGTTCAGCCTGTGGTCGCCAGACAGCGTGAAGGTGACCCGCGGCGCCGACAACATCGGTACGTTTGCGAAGACACCGGGTAGCCAGCGCAAGTTCTGCAAGACCTGCGGTGGCCACATCTTCACCGATCATCCCGCCATGGGGATGTTTGATGTGTACCTCAACACGGTGCCATCATTCAAACACCACGGTGCGCTGCACGTGTTTTACAGCGAAAAGACGCTGTCGGTGAAAGACGGATTGCCGAAGTACCAGGACATGCCGAAGGAGTTTGGTGGTTCCGGGATTACACTCCCGGAATAGTGTCCGGCTGAAAGACTCTGTCAGCTTTCCGCGCTGTTTGAATCCCCCAGCAGCGCCGCAAACGCAGCTTCACGTACCGCTGTAGCCCGTTCGGTGATTGCGCTGATCTCTTCGGCGGAAAGGCCGCATCGCCCCAGAACTTCATCGTTACCTTCGCCGAGCAGGGGCGGACCTCCTTTCACACTGCCAGGCGTCTCGCTCAAGGTCACCAGCGCACCGACGGTACGCACGGGCCCAAGCCCGGGAACGTCGACCCGGGTGATGTAACCGTTGGCGTGGCTTTGTGGGTCTTCGAGCACTTCGTGCCAGGAACGCACCCGCTCCCAGATGGCTTCAGGCTGGGTGCGCAGGAACGCATCCCATTCGGTGGCCGTGTGGATCATGAAGGCGCGTGCCAGTGCTGCCCGGATTTCAGCGGACGTTTCCTGGGTCATGCCTTCCCCCAAACGTTTACCCGGCGTATTGAATCGTTCATCGAAGGCGTATTCGGGAATGTCTCCGAAGATGCAGATCGCATCCCAGGCTTCCTGCGCCATCGTTTGCGCAAGGAGGATCGCGCCACCACATGAGGTCTGGTAGACGCCGTACGGTCCGCGGATGTTCGGATGGTGTGGGCCGGAACGGGTGAGCGCTGCGCCGGTCATCGCGGTGTGCGTGAGCTCCCATTGTTGCAACCAGAGCTGGGTGCCGAGCGCACTCACCTGTACCCGTTGTGCAATGCCAGTGCGTTCGCGCGCCAACAAGGCCGTCATCGTGCCGAGGGCGAGTTGCATCGCACCGGCGGTGTCGCCAATGATCGCACCGGGAACGTTGGGTGGACCGTTGCCGCTGCCCGTCATGTGCGCCAGGCCACCGCGCGCAACCGCGGCGCCATCCAGCATGGCTTTGCCTGCATCCGGCCCTTTGGGCCCAAAACCGTTGACCGATGCGTGGATGAGCCGCGGATAACGCGCATGCAGCGTATCCCAGCCCAGACCCATCCGTTCGATTGCATCTTCGCGGTAGTTGGTGAGGAACACGTCAGCAGTTGCGAGCAGGGCGTGAATCGCCTGCTTGCCGAGGTCTGTGGATGCGTCGAGGCAGACGGATCGTTTGCCACGGTTTACCGCAACGAACTGCGGACCGAGTGTGCCCGCGGGCGTCGGGTTGTCGACATTACGACCATACCGGTTCGGATCTCCGAGAGGAGGTTCGACCTTGATCACTTCGGCACCCATATCGCAGAGGTACAGACCTGCTGCCGGCCCCTGAACGGCGATGGTCATCTCAACCACACGGATACCGGTGAGCGGTTCCTGCATGTCAGTGTCCACCTCGAGGACCTTTTGGCTGGTCGCCTGCGACTACGGTCCGGTACATGACCCGCCGGTAACCATCGTAGCCACCGAGTGCGCAATGCTGGGTACAACGGTTGTCCCACATACACAGGGTGTCCCGCGTCCAGCGATGGGCGAACACAAACTGGTCACGCACGGCGTGTTCGCAGAGTGAATGCAGCAGGCGTTCGCTTTCCTGGCTGCCCAGGCCGCGGATGCCGATGGTGTAGACACGATTGACCCAAAGCGCTTTGCGGCCGGTTTCCGGATGCACGCGCACCAGCGGATGTTCGGTAATCGTATTCGCGTGGTCGGACGGCGTGATCTTCATGCTGCGCTGCGGCCCGCCGCCGGCCAGGAATCCTGCGGGTGAATAAGGTCGGCGCGCGGAATGCAGCGCCGTCATCTCCTCGAGTTCGGAACGCAGCGTCGTGGACAACGCTTCGAAAGCCCGGTAACCGTCAGCGAACAGTGTTTCGCCACCTCGTGGGGGAACCTCCCGGGCATGCAACAAGGTGGCGCCTGGTGGACATTCCTGAAAAGACCAGTCCGAGTGCCAGGTACCGCCGAACGGTATGACTCGCTCCGAGGATTCGCGGCGTACTTCGAGAACGTGGTCGTGTCCCTCGAGTGGTGCAACAAAGGGGTCCACGCCGAAATCGCCAAACCGGCGCGTGAAGCGTGTGAGGTCCTGGGGTGTCATCGGCTGATCAGGGAAAGAGAGCACCTGGTGATCGAGCCAGATGCGACGGAGTGTATCGATCAGGCCGTCATCTGCGGTTGAGGCCAGAAAACCGGTAACCGTGGCGCCAAAGCCGTGCCGTTCAGGTTTGACGGTCAGCGTCACGACGCAAATTCAAGCCAGGTCAGGTAAAACCAGAATGCACCGATGGCGACCGCGGCGCCGAGTGTGGCCACAATGATGATGAGCGCGTTGCCGCCGGAGTCGCTGTCGAGACCCGGTGTTCGGCGTTTGCGAAAGGCGAGCACGACGCCGAGGATCAGCACCAGCACGCCGAGGATTGGGAGAAGATGTCGCATGCGGGTATGGTGTACCCAATCGTCTGCGGCCTCAACCACTCCCACGGCACCACACACAATTCAGGAATCTCGGGATCTTGGACTGGTTATCTGAACACGGTTTCCTGATCGCGCTGATGGTCGGTTATACCGTGCTCTTGCTTCGCAATGCGTCTGAAGGAAACAAGGCGAGTGCTGACGTCCGCGGTTATGTCGTCGGTGGACGGGTACTCGGGGGTGTTGCCCTTGGCTTCAGCTACTTCGCCACGTTTGCCTCCACCAACTCCTATGTCGGACACGCCGGGCAGAGTTATGCCTCGGGGTTGCCCTGGTTGACCCTCGCGGTGCTCATCGTGCTGTTCACATGGGTGAGCTGGAAGTTTGTTGCCCCGCGCCTCTACGCATTTGTCAGCAGCCAGGATGCGCTGACCTTGCCGGATTTTCTCGCACTGCGCTTTCCGCATCCGGCCGGTCGCGAGTACCTGCGGGTGTTATCCGGCATCGTGATTGTCCTCGCGTCGGTGCTTTATCTGGTGGCGATCTTCAAAGGGGCGGGCAACGTTTTTCAGGAGTTTCTCGATATCTCCTACACGCTTGCGGTTGGCATCACGCTGCTCATCGTTGTGTTCTACACCACACTCGGCGGGTTCGTGTCCGTGGTGCGCACCGATGTGATACAGGGCGTTTTCATGGTGATCGGCGCGGCGCTCATCTTTGGCTTCGTCACGGATGCGGCAGGTGGCATTACCCGTCTGCCTGAGCTCAAGGAGAGTCCGGACACGGCACCACTCTTTGAATTTGGCGCGATCGTTCCCGCCGCGGTGATCATCGGCATGAGTCTTTCCGGTGCCTTGAAACTGCTCGTCGATCCACGCCAGCTGTCGCGTTTTTACGGGCTGCGCAGTGCCGGCGAGATTCGTACCGGCATCTGGGTAGCGGTAATCGGTATCGCGCTGATCCAGTTCTGCCTGTTTCCGGTAGGGGTGTATGCGCACTTCCTGCTCGATGGGGTCACCGATACGGATCGCATCGTGCCAACGCTCATCAACGATCCGGCGATCTTTCCCGGCCCGGTCGCCGACTTTCTGGTGGTGGCACTGATCTCCGCGGCGATGTCATCGATGGACAGCGTGCTTCTGGTCGCCGCCAGTGTGCTGCAGCGCGATGTCGTCCAGGTGGTCCGGCCGAAGATGCCCGCCGTGCGCTTCACCCGGATCGCCGTCGTCGGGTTTGCCGTGGTTTCAGCCGGGCTCGCACTCAATCCGCCGGGCGGCATCGTCGAGATGACACTGTTTTCGGGCAGTGTCTATGCGGTGTGCTTTTTTCCGGCAGTTCTGCTTGGCCTCTGGTGGAACCGCGGCAGCTGGTTCGCGGTGATCGCGTCCATGGTCAGCGGCATGGCGGTCCTTCTCCTGTGGATGCTGGTGGGCTGGGGTGCAGTCCTGCACGAGCTATTCCCTTCGCTGGCGGTTTCACTTCTCGTCTACGTTATGCTCAGTCTCAATTCACCGGCAGATCCGCGAATCGGTGGTCGAGTGGCAACTAACGAATCAACTCCGCTGATGTGATGCGCAGCATCACGACCGGAATCTGGCGGGTGGTTCGCGCCTGATAGTCGGTGTAAGCAGGCCAGAAACGCGACATCGCATGCCACCAACGGGCGCGTTCATCCCCTTCCAGCGTACGGGCCAGGAGGTGGTAGTGCATGCACCCGACCCGGGCTTTGCAAGCGGGGTCGCCTTGCAGATTGTGATACCAGCCGGGGTGGTGGGCTGAACCGCCACGACTTGCCACGATCACAAATCCTTCACCACTCGGCTGGTACAACAGTGGCAAGGATTTTTCGTCACCGCTATGCCTGCCGCGCGTGGTCAGCAACAACGTTGGACAAATGCCGGCTCCACCCACCGGGGTCGTATCCCAGTCGTGAGCGCTCACGGGATCTCGTGCCCAAAGGGCCATGTGCTCAATAAACCAGGGCTGGGTGTTGACGCTCACAGGGTTTGTCTCATGGTTGGCAATCCGGCGGTTAGTCGATGATGGCCGAATGTACCAGCACCTGGAAATCCTGGCGGATGTTGATGTGGGTATAGGGGCGAACCTGCGTCATGACGATGCCGATCAGTTCTTCTTCCGGGTCCACCCAGGAAAGCGTGCAGTACGCACCGCCCCAGTAGTAGGCACCTTCAGACAATGGTGTTGCCGCTGCGCCCCGATCCAGAACCACTCCGTAACCGAGACCGAACCCCGTTCCCGGCCCGGCCAGCCAGAGCTTGAGATCACCGGTGTGGTTGCGGGTCATGAGTTCAACGGTACCAGGCGCAAGCAAGCGGACGCCGTCGAGTACGCCTTCATTCAGCATCATCAAATGGAAACGCAAATAGTCGCGGGTGGTTGAGGCGAGCCCACCGGCGCCGCGGAATAGTGTTTTGGGACCGGTAATCCAGCGACTGGCCGCACCACCCGGGTCGTCGCGCACGATGGTGAGGTCTTCGCCGGGTTTGTATTGAGTGGTAAGCCGTGGCGCATGGGATTCATCCAGCCAGAAGTGTGTGTCAGGCATCTGCAGCGGTTTGAAGATGCGCTCTCGCAGGAAGACGTCGAGGGGTTGGCCGCTGATCACTTCTACCAGGCGTCCTACTACATCCGTGGCGCCGGAGTACTCCCAGGCCGTACCGGGTTGATAATTCAGTGGCAACGCCGCCAGACGACGGATGTAGCTGTCGAGTTTTTCCGCACCTTGAGGCTGCATCGTTTCCTGGTAGAACGCGGTATTGCCGATGTAGTTGTTGGCGAGCCCCGCAGTGTGCGTGAGCATGTCACGGATGGTGATGGGCCGTTCTACGGGTATCAGTTCACCGGTCTTGCCGCTGGCATCGCGGGTGGTCGAAACCGTGGGTGAGGCGAACTCGGGCAGGAATTTGCTGACCGGATCGGATAGCTGAAACCGACCTTCTTCCCACAACATCATGAGTGCAACCGACGTGATCGGTTTGGTCATGCTGGCGATGCGGAAGATCGCATCTTCGCGCATCGGTACCCCGGACTCCGCATCCATCGCACCCTGCACCTCGAGGTGTACAAGTTTGCCGCGGCGTACCACAGCAGTAATGACGCCCGGTACGAGCTTCCTGTCGATGTACCCCTGCATGACTGGTGTGATGCGGGCGAGACGATCACCCGACATACCGACGTCTTCGGGCTTTGCAGTCGGCAGATCGAGCGATCCGGCAAAAGACGCAGGAACAAGACAAGCCACCAGTACCAACAGAGCCCATCGACCATCGATCTTCATTGATGCCTTCTCCGCTCGATCATCCCGAACTGAAGGCTGCTACCATCACCGGGATGTTGCAAGGTCATGTACATCCCGACTTCGCTGCGGTGGCTGCAACCTTCGGCACGTTCCTGCGGGATCGTCCCGGTGGTGGCGCTGCCTGCGTCTGGCATCGTGGCGAGAAGATGGTGGATATCTGGGGTGGTGCCGCCGACCGTGAAGGTCGGCCGTGGCTCGAAGACACCACGGCGCCAAGTTTTTCAACCACCAAGGGTGTGGTTTCGACGCTTCTGCATGTCCTCGCGGATGAAGGCCGCGTGCACTACGACGATCCGGTGGGTCGCCACTGGCCGGAGTTTGGTCAAGCCGGCAAGGAACACATTACAGTGCGCCATCTGCTCACCCATGAAGCCGGGCTCTACCGGATCGGTGAGATGGTGTCCTCGCCTCAGGACATGCTCGACTGGTCGATCATGACCGCGGCGGTGGCGGCGGCGAAACCGGTACATACCCCCGGTGAACAGCACGGGTACCACGCACTCACCTATGGGTGGCTGATAGGTGGATTGATCGAGAAGATCACCGGGGAGCCCCTCGCCACTACGCTGCAACAGCGGTTGGCAGAACCTCTGGCCCTCGACGGACTCTTCATCGGCATGCCTGACGAGGAAGTTTCGCGGCGGGCGCACCTTGTCAATGGCATGCTGCGTCGTCCGCAGCCGAAGGAAGGATGGCAAACCGGTGTCGCGGATGCCGTACGGCGTGCACTTCGTTATGTAGGTGTTGACCTGGCCGAGTTTCGGGCGGCCCTGTTTCCGTTCGACACACCCTTCGACTTCAATTCCGAGGAAGTGGTGCGGGCCTGCATTCCCGCAGCCAACGGACAGTTTACGGCGCGCTCGCTGGCACGGCTTTACGCGATGATTGCGGAAGGTGGTGCGCTCGAGGGTGTACGCCTGCTGTCGCCGGCACGGGTGCAGCTGATGGGTGAAGTGCGCAACCGTACCCGTGACAACGTGTTGTTCATCCCGATGCACTGGCGCCTGGGTTATCACCGGGTGTTCGCGTTCGGGGCGCGTGCACCTCAAGGTTTCGGCCACTTTGGCTATGGTGGATCGGGCGCGTTCTGTGATCCTTCGAGGCGCCTGGCAGTTGCTCTGACGGTGAACGGCGGTACGGGCACACCGACCGGAGATTCCCGCATGCCGCGCCTCGCTGGCGCTGCCATTCGTTGTGCGGACCGGAATGGCTGAACCGCTCTTTTCCTTCATTGCCGAGCGCCGCCGACTGGTCATCATCACCGGCGCGGGCATCAGCACACCTTCCGGTATCGGCGACTATCGTGATCGCAATGGTGAATGGAAACGAGCCGCGCCGATCCAGCACGATGCGTTCGTCCGCTCCCACGCCACGCGGCAGAGGTATTGGGCGCGCAGTTTTCATGGCTGGCGATCCTTCATCCGCGCCACACCGAATCCGGCACATCGGGCGCTGGCGAACCCTCAGCTGCAGTCGCGCACGGTGGGCGTGATCACCCAGAACGTCGATCGGCTCCACCAGACGGCCGGCCAATCAGCGGTGATCGATTTGCACGGGCGCCTCGACCGGGTGGTTTGCCTCGGTTGTAGAGCAATCACCGCCCGGTCCGCTTTGCAGGATCGTCTGGCTGCATCAAATCCCTGGCTCGGGGATGCGCAATTTACGGCAGCACCGGATGGTGATGCCGATCTGCTGTTGACTCCGCAAGCGATAGAGGGAGTCCAGGTGCCCGTCTGTGAGATCTGTGGCGGTATACTCAAGCCGGACGTGGTTTTTTATGGGGACAGTGTGCCGAGAGTGGTCGTCGATACGGCTTACGGCTGGGTTGACGAGAGTGACGGCATCTTGATCATCGGAACATCCCTGATGGTGTTTTCAAGCTTTCGCTTCTGCCGCCATGCCTACGCCCGCGGCATTCCGCTCGCCGTACTCAATCAGGGGCTCACCCGCGCTGACGATCTGGTTACGTTGCGTTTGGATGCGCGCTGTGAAGAGGTGCTGCCGGCCTTGGTGCAAACCCTGGCCGCCAGTACCGATTGAAGGAAATGGAGTAGCGGTTACGCCGCCCAGGCCATCTTGCCCTTGATCGGCATGGCCTTGAGTGAGGGCATGACTGCATCGGCGAAGAGGCGCATGCTGCCCTCCGCATCTTGCGCTGGCATACCGGCGTAGCTGAACACGCCGATGAATGCTTCTGCACCAATGCGTTGGCAGTTGTCGACGATGACATCACGGCAGCGCGCAGGATCTCCCCAGACCTGCAGGTTCAGGAAGAAATCGACCGCACCATCCACACCTTGTCGCTGGATGTTGTTCGCGAACTTGCCGTAGTACTCATAACCCTTCTGGCCTTTCAGATGATCTTCATGGAAGCGGTAGTGATCGAGTACGGTCTGCCAATAACCACCGATGTATTTTTCAGCGTATTCCCGCGCGCGGCCAAGATCCCGGTCGCAGAAGGTCCAACCGGCGAGGATCGGTGCCGGCGGGTCCTCACGATTGATATCGCGATACATGCGGCGATAGTCCTCAATTTCCTGTTCCACCGCGTCCCAGGGCTTCTGCGGAATGACCAGAAGGCCAATACCGAGTTTCGCCATGATGCTGACGGATTCAGGAGAGACCGCTGCGGCGTAGGTGCGACCGCGGAACGAGAGGCTCGGCGCGGGCCGGATGTCTACCCTTGGCTGTTGCACATATTGACCCAGGTACTCGAGGTAACCCCGTTCAAGACCGGTGAGTACACACTCTGCCGACTCAACAAATCGCGGCCGCGAATCCGCCATGTCCTGGCGAAAGCCATCGAACTCCACACGTCCCGCACCGCGGCCGAGACCGAGGATCAAACGGCCTCCCGACAGGTTATCGAGCATCGCAACGGACTCAGCCACACGTAATGGATCGTGCCAGGGCAGAACCACGACCATGGTGCCGAGTCGGACATGCGTGGTGCACCCGGCCATGTAGGTGAGGAACTGCAGCGGATCCGGGCACATGGTGTAGTCGGTGAAGTGGTGCTCGACGCTCCAGATCGATTCGAACCCGAGGGGCTCGGCCAATCGGGCCAAGGCCACATCGCGGGCGTAGACCTGACTGTCGGTAAGATGTTTGTGCGGATTCTGGAAAATTACAGCCGTACCGACGTGCATGAGCGGTTCTCCCTTTGATTTAGATGATGGCTGGACCGATGGTGGTTTGGGCTGATCCGGAGCATACGGAGGCGTCGTCGGGCTGTCGATCCGCTAACCCGGCGAGGTAGCCGGAGTGTGTTGGAAGCGAGGCTGGAGGCGGGGTTGGAAGCGGGGCCGGAGAGGGGCACCATGATTGCCGGCAAGTGGAAGGAGTGCGTGGTATGACATTCCAGAAGAGAGACCTGAAGTTGAGAAAAACTGTGAGGGTTTGGCTCATTGCCGGCCTGCCGTTCGTGGAAGTTTTTTTCCAGGCGGATGAAACCGCAAAGCCAAAGGACGGTATATCAGCGGAGGCGCTCGCGATCCTCACCGATACGTTGCCTGAAGAGGCCTACGTGCAGCGGGAAAACTGCATACCGACCCGCAAAGTGCGCAAGGTCGATATCCTTGATTCCAGCCATGTCCTCGTTGTCACGGGCAAGGACGCGTGGCTCAATCGCCTGACGATGAAGTGCCGCGGATTGCGGCCAGGCAATCGTCTGGAAATTACGCGGCACGTCAGCCGGTTGTGCCGACACGACACTATGCTGGCGCGGGAAACGGGAATTCCTGCACCGGAAGACTTTCCACCCCGCTGCCACCTGGGTGCATTCGAGCGGGTCGAGCTGGAACAGGCTGACATGTTGCGTGAACAGTTCCGCCAGCTACGCAAAGCCAGGCGCTCGGGACGGGTTCAAGACTCCGATCGGCAGGCTAACGATGCCGACACAGAGCGTGATACCGCGCCAGACGCAGGAGATCCTTCATGATCTGTTCGCAACAATTCTCATTGGTCAAAGGGTTCCTGTGTGTGCTCCTTCTCGCGGAGGGAGATATACAGGCGAAGGAGGATCCGAGCCCGCCGCGTGACAAACCTGCGGACACAGTGACTGAGCAGAAACTAACCGTGGACCAGATACTCGCGGAGACACTCACTGAAGAAGACTACGGGGACGTCACGCGCTGCATCGATATGAAGCGGGTACGCAGCTCGAAAATCCTCGACCGGCAACATGTGGCCTTTCGCTCTTCGAATCGCAGGATCTACCTCGTCAAGCTGATCCCACCGTGCCGCAGCCTCGACTATGATGACGTCCTTTCGATCAGCAGCAACTCGAACCGCCTGTGCCGGCTGGATTCCATCAACACCATCGATCGCGCTTCAGGTATTCCGGGCGTACCCTGCCAGATCGATTCATTCCGTCAGATCAGCAAGGAGCAGTACGACTTCCTGCGTGAGGAGCTCAAAAAGCACCGCAATCGTTAGCGGGCGGCTGAATGTGCATCGCGTTTGCGGAATAGGCCGGCGGATCGTGCCGGCCCGTCCCTCAATCAAGGCCCACCAAGGCCCATCAAGTCCCATCAGGTGCCGAGTACCAACTCGGCGAGTGTTTGCAGTTCCGCGCTGCTGCGTCCGGAAACCAGCAGTGATGTTACTGGTGTTTCGCGCCACGCAGCCAGACGATCGCGGATGTAATCCTTCGAACCGATAAGAGCAATTTCGTCGGCGAGCTTGTCAGGAACTGCGGCAACCGCTTCCTGCTTTTTGCCGGCGAGGAAAAGGTCCTGGATTTTCTGCGCTTCACCTTCGAAACCCATGCGGGAAATCAGTTCCTTGTGGAAGTTGCGGTCCTTTGCGCCCATGCCGCCGACATAGAGCGCGAGCATGTTTTTCACTGGCTGCAATCCACGCTCCCGGTCATCGGTGATGTTGACCACCACACCCTGACAGATTTCGAAGTCGGGTTTGGCGTTGGACAAGGAAGGCTTGTAAACGTCCTGGCGGAACGGCGAGTAGTAGAGTGGCAGCCAGCCGTCGGCGATTTCTGCCGTCATGGCGACATTCTTCGGACCTTCGGCGCCAAGGAAGATCGGCAGTCTTTCACGATAGGGGTGCAGGATGGACTTGAGCGGTTTGCCAAGACCCCAGGCACCTTCCCCGTTATAGGGCAGGGGGTAGTGCTCTCCGGCATTTGCTACCGGTTGTTCGCGCTTCAGCACCTGGCGAATGATGTCGATGTATTCGCGGGTACGGGCCAGGGGTTTCGAAAACGGCGCGCCGTACCAACCTTCAACCACCTGCGGACCAGACACGCCAAGGCCCAGAATGAAACGCCCCTGGGAGAGGTGATCGATGGTCATGGCAGCCATCGCCATGGCGGTTGGTGCCCGTGCCGAAAGTTGGCATACGCCTGTGCCGAGGCGGATCTTCGACGTTTGTGCGCCGATCCAGGCAAGTGGTGTGAGCGCGTCGGAACCATAGGCTTCAGCCGTCCACACCGAGTCATAACCCAGTCGTTCGGCTTCTTGGGCAAGGCCGATGAATTTGGGTGGCGGACTTGAGCTCCAGTATCCGAGCTGTAAACCGAGTTTCATGTTCTTCATGGCAGTAGCGGGTTCCGGGCCGTTTATCGATTTGTCTGGCAGTGTATCAGGCCGGTGTGGTCAACGAGCCCTCAGCGCCCGAGCCTTAAGCGCCAGATTTTGCGGCAGCAATCTGCGCGACGGTTACGAGCAGCCGTACTGTGAACACGGTGCCTTCACCGACTGTTGAGCTCACGTCGATGTGGCCTTCGTGGTTTTGCACGATGCCGTGTACCACCGAGAGGCCGAGCCCGCTACCTTCACCAACCCCCTTGGTGGTGAAGAATGGTTCGAAGATGTGACTCATCACCTCTGCACTCGTCCCCGCACCGGTATCAGCAATGCTGATGGCGACGGCTGTGGGCCAAAGCCGGTGCGGATGGTGATCACACCGGGCTTGGCGCCGATGGCCTAGGAGGCGTTGGTGAGCAGGTTGACCAGCACCTGTTCGAGCTGCCCTTGATCGGCGTGCACCGTCGCGTCTACCCGTTGTTCAACCCGGAACAGAATGTGGGCAGGAATCGTCGCCCGCATCAGGGCCACCGTATCGTTCACCAGCGCATGCATGGAGGCTCTTGAGCGCAGTGGCGGACGCCGGCGACTGAACGTCAGGATCTGCTGAACGACGTTGCGGGCGCGTGTGGCAGCAGTGGTGATGTGCCCGAGCCTTTCGCGGACTTCCTCCGGGATATCCATGGATTCGAGCAGAGTGCTGTAGCCGAGGATCGGCGTGAGCAGGCTGTTGAAGTCGTGCGCAATGCCACTCGCGAGTGTCAGTTCGAAAGCCGCGCCTTCGATGAAGTTGCGGCTCACCACCAGGCGGTGCGATGTGCCGTCCGCTGCCGCGAAGTCGATCTCACGCGGTACACATGGGCACGAATTGCCAACCAGAAGAGCGTCATCGGCAGACTGACTGGAAAGAAACGCTGGTTCGAGCATCGCCTCGACCGTGGTGCCGTAGAGTGTTGCCGCCGCCTTGTTCACGAACAACATCGAGCCATCGGCGCGGCGGGTGATGATCACGTGCGGGATGGTGTTGGCAATGAGCTGCAGTGTCTTCGTCGCGGCTGATTCAGCGTCCTGGGCGGCGCGCCGGTTGTCTGCTTCCATCGAGGCGGTTTCCCGCGCCCGCTCCAGGTGTTGCACCAGTCGTCGATAGGCGTCGGCCAGCTCAATGACGTCCTTCGGTGCATCCGTGATCTGCGGGAAGTCTGCCGTATCACCAGTCGCTGAGCGAGCAAATCCCGTGAGCGCGGTGAGGCTTCTGGTCACTCGGCGACTGCTGGCGTGGGTCGCAATCATGACCAGGCCAATCAAAAAGAGCAGAACAAGAAGAACAGGCCAGATGCGATTGAGTGTTGCCGTGGCCACGACGTCGGAATCAATGTGAATGGTGACGTAGCCGATAGGTGTCGAATCCTGGTACACCGTTTCGAGGGCATGCAGGTGACCGTCCAACCCGACATTTTGGCTGGTGGGGCAGGCCCTGCCGGCGCGGTCGCTGCCTGCGCGGGCGTATGCCGCCACCGGACCTCTGAGATCGTAGATGCATGCCAGTGACACCATATCGGTATGACCGACGGCGTCGAGAGTCTGGTTGAGCCGCATGGAATCCCGCGTATTCAACGCATCACGAATATCATGGGCAATTGCGCGCGCAAGGTAACGGCCAAATGCGCCGGCGATGTCCTGCCACTCTCGTCAGGTGTTCACGCTGAGGAAGATGCTCAAGATAATGCTTGCCGCCAGCAGGATGGCGCTGTTGGCGAGAAGCAACTGCCTCGAAAGGGGCTGTGTCGAGCGCTTGGGCTCCGACGTGGCCGTTTTCACTCCGTTTGAATCTGCAGACAAGAGCACGACCCGGCAACCAAGACAGTGCGGTGAGAATACTGGCTTCTGTCACCCGATGTCATGACATACGAGCTTGTGTTGCAGGGGATCAGCGCGGGTTGCCGAGCTACCGCAGGGTAACGTGGGATCCAGTCCCCTCCCGCGAGTGGACCGGGTGTTGCCGAGTCATATCTTCGACTTTGTGAAGAGATCTCGTATCATGCCGACGGCGCCTGCGACCGGGCACATCCGGTGATCGAGGCGTTACACAATCCCCCCGGAGCAGAAACAGCAGCGTCGATGAGTGGCTATACCACACAGGAAGTATCCGCGCTCCTCGGTATGAAGCCTCACCAGGTGCGTCACTACGTTCGTTCGGAGGTCGTGCAACCCGGGCGTGGTGAGAAGGGTGAGTACCTTTTTTCATTCAGGGATGTGGTGCTGCTGCGCACCGCCAAAGGCCTTATCGATTCCCAGATCACCCCACGGCGGGCGCTGAAAGTGCTGAGGCGCCTGCGCCAGCAGACTCCCGGAGAACGTCCGCTGTCGGCGCTGCGGCTGGTCCGCGACGGTGAATCGGTACTCGTGTGTGCCGAAAATCGTTACTGGAATGCTGAAACCGGTCAGGTACCCCTTCCATTTGCCGCGCCGCGTCCTGCGGTCTCGGTGTCGACGATTCTCGGCAACGGTATCGTCGTCACGCACGGCGATGGCGAGATGTCGAGCGACGAGTGGTACAACCTCGGGCTTGACCTCGAAGAAAGTGAAATCGAAAAAGCACCGGATGCCTACCAGCGTGCCATCGAAGCGGATCCGACAAATGTGGATGCGTATGTCAACGCCGGGCGGTTGCACCAGCTCAGTGGCAATCTGCGCAGCGCCAAGCGCCACTATGAGCTGGTGCTTCGTCTTGCGCCTGAACACCATCTGGCGAACTACAACCTCGGTACCATTTTTGATGAGCTCGACGAGCTTGTGAAAGCCGCGGAGTACTATCGCAAGGCGCAGGGGGTCCCCGATGCGCACTTCAACCTCGCTCGAATCGCCGAGCTTTCCGGAGATGAGATGTCTGCTCGGCGCCACATGCGCCGTTATCGGGATCTCATTGAAGAGAGCCAGGACCGCTGAAACGACAGCCTGAGCCGATCAGTCGTCGAGTGGTGCGATCCGGCGGCTGGCGGTGTAGTCCGCCGACAGAACCTGTGGAAGGTCGCCGGTCCCGATCAGTAGTTCGCAGTAGTTGCGCAACATTTCCGCAGCGATGCGGTCGCGGTCGGCGCGTGAGTTGAAGAGTCTTTCTTCCACCTCGATGAGTTCAAGAATGCTGATGTCAACTATCTCGAGGTTTTTGCGATTGAGCCTGCGCAGTTCTTCATTCGCCGTGATCTCGTCTTCGGTTGCCGACAGGGTCAGGCGATTGGTGGTGATCTGGTTGTAGGACTGTTTGACGCGACGGTTCACGTCCTTCACGACACGCTCATGGTCCCATTCCAGTTCCACGATCTGTGCCTTGGTTCGCTGGACACGCGCTTCGCGCACGCCTCCGTCGAGAATGAAGTATTCCAGCTTGAGCTTGGCTTCCGTGGTGTTGCGCGGATCGAGATTGCCGCCTTCGTCCGCGAGTGCTTCGGATTTCATGTTCAGTGTCAGGATTGGCTTGAACTGCGCCATCTGGCCTCGCAGCTTCAGCGAGAGTGCTGTCTTGTTGGAAGCGTTGAGCAGTACTTCGGCATTATTGTTGCGCGCCCGGTCGCTGTAGAGCTCAAGGGTTTCCACCTGGATTTCGGCTGCTTTCATGGACGCGACCGCCGTAAACGTTGGCAGCTCGCCGGTGAGGAACTCAAGGGAGGCTATGGCGTCGTTAAGCTGCGCTTCGATGGTGCCGGTCTGGGCGATGGTTGACGCCAGCCGTGACCTTGCAAAGTCGAGTTCGATCTTGCTGGCGGCCCCGCTCTCTTTCATCACATTGATCTGGTCGACCATGCGTTTCATTTCCGCTACGAAATCGTCGGCCACGCGTGTGGCCTGCTGATTCTGCAGGATCTGCATGTACAGCTTGATGGCCTTGACCACGATTTCTTCAATCAAGAGCCTCGTTTCGATCTCCGTCGTCCGTCGCAGCTGCTCACGACGCTGTTCTTCCGCGACCGAGGTGCCGCCGTCATAGAGAAGCTTGGTCAGCCGGATGTTGAGGTTTCGTCCGGGAGTGATGTCTTCGATATCTGAAGTATTCGTGGCCGGGCGGTTGTACTCAGGTCCCGTATCAGCGACGAGATCGAGTGTCGGTGACCGGTATGCGCCGGCTTCGCGCACCGCCCATCGGGCCTGCTCTTCGCGCGCGAGCGCCATACCGACTTCCGGATTGTTCGCGAGGGCACGTTCCAGTACGTCGATCAGAGGCAGCGGTGGTGGCATGGCCTGAGCTGTCGCGTTGGCTGCGTCGATGACATCAACGGCGCTGGCAACCACATCACTTGCAGTCAACAAGGCGTCTGTGCCGGCAACTGACCCCAGGTCCGCAGGTAGCTCGGCAGCCGCATCGTCACCGATCGCAACCGGACCGAGAACCAGGGTTTGATTGAGTTCGGCTTCGATCTCTGCCAGTTCAGCGCTGGTAGGTTGGTCGTCGAGCTCCATGCGCGCCTGCTGTTCGCGCCGGGTCTCCTGCAATCGGCTCTTGGCCATGATATTGGCAACCAGCAAGAGAGTTTCACCGGCCTTCACCGGTTGACCTTCCCGTACCAGGATTTCTTCAACGATGCCACCTTCAAGGTGTTGCACCGTGCGGGCGTTGCCGGACGGAAAGACGCGACCCGTAGCGACCACGTGTTGACCTACTTCGGAGAGCGCGGCCCAGATGAGCAGCACGATGAAAAGTGCGCCAATCACTCCGAGTACGGGGTGATAGCGCCAGTAGTCATCCACTTTGGCGAAAAGATCCATATCCCTAGAGGACTAGCTGTCCATGTCCTGTCGGCCAGTGGTACTGGCTGCCAGCGGAAGTCCAGCCGCATCAGGTGTCCCGGACGGGACGTATGTCTCACGTTGTGGCGGGATTTTGACGCCGTCAGTGAATCTGAACGACCGGAATCAGGCGCACCTGCCGACGCCGGCCCCAGTGGATGAGGCCACCAAAAGCGAGTGCCGCAACCGCGAGTACGGGGACAACAACAGTCGCTGCGCTGCCGAGATCAGGCGCACCACCGCCGAGCTGGAAGACAGTTACCGCCGCAGCGTAGGCCACCACTAGCGACCACGCTGCGCTGAATACCGCCCAGAAGCCGCCGATTTCTTTGTAGATGACGCCGATGGTTGCCACACATGGCATGTACAGAAGGACGAACAGCAGGTACGCAAAGGCACCGATCTGGCCGGCAAACCCTGCCTGCAGGGCACCGATGGTACCGACCTCGATGGCCCGGGCCTCTGCCTGTGCGGTAACGTCACTGGTATCGCCGAGGTCGATGCCGAGCGGATCCAGCAGCAGATCGCCGATGCCCTCGAGGTTTGCAGGCACCGATGCGAATGCGTCACTGATTCCCTGCGCAAGGTCATAGTCACCCGCTGAATCCTTCGGTGCATAGAGTGCATCGAGTGTACCCACCACCACTTCCTTAGCGAAAAAACCGGTGAAGATGCCGACAGTCGCTGGCCAGTTGTCCGGGGTCAGTCCCATGGGGGTGAACACCGGGGTAATCGCGCGGCCAATGGCGGAGAGCAGTGACTTCTCCGTGTTCTGGTTGCCAAACGTACCGTCGGTGCCCGCGGAGTTGACCACATTGAGGATGATGACGACGGCAACGATCGCCTTGCCGGCGCGTACAACAAATCCCTTCAGCCGCTGCCAGGTTTGCAGCACAAGCCCGCGAAGTGTCGGCAGGTGATATGCAGGCAGTTCGAGAATGAACACGCCGTGAGTCTCGGCGATGAGGTAACGGCGAACAATGAGGGCGGAGAGGATTGCCACTGCCACACCGATGAGATAGAGCGCAAAGACGATGTTCTGGCCGTTGTGCGGGAAAAAGGCTGTCGCGAACAGCGCATACACCGTCAGTCGAGCCCCGCAGGACATATAGGGCGCCATGATAGTTGTGAGGATTCGGTCTGGCTCGCGATCGAGCATGCGTGTCGCCATCACTGCAGGCACGTTGCAGCCAAAGCCGACGATGAGCGGCACAAAGGATTTCCCGGGCAATCCCAGCTTTTTCATGGCGCGGTCCACGATGAATGCGACCCGGGCGATATACCCCGAATCTTCGAGGAACGAGAGCCCGAGGAAGAGGCAGCCAATCACCGGAATGAATGTGCCGACGAGTTGCACTCCACCGCCTACGCCCTCGGCGAGGAAGGCCGTGAGCCAGTCGGGAAAGCCAACAGACTGCATCAGCTGTCGAGGACCTTCGACGAAGAGCACGATCCCCATGAGATCGAACCAGTCAATGAACGCCGAGCCGATGTTGATGGCGAACATGAAGAGCAGATACATCGCCAGCAGGAAAACAGGAAAAGCGAGGAAACGGTTGAGCACAAACCGGTCGATCTGTTCGGTGATCGTGCGTTCAACGGGTGTTTGCCGCACACAGTCCTTGACCAGTTGGTCGACATGGGCGTAACGCGCCTCAGGGGATTTGAATGCTGGTAACGCAGCCGCTGGGTGAGCGAGGACATTGTCGACTGCATCCTTCAACGTGCCGATGCCTTCGTTGCGGCTCGCCACGATGCACACCACGCTACAACCGAGCGCTCTGGCGAGCGCCGTCGCGTCGATGTGCATTCCGTGCCGGTCGGCCACATCCATCATGTTGACTGCGACGACCACGGGCAGGCGGGCTTCGATGAGTTGCAGGGTCAGGTAAAGACCCCGCGCGAGGCTCGATGCGTCGACCACATTGATGATCGCCACACTGTCGGTGTTCGCCAGGAACTGTTGGGCGATACGTTCATCGATGGAGTCGGCGGTTACCCCGGCTTCGTCGAAGCTGTAGGTGCCCGGCAAGTCGATGACCTCGATCTGCCTTTCGCCGTGTCGATAGAAGCCAGACTTCTTTTCCACCGTCACGCCCGGCCAGTTGCCAACTTGCTGGCGGGCGCCGGTGAGGGCGTTGAAGAGTGTTGATTTCCCGCAGTTCGGATTGCCGACCAAGGCGACCGGTTGGCCCGCCGACGTGGATGGTTTGGCGGAGCTGCTCACTTGCGCACCACGATCAGATCACCCGCTTCAGCGGGCCGAAGTGCCAGCGCAAAACCACGGAACTGGATTTCGAGGGGATCTCCAAGCGGAGCACGCCGCAGCACCTGGAACGTGGTGCCGGGGATCAGGCCGAGGCGCAACAGGTTTTCCGTGTAAGCACCACGCTCCCGGAAGCCGACCACGGTTGCCTGCTCCCCGACTTGGAGGTCAGCGAGATGCAGGGCTGTTTCAGCGGATGCAGCGGGCATGGAAGTTCCCGGAAAACCACAGTACAGAGATTTAATTGCAAATAATTCTCATTTGCAACGACGGGTATACCGTGGGGCGGAACAGGAAAGGGCGGATGAGCCCATGTGGATTCAGCGTCGTGGTTTGCGGACGTACAGCACCAGTTCGTGGTCGACCAGGTCGAAGCCATGTTCCGCGGCGATTTCACGCTGCAGCGCTTCGATGCGGTCGTTGACGAATTCCATGACCTGACCGGAGTCCACATCGACCATATGGTCGTGGTGCCGGTCGGAAGCGAGTTCGTAAACGGAGTGGCCATCGTCGAAGTTGTGACGTTCGACGATGCCGGCGCTTTCAAACTGCATCAGCACGCGATAGACCGTCGCGAGGCCTACGGAGTCATCGGACTCGATCAGGCGCTTGTACACATCTTCCGCGGACAGGTGATGCGGGTTGGCACTCTCGAGTACTTCGAGCACTTTGAGTCGCGGCAGTGTGATCTTGAGACCAGCGCGTTTGAGGTCGTTGCCTTGCACGTGTGCCCAGGGTGTCTGCTTATGGTTTGATCGCACGATAACGAACGAGGTTGCATGCGTCTACCTGCATGCCATTCGGCCTGCAGTGCGAAAAGGCTGGGCTGGAGAAATGTATTCGCAGGTGCGAGGCATATGCGGAAGGGCGATGACCGCTCCGTGCGATGCTTCAAAGTTCCGTAATCCAGGCGCAGCTGATCAGCGCTTTCGTGTGAGCATTGGAGATCGGTAGGCAACGGAACATGCCGTGACAAGCCACACAGACTCAAATCAGCCCAGCCGTCGAACTCACCGCTGTCAACGCGATCGCAGAAACATTGCGCATGGTCGCGTGCTGCTGTTGTGCCTTGTCCTGCTTGCGCTCTTCGCCGGAGCGCTCGCTGCCTGGTGATGGCTTGAATCAGAGGCACTGGTTCTGCCCGCGGATGCTGTGCTGCCGGATGGTGGCAGGTACCGGGGCGATATTCGCAATGGCCGGTTTCATGGTCAAGGCCAACTGCAATGGCCGAATGGTTCGAGTTACAAAGGTGACTTCGCGGATGGCCAATTCTCTGGTCTTGGTGTTTATCGCATCGAGGGTAGGCAGCGTTATGCAGGTGAGTTCAGCGGTGGCGAATTCACCGGCGAGGGTGTTTACGACGACGGCGGCGGTACCACCTACGCAGAAAGTTTTGTTGATTGGAAATTTGATGGTCATGGCCGCTATACGCTGAAGACGGGCGAACACTACGAGGGACAATTCAAGGGTGGAGAGTTCATCGGCCCAGGTCTCTTCAAGAGCCCGGAGTACGGAGAGTATCGAGACACCTTCAAGTGTTGGCAGCCGGACGGCCAAGGCCGGAGAAAGGACGGTGAGGGTGCGTTGTACACCGGAGAATTCGAGTTGGGGCAGTTTCACGGAAGCGGTGTTCACATTGATGCCGAAGGAAACACCTATACCGGCCAATACGATTCCGGATGGCGCAATGGCAAGGGCAGACTGGTGGTCGCCACAAAAGACGAAGGGAAACAAGGGGAACCAGGGAAACCAGGGGAGAAGAGCGATAGCGGGGGGATCGACGGCACAAGCGTGCAGGAAGGCATGTGGCGGTATGGCGAGTTCGTCGATCCGGAAGAAGCGACAAGACACGTGGAGCGGGAAAAACGTATCGAGCGTGGCCTCTATGCGCAGAATGAACTGATCGAACGATCACTGGCTGCGGTAGAGCCGGGGCGCTCTGGCCATATCGATCTATATTTTCTCGGCTTTGCCGGATATGGCAGGTAGAACGTGTTTCATGATGAAACCGTGTTCATTCGTGATCCTCTCGATCGACAGTTTGGTACGCGCGGCCGATCATTGGTCCTGCTCAACAACCACCGAAGCATGTCGGATCAGCCATTGGCAACCACCTCCAGCCTGAAGGTCGCGCTCAACGGGCATGCAGCCAAGATGGACACTGACGAGGACATTCTGTTTCTCTATCTGACCAGTCATCGATCGAGAAAATTTGTTCTGTCCATCGATCGTCCTGGATTGGCGCTGCCTGACCTGTCTGCGGAGGAGCTGGCTGCTCAGCTTCGGGCGATTCCCGTCAAGTGGAAAGTGGTTGTGATGTCTGCGTGCTATTCCGGCGGGTTTCTGCCTTTGCTCAGCGCTCCTGAGACCCTGGTGATGACTGTAGCGAGCAGTACACGTACCTCTTTTGGATGTTCGGACACATCGGACATGACTTACTTCGGGAAAGCCTATTTCAAGGAATCCTTGCCTCAAGCCACTTCATTTTTTGACGCGTTTCACAAGGCAACGGAACTGGTTGAGGTCTGGGAGCGGGTTGAAGTCAGCAAGAACGAAGGTGCAAAACATTCTGAGCCACAGATCCCCTTGGGTCAGTTGATTGAGGCACAGCTGGAGTGGTGGTGGAAACAACCTGGAGCAGTTTCCAGGTAACAACTTTAGGCGCCATGAATTCTGGTTCCCGTGTCCTTGCTGGTCTACGGCCAAAACCCCCACCGTGCGCAGAGAGGGTTGATCAATCCAACCCTCCTCAACGAAGTTCGCGGAGCAGGAGTACACTCGGATTGATACAAAACAGCCCGCCACTGGCGGCATGAGGGGGGAATTCGTATGTCTTCATCGTCCTTGAATCTGTCCATTCCGGAACACATCGTGCCGCTGCGCAACCGGGTGCTCCAGTTCATCGAACGCGACATCTATCCGGTTGAAAAGGAACTGCTTGAAAACAAGGTGAGCTCACGCCATGGCAGCATCATGCGTGGCCTCATGGACAAGGCCAAAGCGCAAGGATTGTGGGCACTCGGTCATCCTGAAGAAATCGGTGGCGGCGGCCTGCCGTTCCTAGATTACGTGTTCATCAATGAAGTGGTGGGTCGTTCTGAAGTGGCGATGGTTGCGCTTGGTACGCACAGCTTGCAGGACTCGATCATGCTGCATCGATATGCAAGCCCCGAGTGGCGCGAGAAGTACCTGAAGCCTCTGGTGGATGGAGAAGTGTTTCCGAGCTTTGGCATGACGGAGCCTGGTATTGCGAGTTCCGATCCAACGCAGTTGCAGACGCGTGCTGAACTCATCGGCGACGAGTGGGTGATCAATGGCCGCAAATGGTTCACATCGGGCGCAGCGAACGCGGCCTATACCACCTGCATGGCACGCACCGAATCAGCGGATACACCGGCACATCAGGCGTTTTCGATGATCGTGGTGCCAACAAGCACGCTGGGCTACAACATCCTGCGGGATGTGAAGGTGATGGGTCAGGCGGATGGGCACTATGAAGTGGTGTACGACAATGTGCGTGTACCCAAGGCGAATCTTCTCGGGCCTCGCGGCCAGGGTTTCAAGATCGCGCAGCACCGGTTGGGGCCTGGTCGGATCTTCCATTGCATGCGTTGGCTCGGACAGGCACAGCGGGCATTTGATCTCATGTGTGCGCGTGCCAATTCCCGCGTCGCATTTGGCAAGACCCTCGGTGAACACCAGCAGATCCAGAAGTTCATCTTTGATTCCGCAGCGGAAATACAGGCGAGCCGCCTGCTGACACTGCATGCAGCGCAGAAGATCGACAGCGGTGATGAAGCGCGGGTAGAGATCGGACTCATCAAGGTGTTTGGGGCTTCGATGTTGCACAACGTCATCGACCGCGCCATTCAGGTTCATGGTGCGATGGGCGTCACTGAAGACACGCCGCTTGAACGCATGTACCGGCATGCACGGTTTGCGCGGATCTACGATGGAGCTGATGAAGTGCATGTGCAGAACACCGCCAATCGCATCCTGCGCACCTTTGCACGGGGCGACGGGTTTGACTTCGGATTGAGGTGAGAAGCTAAAAAATGATCGAGCATGAAATCGATATCCAAACCCGCGACGGGAAGGCGAATACGTTTGTGGTGCACCCGGAGGAGGGTGGCCCGTATCCGGTAGTGCTGTTCCTGATGGATGCACCCGGCAAACGCGAGGAACTGCACGACATGGCGCGCCGGCTCGCCTCGGTTGGCTACTACGTGATATTACCGAACCTCTACTATCGGCGTGTGCGTGAGTTTGTGATGGCACCGGACAAGCGGCCGGAGATGTTCGAGCACATGAACTCACTTACTAACCGCATGGTGTGTGAGGACGTGGCTGCGTTGCTTGGATTTGCTGATGGTGAAAAAGTCGCGGGTAAGGGATCTGCGGGCTGTGTGGGTTACTGCATGAGTGGTCCGTTCGCGTTTGCCGCAGCGGCTGCGTTTCCGGATCGCATAGCTGCTTCTGCATCGTTTCATGGTGTGCGCCTGTTCAATGATTCGGCGGACTCGCCCCATCGCGACGCGCACAAGATTCGTGGCGAGATGTACTTCGGCTGTGCGGAAACGGACGAGTGGGCGCCGAAGCAGATGATCGACGGATTGGAAGCCCATCTGGCCAGTACTGGCATCCGTTCCCGCGTCGAGTGGTATCCCGGAACTCATCATGGTTTTGTTTTTCCGCTGCGTGCAGGGATGTATCACCAACCTTCGGCGGAGCGTCATTGGGAGCGACTGTTCGGGTTGTTCGAGCGCAATCTCAGGCGATGAGTCCCGCATCCTACAGTCGGTGACTTTGCTTTCCTAAAATATGTATGCATAATACATATATCAAGGATATGGAGAGGTCTGATGGGCTGGTTCAAGTGGCTTGGTGTCGTGGTCGTTGTCCTGCTGTCTGCCGTGGGCCTGGTCCCATGGTCCATTGGGTACTTTGCATCCGATATGGTCTACGCGACGGAGCGGGGTGCTATCGATGGTTATGATCCCGTTGCGTACTTCAGTTCGGGTGAAGCGGTTGCGGGGAGAGACGATCTGAGTGCGGAGTGGAATGGTGCGTTGTGGAAATTCGCGAGTGCTGAACATCGCGATCGATTTCTGAAAGAGCCGGCACGTTATGCACCTGCTTTCGGAGGGTACTATGCCTACGCGATGGGCAACGGCTATACCGCGCATGGTGATCCAACCGTGTTTGCCGTGGTGGACGGACGGCTTTTCCTGAACTTCGATGCCGCAACCGGCGAGCAGTGGACAGCGGATCGTGATGCGCTGATTGAGGCTGCAGACCGGAACTGGCCGGAGTCGAGACCTGGGCAGTCGTCCGGTCGCTGAGTCGGTCGGGCTTTTCTGATCCTCCAATTCATCGGCGCAGCCACGTCGATCTGATTGTTATGATGTCTGCCTTCAAATCAAGATGTACTCGATCGTCATGGCAGATTCACCTATCTCTCCGGCATCCGCTACCGCACTCAACCTCATCGGTGCGGCGACGCTGCTGATTGCTGATGAACTGACGACAGCTGTGGAGGAAGAGTCTGGACTTGCTGCGCTCTCCGCTGCAGCCCTGGTCTCGATCGCCCACGCGCCTGGTGAACCGATCGACTACATCGCGAGATCGCTTCGTCGTTCTCACTCCGCGGTGGTTCGCCTCGTGGCTGCGCTGGTCGAGCAGGGTTACGTTGAAAAGCGTGCCTCCTCGGATGCGCGTGCCGTTAGTCTTGAGTTAACGCGTTCGGGTCGACAGACCGTTCGCCGTGTGCTCGCGCGTCGTGAAGCAGTGCTGAGGACGCTCATGCAGCCGCTCTCTGCAGCGGAAAGATCTCGGCTAGAGTCGATTTCGCGTCGTCTCATCGAAAGCCATACCACGGATGAACTGCAGGCCATGTGGGTCTGTCGGCTCTGTGATGGAGAGAAGTGCGATCCTTGCCCCATGGCGACGTTGAGAGACGGCGAAAGCCCTTGACCCGACAGAATGTCGAGACCGGTGGATCTGCTCAGCCCATGATTTCGATTCGGTTCGCAAAGGCCGCCGATGTCGATGAGCTGACGAGTATCGCCCACGCCTCAAAAAGACATTGGGGTTATTCGGACCATGATCTCAGGCGATGGCATGACGAGCTCATCTTCACCGCAGAGTCGATCCGTGCCATGCCCACATGGGTGGCTGAGCTGAACGGATCGCCGGTAGGCGTTACGCAGCTTCGTCGCATTCCCCGGTTCGAACTCGAGTGCCTGTGGGTACATCCCGATGTGATTGGCCACGGGGTAGGACGATTGCTCGTAGATACGGCTCTCCGGGAAGCCAGACAAACCGGTAGTCAAGAACTGCTGATCGATGCGGATCCCAACGCGGAGGGTTTTACCTGCGGCTCGGCGCGGCGCCATCCGATTCGGCGAAACAGTTGCGCCCACCGAAGCTGATCCTGATCGGGTGCGACCCATGCTCCTGTTTGCGCTGATTACAGCTGATCCGCGTTGATCCCGACTCGCGCTGCCGCCTTGGCGATGCTTTGCCACGAACTTGTATCGATTTCGATGCCATCGGCCCGCCTTGCGGCCATGGTCTCCTGCTCGGGCTCGCCAGGTATGCGCACCTTGTCGAATCCCTTCGCCGGTGTTGTCGAATAGAGGTACTTCACCATCTCGTCTACTTCGTAACGGAATGCTGACAAGCCGCCAAACGCTTCCGGATCAACGATCACCATGAACATGTGATTGACGATGTTGTGGCCGCGGGGGTGTTCGGGCTGTGCAGTCCATTCGCCTGCGAGACCACCACCGAGAAGCTCGCACATCACGGCAAGTCCATAACCCTTGTGCTGGCCAAATGGGCCGAGCGAACCCAGCGGCTTTTCGAACATCACCTTGGGCGAATTGGTCGGCACGCCTTCATGGTCAACGAGCGCACCATCCGGTACGTCCACACCTTTGTTATACGCTACCCGTACCTTGCCGAGTGCCACTGCGCTGGTCGCCATATCGAGCACGATGGGCCAGGTGCCGGGTCGTGGCACCACCACGCAAAAAGGGTTGGTGGTCATGCGCGGTTCCCGACCGCCCCAGGGAGAGACCGCGGGGTTGTGGCCGACCACATTGACGAAATGTACCGAGACCATGCCCGCCGCCGCACACTGTTCCCCATAGGCGCCAATGCGTCCGAGGTGATGGTTGTTGCGGGAACCCACGCAGGCCACACCCATCTGCCGAGCACGTTCGATGCCGAGTGCGGTCGCTTCCCGCCCGACGACCTGACCGAAGCCTTGTTGACCATCGACCACGAGCACCGCGCCTTTGTCGCGAACGATGCGCGCGCTGGCGCTGGGTGTGAGCAGCTTGTTGAGAATGTTGTTGACGTAGGTGGGAATCATGCCGACGCCGTGCGAGTCGTGTCCCTTGAGGTTCGCTTCGACGAGATGTTCAGCGACCAGCCTGGCGTTGGTTTCACTCGCACCTACCGCGGTGAACACATCCGCAGCGAACTGCGTAAGTTTTGCCGCGGAAATCAGCATGTCTGAAGCCTCCCCTGATGGATCCGGTGCGATGCCACCGTGCTGTTTCGCAGTGTTGCAGAGCTGGAAGCGCTGTGACAAGGTCTGGCGCAGTGTCACAGGTCGCCCGGGGGAGGCAACCATGGCAATGCCCGAATCGCTCATTTCAGGTTATGGGTTGATCGAAGACCCTGTCTGGCACGATCAACACGGTCTCTTCTTTTCCGATGTGCTTTTGGTGGTGTAATCGCCCTTCGCGACGGTGAAGTTACAGCGGTGATCTCGCACCGTCGTGGCATCGGCGGCATGGCCTGTCATGAACGCGGCGGGCTTGTGGTCAGCGGTCGCAACGTCGCCTTCAAACAACTCGGCAATGACCCCTCGATCACCTTGCTCGACAAGAACGAGGACGCGGGACTGGTTGGCTTCAATGACCTCACTACGGACCGCGAGGGCCGCATCTATGCTGGCGGACTCGGCGCGTCCCCGGTCTTTGCCGACGGGCGCAAACCCCGGGCCGGTGATATCTGGCTCATCGAGCTCGACGACTCAGCGCGTATTGTGATGGGGGACATCCAGCTCACCAATGGTCTCGGGTTTTCACCGGCTGGCAAAAAGCTCTATCACTCGGACTAGCGGTGCCGTGCGGTGAATTGTTATGACGTTCACGACGATGGGTCGCTCGGCGACAAAACGGTTTTCGTAACCAGCTCGCAAGGCATTCCCGATGGTCTGGTGGTTGATCAGGAAGGCACGGTCTGGGTTGCGCTCGCGGACGGTGGGCACGGTGTCGCTGGGTTTGCCAAAGATGGCCGGCAGCGTGGTTTCATCCGCATTCTGGAACCGATGCGCACCAGTGTTTGTTTTGGTGGTGCAGATCTGTGCGACCTCTACATCGTGTCGGGTTCGAATGGTACAGGAAAAGAAAAAGGTGGCGGGGTGCATCGGCTGCACATGGATGTACCAGGTGTGCCTAAGGCTGCTGCGCGGGTAAGTATTCCCTGAGACGCCACTGATATTACTTGTTATTTTTTCTCAGTAATCAGTCAACAGGAGCGATTCCATGGCACGAAAAATCATCGATACAGGCGTCACGGATTGCCTCGCGCATGAAGAAGATGGCATTGCTGTGATTACACTCAACCGGCCGCAGGCCCGCAACGCAATGTCCGGCGACATGACAGCCGGTCTCGAGCGTGCGCTCGAGCATGTGGAACGGGATGCCTCGATCCGCTGCGTGATAATCACCGGTGCGGGAGGGGCGTTCTGCGCCGGTGGTGACGTGAAGGGCATGGCCGCTCGCAGTGGCGGTGGTCAGGGTCCAACGCTCGATGAACGGATCCACCTGCAGCGACTGAACCAGCGCAATACTGCGGGCCGCATACATCTGATGCCCAAACCGGTGCTGGCGAGTTTGCCGGGAGCCGCCGCTGGGGCCGGGCTCGGTCTCGCGTTGGCTGCGGACCTGCGCATCATGGCCGATACCGCATTCATCACCACGGCGTTTGCGAAGGTGGCATTCTCCGGTGACTACGGTGGCAGCTATTTTCTCTCCCACCTCGTTGGGCAAGGTAAAGCGAAGGAACTCTATTTCCTGTCTGATCGTGTGAGTTCAGCGGAATGCCTCGCGCTCGGCATCGCCAACAAGGTGGTACCCGCAGCCGATCTGGAGAAAGAAACGTTTGCGCTTGCACGCCGGCTCGCAGACGGACCACCTGTCGCATATCGCTACATGAAGGAGAACTTCAGACGCGCGGCGTTGGGTGGCGACATGATCGAGTGCCTTGATCTGGAGGCCACGCACCATGTGCACTCGGGCCTTACTGAAGATCACCGCAACGCCGCGAAGGCGTTCGTCGACAAAACCACACCGGTGTTCGTCGGCCGCTGATCGAAACGCCGTGATCAACGCTTGTTGATCATTGAGTGGCCAGATTCCTCGCTTCAAGAAACGCGGGATTGAACAACGTGGATTGATACTTGTGCCCGGCATCACACAGGATCGTTACGATGGTGTGACCCGGGCCGAGTCGCTTCGCGATCTGCGCTGCTGCGCAAAGATTGATGCCAGTGCTCGAACCGAAAAACCAGCCGTCTTCGCGCAACATGCGATAGACCATTTTCACCATGTCCACGTCCGGGACCTGCACGGCACCATCGATCTTCGCGCCCGCAAGGTTCTGCGTGACCCGTGAGTTGCCGATGCCTTCGGTGATGGAAGGTCCAGGTGTCATCTTCGTTTCCCCGGTGGTTACCCAGTTGAAGAGTGCGGAACCGTAGGGGTCGGCGAGAATGATCTCGGGTGCATACTTCTGCGATTTAAGGAACCGGGAGATTCCACTGATGGTGCCACCCGTGCCGACGGCGCAGGTGAACGCGTCGAGTCTTCCGCCGGTCTGGTCCCAGATCTCGGGGCCGGTGGATTCGAAGTGCGCCTGGGTGTTGGCCGTGTTGTCGAACTGGTTGGCCCACACCCCACCTTCGATGCTGGCGGCATAACGCCCGGCCTGCTTCTGGTAGTTCATGTCGTCTGCATACGGAACCGTTTTGACGACGCGAACTTCGGCGCCCAGGGTTCGCAGAATGTCGACTTTTTCCCTCGACTGGTTGTCCGGCATGTAGATTATGGTCTTGTAGTTGCGGGCGTTACACACGTGCACGAGACCAATGCCAGTATTGCCGGCGGTGCCTTCGACTACGGTGCCACCGGCTTTGAGTGCACCGCTCTTTTCGTGTTCGCGTACGATCCAGAGTGCCGCCCGATCCTTTACGCTGCCGCCCGGGTTCATGAATTCGGCCTTGCCGAGAATCTCACAGCCGGTTTCTTCAGAAAGGCTGTGAATACGGATGAGGGGCGTATTGCCCACTGAGCCTGCAAATCCTGCCCGCGTCTGCATGAGGGTTACTTCCCGGGAATTCCGCGAAGCGGTGACACCGTGTCCCGCCGATCACCGCATTGTAACCTCGGTGCATTGCGTGCCCATACCGCATTGGCCATGATGCCGCCGATCGCATCACACCACACCACTTCAGATCAGGGGGGATGTCATGGCGCTTCAACATTCTCGACGTGCAACGGCCGCTGAACTCGGGCTTAAGTCCAAGGCCATAGACACCCTCCTCACCCGCGTGCGGCGGGAAGTGGATCAAGGATTGTTGCCGGCAGTACAGATTGCCATCGCCCGCAATGGCCGGGTGGGTGTGCTCGAGAATTTCGGCGCCTGTGATTCAAACAGCCTGTTTTGCCTGTTTTCCGCGACCAAGGGCATTACCTCAGCGGCGGCATGGCTCCTGTTTCAGGAAGGACTGCTGAGAGAGGATGAGCGGGTTGCACACATCATTCCGGCGTTCGCGGCAAACGGTAAAGAGAACGTCACGGTGGGGCAGCTCTTTGCGCATACCGCAGGTTTTCCGCATGCGCCTTTCCGGCCAGAAGACTGGCTCGATCCTGCGCGGCGCGAATACCGCTATGGGCAGTGGAAACTCTCCTTTGAACCGGGTTCACGATTTGAGTATCACCCCACCTCTTCGATGTGGGTGATCGCCGAGATCATCGAACGCCGCACGGGCAAGCGGTATGTGGACTTCGTGCGTGAACGGCTTACGAACCCCCTCGGACTCAACGATCTCATCGTTGGCGTTGAAGGTGAGGCGGATAACGCGCGCGCCATTGACTGCTTGCATGTCGGCAATGCCATGACGCCGGATGAATACCGCAGCATGGGCCTGCCGGTGCCACCGGTGACGGAAGTCACTGAAGAGGCCATCCTCAATTTCAACAAGCCGGTGAACAGGGCGGTGGGCGTGCCGGGTGGTGGTGGATTCGCGACAGCCGCTGATCTCGCACTTTTTTATCAGGCGCTGCTGCATGGCGGGCTCGGTGGAACATTGTTGTGGTCAGAACAGACCCGTGCGTCCATGCGGCGCATCCGGAGTGGTGAACTGCGTGATCCGTTCCATCGCAAGCTTGCCAATCGTGGGCTCGGCATCATTGTTGCC
>VGVE01000017.1 GCA_016874135.1 Gammaproteobacteria bacterium | reverse complement strand
GTCCAGGCGAGCGCGATTGGCATCGTATCGGCGATGCCAATCACCGCGCCGGCAAGTGCGGTTGCATAAAAAATCGTCGGTTGTTCATGCAGGTGGTTGTAGTTGTCCGCGACCCGCGTCACTTCGGGTGGCAGATCGAGTTTTGTACCAGTGCGCGAAACTTCATTGACGTCGATGTTGGCCTTGCGCATGGCCGGAATGCGGGTTGCGTACATCCACACCCACATCACGAATGTCCAGCCAACCAGCATCAGCACGGGGAGAATAAGGGGCGAAACGGACATCGGTTGCTCCTGGCGAGTAACGATGAGGGCTATCTGCCTGAAGGAAGTTCTCGGAAACGATGATCGGCCATCGGTATCCGGCGTTGCAACCGCATGGGCAATGGGAGCAGAATCCTGACCACCACAGGCAAGCCAAAGGAGGTGATCAGTGATAGCAAATGCACGTATCGAGGGTCAGCTAACCTGAGCGAGCCGATCTGGCTGAGCCAGCGCGCTTTCCCGAGGTGTACTTTCCCCAGGCGTAATGGCCGAAGGCAAACACCAGAGGAGAGGTGCAACAGGTTCGTCAGGTTTGAACGCTGAGCTGGTGCGGTCTGAACAGATGGCCGTCCAGCGATGACCACGTCGTAGTTGATCCTGCGACGAGCATGAAGAGCCGGTTCGCCGGCTCTTTTTTTTTGATCCCCGGATTGTTCCGATCATGATTCATACAGCAGATGTTGTGATCGTCGGCGCCGGCGTGATTGGCTGCAGCATCGCCCACGCCTTCAGTCGGGCTGGTTTTTCCACACTGAACGTTGATGCCCTGCAGTCTGCGGGGTATGGCTCCACCAGCCATTCGTCCGCGATCATTCGCCCGTTCTATTCCCACCCGACAGCCTGTGCACTCGCCCATGCTGCCCGTTGCCGGTGGCTCGACTGGCGAGGCTTTCTCGGCGGACCGGAGCAGGAGATTTACGCCCGGTACCACGAACTCGGTGGCTTCATTCTGGTCATGGAGGGCGAGTGGGACGACTATGCAGCGAACCTCGCAGCCCTGGATGACGTGGGAGTTCCGTGGGAGAAGCTCGACCGGCATCAGCTGAGCACGCGGTTGCCAGGGTTGTCTCCGAATCGTTTTGGTCCACCCGTGCCCATGCGTGATGCCCGCCTCGGTGCTGCGGTTGCCGGTGCCCTTGATGGCGCCATCTTCATCGCCGCGGCCGGCCATGTGAACGACCCGCAGCTGGCGGCACGCAACCTCTGGGCGGCAGCTGTTGCGCACGGCGCACGATTCCTCTTTGGTGAACGGGTGACAAACCTGCTCACGGGATCCGGACGGGCATCGGGCGCAGTACTTGCGTCCGGCGATCAGATTCACGCACCCGTGCTGATCAATGCGGCCGGTCCACACTCCGCCGTGCTCAACCGGATGGCAGGCATCGAGATGCCCATCCGCACGCGAGCGCAGCGACATGAGGTGGCTTACGTGCGCAAACCGGCGGGGCTCTCGAAGTCCGGCGTTGGATTTCTCGCCGACCTCGACAGCGGTTTCTACGCCCGCTCCGATGGCAACGATCTCTTGATCGGCACCACCGATCCGGCGTGTGATGTGCCGGAGATTGTTGATCCGGATCATGACGACCCAGCGTTCACAGACCAGTGGACGCTCGAAGTCATGCGAGCGGCCCAGCGGATCGAAGGGCTTGCCATCGAGAACCGGGCGCGCGGCACGGTGGGTCTCTACGACGTTTCGGACGACTGGATTCCGGTGTACGACAAGACACCATTGCCGGGTTATCTGGTGGCGATTGGCACCAGCGGCAACCAGTTCAAGAATGCGCCTTACGTCGGCGAACTCATGCTCGCGATCGCGCGTCAGGCGCTTGCGGGCATCGACCATGACCTCGAACCCGCATCACTTCACCTTGCCGAGATGAAAAAAACGATTGATCTGCGGTTCTACTCGCGCAACCGTCCCAAGCAGTCCACGCGCTCTGTACTCGCCTGAGTGACGGCATGTATTGCCTGTTACATGATCGGATCCCGGCACAGCAATTGGGGGAGGGACCATGAACAACCGGCTGCCGACTGATCGCACTGTTTTCCAGAACGCATGGGTCGTCGATGACGTTCAAAAAGCCTGCATGAAGTGGGTCAACGAAATGGGTGTGGGCCCGTTCTTCGTCACTGAATACACGAACCAGTTCAGCGAGATGACCTATCGGGGCAAGCCCGGCAAGCTCGGCATGATCGTGGCGCTGGCCCAGGCCGGCAACGTGCAGATTGAACTCATCCAGCCGACGGTGGACCAGTGCGCCTATCGGGACAGTGTTCCGAAAGGGACTGAAGGGTTTCACCACATGTGTGTGTGGACCCACGACATTGACGCCGATACCGCCTACTTTCAAAAACTCGGCTATCCGGTAGCCAATCTCGGTCGCACCGGCAATATCGCTTTCGCTTATTACGACACCCGCCCGCTGATGCACTGCATGCTCGAAGTCGTGACGTACAACGAAGGCGTGGCCGCACGCTTCGCACAGATTGCGGATGCCGCAAAGAAGTGGGATGGCACCAATCCGATCAGGGGTTAGATCAAGGAGTAGAACCATGGCAAGGCACTGGCTTGGTTTATTGCTCGTCATCTGTTCGGCTGCGTGGGCAGAAGACCGTTCAGCCGGACTTGGCCTGCCGTTCAGTGATGCGAGGCGGGTCGGTGATCTGCTGATCCTCTCCGGTCAGCTCGGTAATCTGCCGGGCAAACTCGAGCTCGCACCGGGTGGACTCGAAGGCGAAGCCCGGCAGGCGATGGAGAATGTGAAAACCATCGTTGAGGCCAATGGCCTCACCATGGATGACGTGGTCAAGTGCACGGTGATGCTAAGAGACATGAATGACTGGGCAGCATTCAATACCGTGTACGTAAAGTACTTCCCCGGCCTCAAACCGGCGCGCAGCGCCTTTGGCGCCTCGGGTCTCGCACTGGGTAGCAAACTCGAGATCGAATGCTGGGCAAGTTACGAAGGCCGCTGAAGTCCGTTGTGCGGAGCAAAAAGGGGAGGGTTCATGGATACCGTACGGCTTCAAGGTCTGGCCAAGGCATTCTGGGAATCCGCGGCGCTGATGAGCGCAGTGGAGCTCGATGTGTTCTCGGCGATATCCGCCGGTAAGAACTCCATAAACGCTGTCGCGACGGCGTGCGGCGTTACACCGCTTAATGCCGAGCGGCTTCTGGTGGCGCTCAACGCCATGACGCTGCTGACACGCAGTGGTGACACGTTCGCCAACGCGCCTGACGTGGAGCGGTTTTTGGTGAAGTCGTCACCCGCCTATGCTGGTCCCTGGATGCTGTTCGGTAAACCCCGCTGGCAGGGGTGGGGCGAGCTCACCGAGCGTCTGCAGCGCCGGGAGGATAAAGTCCGGCGGCTTGGCATGTATGACGAAACCTTCACCGTTGAACGTGCGCGAAGCTACCACGAAGCCACCTACTCCATCGGCATGGGGGCGGCGCGCCGCTTTCATCGACAGGTGTCCCTCGAAGGGCGGCGCAAGATCATGGATCTCGGTGGCGGGTCTGGTTGTTACTGCATCATCGGCGCGCAGACCTATCCCGGGCTGACTGCCGTAGTGCTTGATCTACCGAGCGTGGTCGTGGTGACCCGCGAGTTCGTGGCGGAACATGGTCTCTCCAGCCGCGTAAGTGCAGAACCCTGTGACTTCACCGCTGATCCGCTGCCGCGCGATGCCGATGTGGCGATCATGGCGTCGAATCTGCCCCAGTACGATCGCAGCATCATCGCCTCGGTAGTGCGCCGTGTGTTCGATGCCTTGTTGCCCGGTGGTGAATTCCACCTTATCGGCGAGTGCCTCGATGCGGACGGCACGGGACCGCTGGCACCGGCACTGTGGGGACTCTCAGAGGCCGTGAATGGTTCCACTGGCCTCGCGCATTCGACGGCGGATTGTGAGGGCTATCTACGCACAGCAGGATTCCGGCAGGTCACGGTCAATCCTTTCATTCCGCAGACGCTTACCCGCATCAGTGGCATCAAGCCGCTGTCCTGAAATTCCTAGAGTACGCCTCATGACTTATGACTACGTAACCATCGAACGGACCGAACCGGTTGCCACCGTGACCTTCGATCGCAAGAAGAACCTCAACGCCTTCGACAGCAAACTGATACTCGAACTCACTGATGTGGCGCGGCACTTTCAGGAAGATCTCGATGTCCGTGCCTTGGTGTTAACCGGCAGCCGCAACTATTTTTCCGCAGGAGCGGACCTTGAAGATCTCGGCACCCACAATGCGCTGGGTGATGTGGCCAGGCGCGAGTCGTTCTATCGCGGCGAGCGCCTCTGTGAAGCCTAGGAAGCCATGCCCCAGGTCACGATTGCGGCCATGGAGCGCCTCGCGGTCGGCGCCGGCGTGGCATTGCCGCTGGCGTGTGATTGGCGGGTGATGGGTGAGAGCTGTTATCTCTACGTGCCTGAGGCAAAGATCGGTCTCAATCTGCAGTGGGGTGCATTGCCTCGTCTGGTCAATCTGGTGGGGCCGGCGCGGGCGAAACGGATCTGTATCCTCTGTGAGCGGATGCCCGCATCGCAGGCACTCGCCTGGGGTCTGGTCGAAGAGGTTGCGCCTGACGGCAAGGTTCTGGAGCGCACCCTGGAGCTTGCGTATGCCGCCGCCCAGATGCCGCCAATTGCCGTTGGCATGATCAAGGAAGCCGTGAACGCCACAGCCGGTGCGCTCAATCGCACGGCCAGTTATGCGGATGCGGACTAGAGCCAGCTGTCGGCAGGATCAGAGGATGCAAAAAGGGCGCGGGACCGTTTCAACCGTGATCGGAACCCGAAGTAAGAACGAGGATCTGAGGAGGCTCGAATGAAAGTTGAGATGGGTGAGCGCGCCGCACGACGGCTGTTGCTCTGTGTGGTAGCGCTGTTGATGGGTGCATGTACAGAACAGTCGAAGGAAGCCGTGGTGGAGTCGATTCCAGCAGCTGCAGTGGAAGCACCGGCACCGGCGATCCCGTCTGACCCGAACCGCATGGCGTTGCTCGGAGACCTGCACGTGCATACCGGGCTTTCGTTTGATGCCTACATCTTCGGCACGCGGTCGACACCGGATTCAGCATACGAGTATGCGAAGGGTCAGGCGTTACAACATCCCACTGGATTTTCGATGCAGCTGAAAGCGCCCCTCGATTTCCAGGCGGTGACCGATCATGACCTCTTCATGGGTGTCATTCGGGCCATGGACGATCCGAACACCAAGGTAGGCAAGCATCCCCTCAGCAAAGAGCTGCAGGCGGCGGACACACCGCAGGCCCGCAGTGCGCTCTTTCAGAAGATCATTCCATTCCTCAGGGGGAATGTCCTTGGAAGTAACAGCGAAGGTGCCCAGGACTTCTACGATGAAGCCATCATGCGGGATGCCTGGAAGGAAGTGATGGATGCTGCAGAACGCCACAACCAACCCGGCCGCTTCACCACGTTTGTTGGCTACGAATACACCGCAAGTGGTGCGGAGCGGGAAAACCTGCACCGAAACGTTATTTTCAAGGGCATCGCGCCGGAGCTTCCTTTCAGTGCGTTGATATCGAACAACCCGGAAAAACTCTGGGACTGGCTTGATACACAAAGGGGCAAGGGCGCGAAGCGCTGGCCATTCCGCACAACTCCAATGGTTCGAACGGTATGATGTTCGATAACAAACAAACCGACGGCTCTCCTCTGAGCGCCCTTTACGCAGAGCAGCGGATGCGCAACGAGCCGCTGGTGGAAGTTACCCAGGTCAAGGGCACGTCGGAGACGCACCCGTTGCTGTCGCCTAACGATGAGTGGGCAGACTTCGAGTTGATGGAAGTACGTATCGCATCCGTCTTGCCCAGCAAGGCGCCCGGCAGCTACGCCCGTGAAGCCCTGCGCAACGGCCTGGTGATGCAGGCTACACAAGGGTTCAACCCCTTCAAGTTCGGCATGGTGGCGGCGTCCGACACCCATGTCGGAGCAGGCTCGTTCGATGAATCCAACTACTGGAGCAAGGTGGGGTTCGTCGATGGCACGGCGGAGCTGCGTGGCTCTGTGCCGCTGAAAACGCCTGGGCCGAGTGGCAATGTGTATGCATCCGGCAGCTCGTTTAAATCCTGGGCGGCTTCTGGTCTCGCCGGCGTATGGGCTGAGTCGAATACCCGGGATTCGATCTACGAGGCGTTCCGTCGCAAGGAAACCTTCGCCACTACCGGCCCCCGGATCCGGGTGCGGCTCTTCGGTGGTTTTGGTCTCGATCAGGTTTCAGGCGGAGACATCGCCGACCTGTACGCGAAAGGTGTACCCCAGGGTAGCGACCTGCCACCCGCACCAGCCGCTGATGAAACTCGTCACGCGCCTGTTTTCCATGCTTCAGCGATACGCGACTCTGCCTCTGCGCCGCTGCAGCGGCTGCAGATCGTCAAGGGCTGGGTGGAAAACGGCGAAGGTCGCGAGCAGGTCTTCGATGTGGCGTGCGCGGATGGCCTGGCGCCGGATCCGAATAGCCATCGATGCCCGGACAATGGCGCCACAGTCGATATAACCACGTGTGCTTTCAGCGGCGACAAAGGTGCTGCGGAGCTCAATGTGGTCTGGCAGGACCCGGCGTTCGATCCTGCTGCACATGCCTTCTACTATGTGCGGGCGCTGGAAAATCCGACCTGTCGCTGGTCAACATGGGATGCGGTAAGGGCAGGCGTCGCACCTCGTGAGAGTCTCAAGGCAACGGTGCAGGAGCGTGCCTGGACTTCGCCGATCTGGTATTCCCCTGGCACGTGAGAACCCCCTCAACGTCAGTCGTCGGCGCCTTTACCGGAATCGCTGCTCATAGCGGTTGGTGAGCAGATCCAGCTTTTCCCGTAAAACACCGGCCTGTTCGCCGTCGCGGTCGCTGAACACCATCCAGCGATCCGTTTCCGCGATGTAGGCGGGCCAGGCGGCGAGACCTGGAACATCCGGTCGCCCTCTGCGTGCAAACGCCAGCCAATACTGTTGCATGCGGATGCCGAGGTTATGCACGGATGTGTTGGTATTCTTGTCAGTTCCAAACAGCAGTGCGTAATCGTAACCATGTGGTGTACCGGGCCACTCGGTCGGGCGTTGGGTCGGGGACAGTGCGACGTAGTACAGCCAGCTCTCCTTCTTGACCCCGGCCATCGCCGTGGCGAGCAGCCGAGCTGAAAGGAGGTACCGGTTATCGCCGAAGATCCGGGTCAGTCCGCGTTCTTGGCTGATGGCGAAGTCATCCGCCCAGGCTTGTTTTAGAGCCGGCAGATCTGCGCCCAGCATGCGCTCGAAGTCCGGTGCCGAAATTCCGGAGCCCGGCATCACTGAACCTTCAAAGCTGTTGCCGCCCGTCATGTACGGAACCGGGGCCTGCCGTCCCTGACGGAAGAGGGCGCCTGGTTCTTCAGGCAGGCTGGTTCCGTCAACGATCGGCATCTGGAAGCCCTGTACCCCTTCCACCAGCGCCTGGCCGTCGAGCCGGCGCAGGAGTCGAGCCGACTGTTCTCCACCATCGAGCCCGGCAATCAGGGATTCCGCAATTGCTTCGGCACTTTGCGCCGGTCCCAGATCCGCGCCTTTGGGAGCAGGTGCCGGGGCACCGGCTGACCTTGGTAACGCCCACGCGGCATAGCCGGACTGGGCGATGGCCCTGTGAAATCGCCGCGCGGCGAGTGGACTCACCATCAGGAGGTTAACGGCCTGACCCCCGGCCGAGACGCCGAAGAGGGTGACGTTATGGGGTGATCCACCAAATGCCTGAATGTTGTTTTTTACCCAGTCGAGCGCAGCGACCATGTCGAGCAGGGCCACGTTGGCGACTTTGTTGCGCAGCGACTTGTGCGCCATGAAACCGAGTGGCCCAAGCCGATAGTTGAGGGAAACCACAACTACGTCCTGGCTCGCGAACACTTCTCCGGGTATCGCGCCCGAACCTGTGCGGAAGCCACCGCCGTGAATCCACACCATCACAGGGCGCAACTTGGTGCGATCCAGATCCAGCGTCCACACATTCAGGAAGAGGCAGTCTTCACTGGTGGTTGCGTCCGGCAGTTGATCGGATTTGGGTTGCAGACATGCAGGACCAAACGTCTTTGCTTCCAGTGCCTTACGCGCCACTCCTGCAGGCATAGGTGCCTGCCAGCGACGCGAACCGGTGGGTGCTTCGGCATAGCGAATCCCTTTGAAGACCAGTACGCCTCCTTCTTCCACGCCGCTGAAGGTACCGGAAGGGGTGACGGCCGACGGCGCTGCGAGTGCGTTGCCGCTCATGAGCAAACCGGTCAACCACAGTAGGAGAATCGTTCGTGCGAAGCGGATCGTGCTTCCGGAAAACACCCGTGAAGTGACTGCCATGCAAAGGCTCCGATCAACTGGTGCTGGCGATGGTAGCAGTGTGCGCGGGGCAGCTCCTGGAAACAGCACAGAGCCAAAAAAACGTGATGCCCCGCTGGTATTGACCCACTATCTTAGCCCCCGGTTGGCTTGTCCTGTCGGAGCGGCGATACTGCAATTTTTAGAACGCAGTCAAAACTATGTCTGAAGACAACATCGACCGTAACGCGCGCTTCGATGCCATTGTGGTCGGCGCGGGTTTCGCCGGTTTGTGCACCCTGCACCGGTTCCGGCAGATGGGTCTTTCGACCCGTATTTACGAGATGGGTACCGATGTTGGTGGTACCTGGTACTGGAATCGTTATCCCGGCGCGCGCTGTGACGCAGAGAGTCTTGCGTACTCCTTTTCCTTCAGTCCGGAACTCGAACAGGAGTGGGAATGGTCGGAGCGCTACGCACCGCAACCGGAGATTCTGAAGTACGCGATCCACGTCTCGGAGCGTTTTGATCTGCGCCGCGACATTCGATTCAACCGCAAGGTCAAAACCGCACATTTCAATCAGGGTATGGGTGTCTGGCGTGTGACCACTGCAGCAGGCGACAGCGCTGTAGCGCCGCTCCTGATCATGGCGACCGGCTGTCTTTCCAAACCGATGGTGCCTGCCATCCAAGGCGTCGACAGCTTCGCCGGCAAACGTTATCAGGCCAGCCTGTGGCCGCACGAGCCTGTGGCTTTCCACGGCGAGCGGGTGGGGATCATCGGTACCGGATCTTCGGCGGTCCAGGCCATTCCGGTGATCGCATCGACAGCAGAGCACCTCACGGTGTTCCAGCGCACCCCAAACTTCAGTGTGCCCGCCGTGAACGGGCCGCTTGATCCCGGGTTTGTTGACGCGTTCAAGGAGAATTACCGCGACCATCGCGACTTCCACAAACGCGGGCTGACGTCGGGTTTTGGTGATCTCGAAATAAAACCACGGGAGCGCACCCCGGCGGCCATGACCGCAGCGGAGCTGAGTGATGAAGCGTTAGCCGCCGCTTGTGAGCAATACTGGCAAACCGGCGGTGCCCGTTTCATGGGTGTGGTGGGCGACGCACTGATCAATAAAGACGCCAACCAGAGAGTGGCGGAGTTCATTCACCGCAAGATCCGCGCGACGGTGAAAGATCCACAGACTGCAGAGGACCTTTGCCCGACCTCCCACCCGGTCGGCACCAAGCGCATCTGCGTGGATATTGGTTATTACGAGACGTTCAACCAGCTGCACGTGCGACTGGTGAACATCAATCGGTCACCCATCGAACGTATCACCGCCAAAGGCGTGCAACTGCGTGGCGAACATGTCGAACTGGATACGCTGATTCTCGCCACCGGTTTTGATGCCATGACCGGTGCGCTCAATGACATCGACATCCGTGGAACCAATGGCCAGCAGCTCAAAGAAAAGTGGGCGGAAGGACCGCGAACCTATCTCGGGCTGATGATTGCCGGCTTTCCGAATCTCTTCACCATCACAGGGCCCGGCAGCCCTTCTGTGCTCTCCAATATGCTGGTGTCCATCGAACAACACGTGGACTTCATCTGCAGTTGCCTGCAGCACATGAGCCGGAAGGGTTTCAAGCAGGTGCAAACCGGGCTTGATCATGAGGACGCGTGGGTAGCCCACGTGAACGAAGTAGCGCACGCAACGCTCTTTCCGAAGGCGGGCTCGTGGTACATGGGTGCCAACATTCCTGGTAAGCCGCGGGTGTTCATGCCTTATGCGGGTGGTGTGGGCCCGTATCGTGAGCTTTGTGACAGCGTCGCGAAGGACAACTGGCGGGGATTCGTTTTTTCCTAAGCGCCAGGCCGTCGTGACTGTTCAGTGCACGACGTGAGGTAGCCCGGAACGCAGCTAGGCGAGCATTCCACTACTCGCATTGGCGATGCGGTTGATGCCGTTACTGCGCAGGATCGAGAGCGCCATCGCCGAGCGTCGCCCCGATTGGCACAACGTAATCACAGGTTTGTCCTGTGGGATTTCCTGCCAACGATCCCGCAGTTCATCGAGGGGAATCAGCAGCGCCGTGCTGACGTGCCCGAGATTGCCGGTGAATTCTTTTGCCAAGCGCACATCCACGAGGGTGACGTCATCGAGGTGGCGGGCGACCCATTCTATTTCCACTTCAGGAACACCCGCAAAGGATGTGACCACCGGTGCCCATTCGGGTTCCGGAGCACTGGCGTCAAAAGTCGGTTTGCCTGCATGCAGGTTTGCGGGCACCGCGATGTCGAGCAATTTTGGGTGCGGCAGGCCGAGGCTCTTCATGTAACCGACGAAGTCCTCTTCACGCGCGTCAGCCCCGATGCGTGGGTTGAATCGTCTCTCTTCGCTGACGGTTGAGACCGTTCGACCGCTGTAGTCGTGCCCGGGGTAGAGCAGACACTCATCAGGCATTGAAAAGATCTGTTCACGAATGCACTGCCAAATGACGTGGACGTCACCGCCCTGAAAATCGGTGCGACCGGCGGCGCGGATCAGCAGGCAATCGCTGGTGAAAGCGAGCTGATGATCGCGGGCCACGAGAGTAATGCAGCCGGAGGTGTGACCCCGCGTCGCACGCACCTCCAGACCGCACGCGCCGAACGTGATCACGTCACCGTGGTGCAGCGTTTCATCGGCCTCAACGACCTTGCAGGCAGCGGCGATGGCGATGCGTGCGCCCGGTGCCTGCTTCAAACGCCAGGCTGCCGTGACGCGGTCGGCGTGGACATGAGTGTCCAGCACATACTTGAGCCGCAGACCCAGTTCGTTCAGCAGTGCCGAGTCGCGGGTGAACTGTTCATAGACCGGGTCGATAATAACCGCGTCGGCGGAGGTCTCGCAGCCGAGGATGTAGGTGTACGTCGATGAGGCCGCATCGTAGAGTTGCCGGAAAATCATGCTTGAGCCTTGGCGAGAGCGCTGGTTGGATACGGGCTGGAGTTTGCGCTTTGCACTGTGGACTTTCGAATGGAAAAAACAGATGAGTGATTCCCGGGGTATTCGCACCCGAACCGTTGATGCCAACGGGCTGCATTTCGAAGTGGATGAGTGTGGTGAAGGGGACCGGTTGGCGCTCTGCCTGCACGGTTTTCCGGAGCACAGCCATTCCTGGCGGTTTCAGCTGTCGATGCTGGCGTCACTGGGCTACCGCGCCTGGGCGCCGAACTTGCGGGGTTATGGCAATTCATCGCGCCCACATGGCACGGATGCCTACAGCATCGAAAACCTGATGGCTGACGTGGCAGGGCTCATCGATGCGTCGGGCTGTCGCGAGACCATTCTGCTCGCCCATGACTGGGGCGCGGTGATTGCCTGGTACTTCGCCATGCGGGCACCGCGAAAAATTGAACGTCTGGTCATCTGCAACGTGCCACACCCTGGACCATCGGTCGGGCGGAAGATCTCGCGGGATCAGCTCAAGAAATCCTGGTACATCTTTTTCTTCCAGATTCCGTGGTTGCCAGAAAAGCTGCTGGGCCGGGATGGTGCCAAGCCCATCGGCGAGATGATGCGGGCGAGTGCCGTCGACAAGACCCATTTTGATGCCGAGGCGTGTGAGGTGTACCGCCACAACGCCGCACAACCCGGCGCGCTCACGGCAATGATCAACTACTATCGAGCGCTGGTGCTGGGTGGTGGCATGGCGCGCCAGAAGGCACTCGGTTATCCGGTCATCGAGACCAAGACACTGATGGTCTGGGGCGAAGATGATGTGGCGCTCACCAAGGAAACCACCTACGGCACCGAGAATTTTGTCCGCGACTTCACGATCCGCTATCTGCCACGGGTTTCGCACTGGGTGCAGCAGGAACAGCCGGAGATCGTCAATGCGATGATCCGGGCATTTCTGCAGGATGAACCGGTGCCGGAACTTAAGTGGGAAGCCAGGCTTACTCTGCCTGGCTGATTCTCATCCCGATCAGCTAACCGGCGAGTACTTTCACGTCCGCTTGCTCGTGATACCGTTTCGGGATCGGCAACCGGAACACACGCGCGCAATTGAGGCCGAGAATCTTCGCCCGCTCGCCGTCGGTGAGCTTGTTCATCGTGCGTTCGACGGCGGCGGCGGAATGCGGCCAGGTGCCTTCGTGGTGCGGAAAGTCATTGGCCCACATGAAGTTGTTGATGAGCCCGTGTTCGCGAGCGAGATCCAGTCCGGGCGGATCTTCTTGGAAACTCGCGAAGCCGTTCTGCCGGAAGTAGTCACTCGGCAGGTGTTGCAGTTTCGGCCGCACCCACATGTGGTGTTTCTTGTAAGCCTCATCCATTGCGGTGAGCGCCCAGGCCACCCAACCGATCCCCGCTTCGATGCTGCCGAAGATGATCTTCGGAAAGCGGTCGAGTACACCGGATGCGCACAAGTTGGCGATGGGTTCCATCGTCGGCGCAAGGGAATGCACGGCATAGTTGATGACCGCACCACCGTTGCCGCGTGAGGTACGCGGATCGCGACCGGTTGAGACGTGGAAGGTGATCGGCAGATCGACATCCTCGATGCAGGCCCAGAGTGGATCGAATTCGGGCAGGTTGTAGTTCGGGGCTTCGTGATCCGGTGGACCCCACACCGGTTTGCAAGGTAAAGAGAGACCTTTGAAGCCGAGCTTCGCGCAGCGCTGGATTTCCGCGATGGTGCCGTCCAGATCCCCAGGTGCCACACAGGCCATGGGTGCAAGGCGGTCATTGAAGTCGGCGAAGGTATCCCAGGCCCATTCGTTGTAAGCGCGGCACATGGCGAGGGAAAACGAAGCGTCCGGTGTTGCCCAGATCGTCAGGCCCCGATTGGGAAAGAGGATCTCCGCATCCACGCCGTCTTTGGCGAGATCATCAATCCGCGCCTGTGGTGTTTTGCCGGACTGGTTACGCAACAGATCTTCACCTTCAAAGGGGATATTGCGAATGCGCAGCGGCCGAAACCCTTCGGTCTTCTGCATCGGATTGCCCGAGGCGTCGAGCACGATTCCAGGGAGGCGGTCATGGAACTTCTTGTCCATGCGCTCGAGCCACAGATTTGAAGGCTCTTGAACATGCCCGTCGGCGGAGGCCATGAAGTACTTGTTCGGATCCGAGGCTCTCGCCGTCCGGGTCCAGCCGGTGATGCCCGGTGTGTTGATTCTCCAGGCGTTGGCGGTATCGCTGATGGCTTCGCTCATCCCCATCCTCCAGCAGTTGATGACAAGAACATAATCCCTTCAGCGGTGAATTTCGACTGTCTGCCGCATGCAGTTACACTCACTCGCCAAACCTTCTGGAAGAGATCATGGGCAAACTGGACGGACGTATCGCCGCCATAACGGGTGGAACCGCAGGCATCGGGCTTGGCATCGCTGAAGCGTTTCTCGCCGAAGGGGCTTCTGTGACGCTGATGGCTCGAAACCCGGCGAAAGGCGAGAAGACGGTGGCGGCACTCAATGCCGGAAACCGGGCGAAGTTCGTTGCCGGTGATGCGATGGTGCAGGCGGACGTGGAAGGGTTCGTGCATGCCACGATCAAGACCTTCGGCCGCGTGGACATTCTGGTGAACAACGCCGGTGGTGCTTCCGATCTCAAACCGCTCATGGAACTTTCTGATGAAGCGTTTGATGGCGCCATGAAGTGGAATGTCTATTCAACGTTCTGGGCGACCCGTCTTGCGCTGCGCGACATGGCGCCACGCCGGTGGGGGCGGGTGATCAACATCTCTTCCGTCGAGGGCAAGATCGGCAAGGTAGCGTTCTCGGCGTACACCGCTGCCAAACATGCGATCAACGGCCTGACCAAATCGGTCTCGCGCGAAACGGGACCCCTCGGGATCACCGTCAATGCGATTTGTCCCGGCCTCGTGATCACCGACATCGTCAAGGACAACGGCCCGGCGACGGCGGCGGCGATGGGGCTCACCTTTGATGAGATGGTTGCACTCTTCTCGAAGGAATCAGCACTGCAGCGGCCAAACACGGTGGAAGAAATTGCCGCAATGGCGGTGCTGCTCGCATCGGACGCCGGTGGTGGCATTACCGGCGCAACACTCAGTGTGGATGGCGGGACAGCACCCTACTGATCGCGTTGTCGCTCTCGATCACGTTCAGGCAGTCGCAGGTTCCGGTGGCGTCAGGGGCTGTCCTGCTTCGTCGGGTTTGTGCACCGACGCCAGTGCCATGTATACGCTCGGCAGGATGAAGAGCGTAAACAGCGTACCGAGCAACATGCCGGCGACGAGGATGATGCCGATGGAGTTGCGCGCTTCCGCACCCGGACCACTCACCAGCACCAGCGGGAAGTGACCCATCACCGTGGCACCGGTGGTCATCAGCACCGGTCGCAGGCGTGTCGATGCAGACTCTTTGATGGCTTCGAGTTTGGCGAGACCCTTCTCCTGCAGCTGGCGCGCAAACTCGACGATCAGGATCGCGTTCTTGGCGATCAGCCCCACCAAGGTGATGAATCCCACCTGTGAATAGATGTTGATCGTTGTCCAACCGAAGTATGTGAAGAGCAGGGCGCCGGAAATCGCCAGCGGTGCGGAACCCAGCAGCACAACGAGTGGATCGCGAAAGCTGTTGAACTGTACGGCGAGTGCAAAAAACACGAAGGCAAGAGAGAGGCCGAGCACACCCAGGAGCGTATTGCCCTCCTGGCGCAGCTGGCGGGATTCTCCGGCGTAATCGATGGTGTAGCCGTCTGGCAGGACTTCGGCAGCCGCTTCTTCCAGCGCCGATAGCGCCTGTTCCTTGGTGCGCCCCGGAATCACGCCACCAAAAATACGCAAGGCGTTGTTCTGCCGGAATTTGCCTAGCACGCGCGGACCTGTTTCGGATTTCAGCGTCGCGAGTGCGGCCAGAGGAACCAGATCGCCGGCCGGCGTGCGGATCTGCAGCTGCAGGAGCTGTTCCGGATTCAGCCGGTTCTGATCCTTCACCATGGGGATGACCCGGTAGGCCTTGCCGTTCATGTCGAAGCGGTTGACGAAGTTGCCGGAGAGAAAGACGCCGAGCTGACGGCTGACTTCCGCGAGGTCCATGCCGAGATCTGCAATCCGCTCACGGTCGAGTTCAAAACGTGCCTGCGGCAGATCGATGCGCAGATCCGTATCGGTGAACATGAAGTTGCCAGATTGCATGGCTGCGGCCATGAGTTTATTCGCATAAGGCAACATGGTCTCGACCGGTTCCACGGACATCACCACAAGCTCCACGTCGAATCGTCCTGCGGTGGGCAAGGCCGAGGGCAGTATGGGCCTTGCGGTCACGCCATGGATCTGTGACAGCTTCGCAAACGCAATCGGCATCATGTCGTCGATGGGCACGGTGCGCACGCCATAGTCATCGAACATCATGCCGCCGAAGGCGCCGGAGCTGAACAGCACCTGCCACATCAATGTGGAGTTCGGCAGTTCCTTCATGGCGGCTACCACGTCATACATGTAACGCTCGGTGTATTCGAGCGAGGCTTCAGGTGGTGCGGTTACGGCGACGTGGATCGAACTTTGATCTTCGCGCGGAGCGAGTTCCGCGGGTGACAACAGAAAGAACGGAATCGCGAGCAACGAAACGAAAATCGCTACGAAGAGCACCTGCGCATTACGTTCGAGCAGGCGATCCAGCAGCGATCGGTAGAAGGATTGCAGTGCCGCGAAGCCGCGGTTTACGCCGCGAGTGAAGCGGGTTTCATCCGCTACGACCCACGCGCTCATGATCGGCGACAGGGTCAGCGCCAGAACGCCCGAGATCAGCACCGCCACCGCGAGGGTGAACGCGAACTCCTTGAAGAGTACACCGGTAAGGCCGGAGAGAAAGCCGATCGGTGCGTAGACTGCCGAGAGCGTCAGTGTCATGGCAATGATCGGTGCAAAGAGCTGCCGGGAACTTGCGAGTGCTGCTTGTGTCCGGCTCATACCTTCCCGCATGTACCGGGCCACGTTTTCAACGACGACGATGGCATCGTCAACGACGAGACCCACCGCCAGCACGATGGCCAGCACCGTCAACAGATTGAGTGAAAACCCCATCAGCAACATGGCGGCAACCGCGCCGAGCAGAGAGATCGGGATGGTGATCAGGGGTACCAGTGCGGTACGCAGGGAACCCATGAAGGCGATGACCACCGCACCCACTAAAAGCACCGTCTCGGCGAGCGTGATGAATATCTCTTTCAGCGCTGCCCGCATGTAGAGCGTCACGTCGTGACCAATCTCGATATGCAAGCCATCCGGCAGACGGCTGCTGATGTCACCGAGCAGGACGTAAAGCTCGTCGGCGATGTTGATCTCGTTTGCACCCGGAAGCGGCCAGATGGCGATGAATACCGCGGATTCCTGGGTGATCCGCGCGGTATCCCGGACTTCAACCCCTGACAGCTCCACTTCGGCGACATCGGCTATACGGATGAGGGCATCGTCGGTCCTGCGGATAACGATGCGCGAGAATTCCTCAGTGTCCTGCAGCGTTGAATCCACCAGCAGGTTGACGCGCCGATCGGTGTTCTCGCTGGAACCGACGGTACCGATGACGTTGTTGCGGCTGAGGGCGCGTTCGATGTCCGTAGTACTGACGTTGTAGGCCGCCATGCGGTCCGGATCTAGCCAGATGCGCATCGCCGGATCGCGACCACCTTCGAGGGTGACTTCCTGCACGCCGGGGATGGCCGCGATCAGCGGGTTCACGCGGCGGGTGAGGTAGTCCGTCACCAGGGCGCGGTCCATGCCTTCACGCAGAGGGACATCCAGATACCAGCCTGCCTGAGGGCGGTCTGCGCGACGCACCTGGACGGCGGGATCTTCGGCACCGGCGGGCAGCTCGAAGCGGATCTGCGAAAGACGAGTAGTGAGTTCGGCGAGTGCATCTGTGGCTTTTTCGCCGAGCTCAAGCCACACCGTCACTGTGCTCATGCCAGCGGTCGTGTTGGAGTCGATATAGTCGATGCCGGGGATCGATGCGGTGGCACGTTCGATGGGTTCAGTAACAAAGCCCTGCACGGTACGCGCATCGGCACCGATGTACGGTGTGGTGATGACGAGGGAAGAACTCTCGATTTCCGGATACTGCAGGACAGGCATGTCCACCGCAGTACGCAGCCCGATCAGCACCAGCGCCAAGGACAACACGACAGCAATCACGGGGCGGCTGACAAAAATGTCCGTGATCCGCCGGGTATTGGCCGCGGCGGTTATTCCCTGTGGGCCTCTTGCCCTGGACGCGCCTACCGAGACACCGCTGTCGGATGCGGCGCTGGCCGGTGTGTCGTAGCGGTCCATGTCAGTGACCTACGAGCCGGTTGTCCGCGGCGGGATCACGTTCAACGATCTGTACCAATGACCCGTCATGCAACTTGAAAGCGCCACTCGCTGCAACCCGTTCGCCGGGTTTGAGACCGGATTCGATCACCAGATTGTCAGCGGAGTCAGGAACACCGTCGCTGGCGAGGCGAACACTTCGCCGTGAGGCCCGCAGCTTGCGACCGCCGTCTTCTTCGACATCGACCAGTACATACACGGATGCGCCAAGACTGTCGCGTCGCACCGCCGGGGCGGGGACGCTGACAAGCGATAACACGCCACCAACCGGTACCTGGACCTTGACGAGCATGCCGGGCAGCAGGGCAGGTGGTGGTGAAGACAGCTCCGCGCGCATGCGGAGGTTACGCGAGGTGGCCTGGACGGAAGGATCCTGGGCAAGCACGGGTGCTGTAAGGGGCGGTAGCTGCAGATCTTCGGCGATGATCACTACACCGGTGCCGAGTGTGATTTCGGCATGGGACTGGGGCAGCGCGAAGTCGACCCACAGAGTGTGGCCGCGACCAACGAGTGAAGCGATGAGTGAGCCGGCGGCGAGGTATTGACCGGGTTCAAGCTGATGGAGGCTGGCAACCCCGGAGAAGGGCGCCCGCAGGTTTTTCTTGTCTATGGTGGCGACCAGTGCCCGGGCCCGGGCGCTCGATGCCTCGTATTGCGCATTGGCCTGGTCACGTGCCTCCACCGATCCTGCCCCGACTTTCACCAGTCGCTCGGCTCGGGCGAGGGCCAGCCGTGCGATTTCTCGGGTGGCTTCGGCTTCGGCGAGTTGTGCACTCTCCTGGCTGGAATCGAGGGAGAGGAGTAGTTGCCCCTTGGTGACGGTCGAACCCGGCAGAAAACCGACTTTGGTGATGCGCCCCGGCAACTCGTTGCGCAGCTCCGCAGACTGGGTCGCGACTACGACACCGCTGACGGTGAGACCGGATTGCTGTTCGACGGCCTGCGCGGATACGGCTACCACAGCTTCCATGGGCTCCGGAAACGCCTTGGCCATCGCGATTGCTGCCTGGATCTGCTGGTACTTGTACCAGCCGAGCCCGACAGCGACGGCGAGACAGGCAAGGATGACGATGAACCAGCTGCGGAATCGCAAGACAGACAGCTCCCCCGGTTGAACGCCCTGGAAAACGGAATCGGGCTTTCCTTGAGCAGAGTGTAAACCCGTCTTTCAGCCAGGCGCAGTGCCGGACGTGGGATAATCCCGCCAGATGTTCCAAGTAGAGTTGAGATGACGTTCCTTCCTGGTCGTGGGGGCTGGCGGTGGTATGCGGCGGTACTCCTCTTTCTCATGGGTATTGCCGGGTTTCGCAGCGGAGTGGAACTGTCATCCGGGCTGAATCTCGCTGCGGAAGGTTGGCTCGCCCATGCCTACTACAGCCTATCGCTCTTCGTGGTCAGTGGGGTTGACCTCGGTACGCCTCAGTCCGGGTCATGGTGGGGCGTGTCGCTGCTCTGGATGGCGTACTTCGGCGCACCGGTGCTGACCGCATCGGCGGTGATCGAAGCGGTGCTGAGGGTTATCGCGCCGGAACGTTGGAAGCTGCGCCGGCTCAAGGATCATGTGGTGATTGTTGGTTCCGGTGATCTGACCACCAGCTATTTGCGGGTGCTGCGCCGACTCGATCCGGTGGTGCCGGTGGTTGTAGTTGACCGGCGATTCGATGCCGGGCGAGAGCGGGAATTGGTTGAAGGGTTTCGCGTGCTCGCGCTGGCCGGCGATGCATCGCGCGACTTTCTACTCAATCGGATGCAGGTGCGCCGCTGCAGGCGGGTGGTGCTGCTCGGTGATGATGATTTCGCCACCTTCGAGACCGCCGTGCGGGTCCTTGACCGATACCCGAAACTAACCGGTCGTGTAGTGTTGCACTGCCATAATCTCCGCTTCATGCGGTCCTTGAGTGAAAGCGAGGTGGCGAAAAAATGCGTAACGTTCAACGCCTACAACTTTGCAGCGGTAAACCTCGTCAGGAGCCATCTCCTTACGCACTTTGAAAGGACGCGAACGCGGGACGCGGTAATACTCGGTGGATTCGGCAGATTCGGGCAGACGGTACTCGAAGAACTTGAACAACATGCTCCAGGGGAACTTGAGTCCATCGTAGTGATCGATGTGGAGGCCGGGCGACGCATGGACGTCGTGCAGGAACAGAACCGGTTGCGTCTCGACCAGGCTCACCAGGTGTTTGAAGGGGACATCTCCCACCCTGAAGTATGGCGGCAGGTTCGCGAGCGCATCGATCTGAATCTGGGTGAACCGGTCATCATTCTCGGCACCGGCAATGCAGCCCAGAACCTGCGCACAGCATTGTGGCTCAAACGCAACTGGCCCAATTGTCTGGTGTTCACGCGCACCCATGACGCATCGGAGCTGACGCGTCACATGGCGAAAGAACAGAACATCCAAAGCCTCTCCATCACCGAGCTCCTGGAAGACAACCTGCCTGAAGCCTGGATCGCCTGAGATACCGCTTTTTGTGAAGCCGGTCGTGAAGCTGATCGTTGACAAGGCTCGGCACGGCGAGCAAAGTGCGCGCCCCCGATGCAAGACCCGCCTTCAAGGCGCCATGTATCCGGAAAAACCGACACTGATTTGTTCGATACCGGATTGGCTCCGGTGAAAACGCAGCAACAGAGCAGCAACAGAAATGAGCCGTCAGCCCTGGAATAGCCGCTATCAGTCCCGGATCGGCACCATCGACCTCCCGTCGATGGTGGTTGCATCCGTGTGCCTGATGGCGGACGTGCGCCTGACCCGGGAAGTACATACCCACAAAGGTCTGATTGCGACGCACAGCCGGGATGATGGAGGAGGAAGCGGCGGATAGTCCCCGCGAACCCCCGAAGACCCCGGCGTCCACAAGACCCCGGGGTTTTTTTTGGCTGTTTGGAGGACACCCGTTGGCTCATGGATCAGTGATCGATCAGCAACCACTACGAACAACACCAACAGGAACACCCACGGGAAAAAACTCGACTGACAAGGAGACAGAAATGGTTCGTTATATGCGCTTCAACGCCTGGCAGGGACTTCAAGGCAACATCTCCAAGTCCATGGTGCTCGCCTTTTTCCAGGTGTTTCTGGTGATCGTTCCGATTCTGGTTCCATTTTTTTTCAGGACCATGGACTCACCATGGAAGAGGTCTTTCTGACCCAGGCGTTCTTTGGCGCGATCATCGTCGCGATGGAAGTACCCAGTGGAGCGCTCGCAGACCGGTTTGGTCGCAAGCGCGCGCTGGTCCTGGGCGCGCTTTTCCTGGCACTTGGGCACATGAGCCTGCTATGGGTGAACGACCTCATCGGCTTTCTGGTGTTTGAAGGTTTGCTGGGTGTTGGCGTCAGCCTGATGTCAGGGACTGATCTGGCGCTCCTGTACGACACGGAAATCGAACTCGGGCGGGAGGGAGAGTCTCCCGCAGCCGTGGCAAATCTGTACTCGATGCATTCGTTGTCGGAAGCGATCGCCGCAGTGGGGTGCTCGCTGCTCATCTTGCATTCGATGGATATGGTGATCGTGGTGCAGGTGGTTGCCGGGTGCATTCCGCTGCTGGTGGCCCTGACGCTGAAAGAGCCGTCTATTCATCGGGCTGTCTCAGGGAAAGAGACCCTCGAACCGCTGCGCTTTCGCGAAGTGCTGGTACACCTCCTGCGCAATGGCGCAGTGATCCGCTGGACAGTCATCGCACTGTCATTGTGGAGCCTGACGACCTTTTTTGCTGTGTGGATCCTGCAGCAGTGGTGGTCAGAGACCGATGTGCCCCTCTGGGCGTTTGGTTATCTCAGGGCGGTGTACACGGCGATTGCGGGGCTTGCGGGCAGGTTCGCGTTGCGGATCGAACGCCGCCTCGGCATCGGCCTGCTTCTCGGCATCATCGGCCTGCTCCCGGTGATGGGGTACGTGGGACTTGCGGCGTCGGGACTGGTGATGGGGCTGATCGCCGCTGCGGGCTTCTTTATTGCGCGTGGGCCCGGTCTCGTAGTGCTCAGGGATGCGCTCAACCGCCTTACACCTTCACGGTTCCGGGCGACCGCCAATTCGATGGCGAGTTTCGGTTTTAGGGCAGCGTTTGTGATCGCCGGCCCTGTGGCCGGTGCATGGATTGACTATGCCGGAACGGCGTCGACGCTGTGGTTGCTCGCCGGCGTGGCGGCGATCATCTCGCTCGGTGTGTTGTTGCCGTTGTGGCTCGCCATCCGGCGCGCGATCACCGCGGGGGACGATCCGGAAGGGTCACCGTGCGCAGCATCTGCATCCTGATCCGGGGCGGGCTGAGTTCTCTCAGCCCGTTTTTCCGGCGGCCGTCAGCCCTGGCTTTCAGGTAACGCCAGAACCAGCAGCAGATTTCCCGGCATGTGGTTATAGATACCGTAACCCGAACTGATGATGACCAGACCATCCTGGACAACTGCTGCTGCGGCGCCACCCAGTGAACCACCGCGTGTGGTTTCGCCGGTGATGGTGTTGAATTCCGCAGTGGTATCGATCTTCAGGAGTTCACTGCCGTCCTTGCTGTCGTGGATGCGCAGTACACCGTCCATTGCGCCCGCCAGGACCACATCACCCGCGAGGGTGACAGCCTGGGAGATTCCAGGGTGGCAGAAGGCACGATCACCACACACGTCATTGGGGGCAGCGGCGTACCAGGCGATTTCTCCGGTAGCGATGTCGACGGCGTGCAAACCGGGTTTTGCTTCCGTGGTGTAAACGCGACCATCCGGCATATCGGTGATGGGTACGTAGACGTTGCGGTCATCCGCAGCCATACCGAAGTGCACACCACCCTGGATACCACCACGACCGACATCCCGTTGCCAGACTAGAACACCGGTGGCTGCATCGAGTGCATGTACGGCACCGGACTTCTGGCCGGCTAGCACCAGGTCTCGGCCATCAGCAGTGGTGACGAGCATGGTGCCGGCACCAAAGTCGAAATCAGGCCCACCTTCCGGTGGGCAGCTGTGATCATTCTCGGTATCGCAGGCAACGTTCCAGACATCGTTCGGGGTTGCCTGGAAGGTCCAGTTGACCTTGCCGGTGTCCATGTCGATTGCAAAGATCGCATCACTGGTGAGCGTTGCCGGTGACGACATGTTTTCGCCGGTGCCTATATAGAGCTGGTTGCGTTTGCCGTCGATGGTGGGGGCGTTCCAGACCGTGGCGCCAGAGGGGCCCCACATGTTGGTGCCAGCGCGGTTCTGGCTCTGGACCTTCGGTTTTTCCGGAATGGTGAAGGTCTGCCACAGAAGCTTGCCGTCAGCAGCGTCATAAGCCGCCACGGAACCGCTGGCTGTACAACACTCGTAGGCAGGGTCTGCCGCCAAGCTCACTTCCAGCGAAGACACCGGTACGAAGACCTTACCGTTGTAGATGGTAGGTGTGCCGGTGATGGTGGCGTTGGGGTGTTCATCTGTGCGTTGTCGCCACAGAAGCTTGCCGCTCGTCGCATCGACCGCATAGGCATAACCTAGCACATCACCGAAATAAATCCTTGGTTTGGCGTCGGCATCGCCGGCTTCCCAGTTGTCGACGGCAATGCCGGTACGTACTTCACCACCAGCGAGATACGCCCAGTGCTGACAACCGGTCAAAGGATCCAGCGCATAGACATTGCCATTGTGGCTGCCGACAAAAAGCACACCGCCGGCGAGTGTTGGCTGTGAACGGGCGCGGTTGGCGCCGGGGAACTTCAGTGACCATAGGGGCTTGAGGGATGCGGCGTTACTGGCGTCGATGCCACCGTCGGCTTTGCTGATGCGGCGGTTATTGCGTTCACCCATGCCGTTGCCGCGCTGTTTCGGCGGCTTGTTGACGTCGATAGTGAGCGGAGCAGGGCAGGCGGGCAGGGTTGAACTGTCCGCGGTGCCGAAGGTGCTGCCGGCGAGGTACTCGGATACCTGACGGCGCTCTTCAGTGGAGAGTGCTGCCGCGTTGACTTGCATGACACCGGTTTCGAGCACCGCGAGAATCGCCTCAGGTGTCATCAAACCGATCATGTCCTTGTGTGGTGCTTTCATCACGGCACCGTTGTGGCACGAGGCGCAGGCGCGATCGTAAAGCCCTTTGCCGGGCATCGACTCCCGTGCTGCGCGGGCGGCGTTGATCGCCCCCATACCATCGGGATTGACGGTACCAGCGGATGCGGCGTCAGTCGCTGCTGTTTCGGGGGCTTTTGATTCTGTTTGTGTTTCGCCGCAGCCGGAGAGTACGCCGGCTATCAGCAGGATCAGAGATACGTTAGTGAGCAGGTGAAGGTTCATCGTCAGTCTTCCGATACCAGGTGTCCGCTTCCGCCAACGCCCGCCGGTAGGCTGGCAGACATGCCGCCAGGCAGACGATGGCAACCGAATAGTTGATCACGGCAAGCAGGGATATGGACTTGCCGAGGGCGAGTTCACTTTCAAAGACGTAGTCGCTGAGCACCGCCGGCAACGACGGGGCGAACGTATAACTCAGGAAATTCACCGCCAGCAGGTAGAACGCGACCATCTGACCACGCAGTTCATTGGGCGCGATCGCCTGCAAGGTGGTCATCATCAATCCTGAAGGCATGGCCATGAGGAATGTCACGGGAATCAGAATCCAGATCGCGGCATGGGCTTCCGGCATCAGGGTGAACGCCGTTGCCGAAGGCAACAATCCCACGGAGGTCCACATAACGATGCGCAGCGTCGCATCAGGCGTGCCACCGGCAATCCAGCGACCAGCGATCCAGCCGGCAAACACGCTGCCGGTAATGCCGACCACCATGGCAATGGTGCCGTAGGTCAGGCCGATCTCCGTGCGTGTCCAGCCGTGGTTGCGCACGTAGTACTCCACCAGCCAGGAGAACAAGGAGAATCCCTGGGTGGAGAGGCCGAGATAGGCGGTGAACATGAGAAAGAAGAGCAGACCGCGCTTCTTTACGAAAGCCCAGACTTCGCGCGCCGGAACGGAGGAATCCGAATTTTGCAGTCGACCCTCACGTCGGGGTTCGCGGGTGGTCAGAACCAACAAGGCGACAAGCAGCCCTGGCATGCCAACGACGATGAAGACCATCTGCCATGAAAAGACCTCGCCAATCAGCGGCAGATGCACATTGGGTGCGGCTTCGAGGTAGTCGATCAGGGGTCCGCCAAGCATGTTCGCAAGGCCTTGACCGATAAAGGGTGCAGCAGACACGAAGCCGATCGCGATAGGCAACGAGGCCCGTGTGAAAAGATCCGCGAGGGACGAATTGGCTGCGGGGCCGAGTGTCGCTTCACCGATGCCGACACCCATGCGGGCCAGAAACAGCTGCCAATACTGGCTGGCGACACCACACAGGGAAGTCATCACACTCCAGCCGGCGATACCCCACACCATGAGGTTGCGGCGATTGGCTCTGTCGGCCAGGCGGCCCATTGGAATCGAGAGTGCGTTGTAGAAGAGGGTGAAAGCGAGCCCCATGATCAGCGAAACCTGGGTGTCGCTGATCCCACCGAGATCGCGTTTCACCGGCCCGATCATGACGTTGAGGATCTGGCGGTCGATGAAGGAAACGGTGGATGCAATCGTCAGGACGAAGACGACGTACCAGATATAACGGTTGGAGTAGCGCTGTTCGGTGAGCATCGGTGAAGAGTACGGGTTTTGGCCGTGCAAAGGGAAGGCTGATCGCCTCAGAAGGCGCGCACGGATTCGCCACGGCTGCGCCACGCGTGATCGATTCTGTTTATGATGGCCACAGTGCGAGGAGGCAGAGATGGGCAGCAAAACGGTTCACGTCCGCAAGCGTGGTTATGACGTCCTGCGGGATCCATTGATCAACAAGAGCACCGCGTTCACGGCGGCTGAACGGACGGCACTCGGATTGACCGGCCTCCTGCCTTCTGTCATCAACAGCGTAAGCCAACAGGCTCGGCGGGCGCTCGCCGGCATTCGCGGGAACCCGAGCGCGCTACAGAAATACGTCGCACTCGCGGCGTTGCAGGATCGCAACGAATACCTCTTCTATCACGTACTCGCGGAAAACCTCGCTGAGCTGATGCCCATTGTCTATACGCCGACGGTGGGACTAGCGACGCAGAATTTCAGCCAGGTGTTCCAGCGGGGCAGGGGCGTGTGGATTACTCCAGATTGCCGCGGCCGGATCGCCGAGGTGCTGGCCAATGCGTCCGTGGATCGAAACATCGAATTGATCGTCGCTACCGACAATGAGTCGATTCTCGGCATTGGTGATCAGGGCGCGGGGGGCATGGCAATCTCCATCGGCAAACTCGCCCTCTATGTCGTTGGTGCGGGAATTGATCCCGCAGCCACGCTGCCGGTGAGCCTCGATGTGGGCACCGACAACAAGTTTCTGTTGGATGACCCGATGTACATTGGCTGGCGTCAGTCCCGTTTGCGCGGTGCTGCCTATGAAGAACTCGTGGATGAGTTTGTTGAGGCCGTCGCATCTGAATTCCCCGGTGTGCTGCTGCAGTGGGAAGACTTTCGCAAGGACAACGCCCAGAACCTGCTGGCGCGGCATCGGCAGCGGGTATTGTCATTCAACGACGACATTCAGGGCACAGGAGCCGTTGCGCTCGCAGGGATCAACTCCGCATTGCGCATTCTCGGACAATCGCTCACGGAACAACGGGTGCTGATCTACGGCGCGGGTGCGGCGGGTCTGGGTATCGCCCGCCAGATCAAGGCGGGCCTTGCGCTGCACGACATCGACGATCAGACGAGCAAACGTCATCTTGCGGTGATGGACAGTCGTGGCCTTCTCATCGATGACAAGCCTTTCGATGACACTTACAAGACTGAATTGGCCTGGCCTTCAGCACTTGCAGTGGAACGTGGTTTGTCGGGTGGTGCAGGCAAGAACCTCGTCAGCGTCATCGATGGTTTCAAGCCAACAGTACTCATCGGTGCCTCGGGTCAACCACGTTCATTTACGGAAGAGGTTATCGGTGCGCTGTGCCGCCATACGCCGCGCCCGGTGGTCATGCCGTTTTCCAATCCCACTGATAACGCTGAGGCGATCCCTGCCGATGTACTGCGCTGGACGCAAGGCAAGGCCCTGGTGGCGACGGGGAGCCCATTTGCACCGGTTGAAATCAATGGCCGCAAGATCTCAGTGGGTCAAGGTAACAATGTCTTCATCTTTCCTGGGCTTGGTCTGGGTGCGCTCGCTACCCAGAGCCGCAGCATTACCGATGCCATGGTGGCAGTGGCTGCTGAAGCACTGGCGCATACTGTCACGGCGGATGAGCTTGCTTCGGGATCACTGTATCCCGATGTGTCTCGACTCAACGCGGTCAGCCAGATCGTAGCCCGGGCCGTCGCACGGCAGGCGCATCAGGATGGGGTGGCGATGCGCAGTCTCAATGAAGCCATTGCATCCATCGAAGGTGAACGGTGGTCGTCAGAGTATCGGACCTGTGTGGCGGTATGACGCCGCCACGTGGATTTGATTACACCGTTCAGTGATAAACGGCGTCGCCGTCCTGGCGATGCTGCGTGGTATCAACGCCTGATTGCTCGAAAGCCTGGTCAATGGCTTCCTTGATGCACAACGCACAACACCCTTCATTGACGAGATCCTCGGCGAGAAAGCCCATCAGGTCATAGAGGGTATAGCTGCCCTCACACTGTTCATCGAAGCGGAAAAGAATGTCTTTCACGGTCTGCAGCACCGTTTCTAGGCGCGTGTCGTCGGCGAGCTGTTTCACTTCTTCATCTTGCATCGCGGTTTCTGCCTTGCCGGGTCCGGTTGGTTCTCCAAACCATTGCTCCGTTCGACGAGCGTCGGGGGAGAGGTCTGGAAAAGAGCTTTGGAAAAGAGGTGTAGAAAATGGTCTGGGTGATTTGCCCGGCATTCTAGCGTGAACCTACTTACGTTCGCCCGCACAGATTCCCCGGGTAAGCCCGGGCCGGTGCCCGTACAAAGTACAAAGAGGCAGCTGTTCACGGACCAGGCTATTTGTACTTCGCACAATGCGAGCCGAACTCAAACAAGTTGGGCGGAGGTCAACCCGTGCTGGTGTTGATGGGCTGCTCAAGAAGCTCGCGCACTCCCTCACCCAGAACGTTCCCGATCCGATGCAGTCCTTTGTTCATATCGTTACGGATACCGCGCCTGAACTGAGTCATCCAGAACCCGCCTTCCCCCATGGACCGACCATGGCAGGCTTTGCCCTACCAAGCTTTGTTATGCGGATCTTTCGCCGCGCCTGAATTGAGCCGCGCTCCGCGAGCGCGCTTCAACGAACTCAGGCGACGCAAACTGACGCTGCCCGACTTCAGCACCCTGTTTGCGCTGGTAATTCTGATTGGAGGTGGGTTTGGCACGGCAAACAGTGTGCTGGCTGAACGCGAGAATGAGCTGGAGGCGCTGCGAGAGCAGAACGCGCTTTTCATGCAGCGCTGCGCGCAACGGGAGAAGCTGCAGCAACAGGAAAGCAGGCTGGAATCGGATTTGCGGTTGTTGTCGAGCCTCCAATCAGGCGTTTCGCCGCTGACGATGTTGGCGACGCTGGAAACCGCCGCCAAGCTTTGCGATTTGCGTTTCGAGAGCTGGTCGTTCGTTCGGGGATTCGTACCGGGGCGGACAAAGATCTCAGGCTGCTTACCCATTACGCAGTATCGATGGCTGATGCGAGTTTCCCGTAATACTGGGAGAGCGTTGCCCACGTGGAGTTCGAAGGGCACGCTAAGGATCAAGCGGCGCTGTCCGCCTTTGTCCAGCGACTATTTGCAGAAGCCGACATCGAGAAGATTCGCGTCCGGCATTCGAGCCCGATTGAAACCGGCATCGAGTTCCTACTGGCCATTGTGGTGGTGATGGCAGAAGAATCCGCATGATCGGTTCTTCCCCGCTGAAGATCGCTCCACGCGAACTCATGCTGGCGTTATGGTCGGTTGTGTTTCTGCTCCTGGTCGTCTTGGCCGTGTTTGTCGGCAAGCCACTGTACGCCCGATTCGCAGTGACCAATGCTGAGCTGGCTGGATTGCGGGACTTGGCAGACACATCGACGAGTTTCGGATTGGCACCCCTCGAGCAGGACGTGGAAACGCTACGTACGTTGCTCGAAGGCGATCGCAAGAACCTCTCGGCACAAGAACTCGAGTCGTACATGGTGGCCGCGATCGAGGCTGCGGCGATGCCGCTGAGTGTCCCAGATCGTGTATCGCGAACAAATGCGGTCAAGGTGACAGCACGGTTTGTTCCTGTTTGATGCGTGCATGGGCGGGTGTGTGACAAGGACGCCGACGCGGTGCGTTCTGATTTCAGACCTGTGGTGTTATTTCTCGCCGAACTCACCTTAATGACCTGGTGGCGACAGATCTTTTCTGATTCGCCACGAAGACTTGGGCGCTCCTTGAAGATCGGGTGCAGATCGGGGCCGCACCTTCGCAAGTGGCATCCGCCTCCGGGTCCTGTGGTAATGTCCGTACGCGTGAATACTTCTGCTATCGACTCCACGGATGAACACCCGGATCCACTGGCGGCGCTGCGGCGCAGCGAGAAGTGGATCATGCGTAACGGTGTCGGCATACAGGTCATGGAAACCATGGCCGTAGGTGCATTCCTCACGGCACTCGCGGTGCAACTGGGCGCGTCGAATTTCACCATTGGTGCTCTCGCGGCCATTCCGCATCTGTCTCAACTCGCGCAGATTCCCGGCGTTTATGCGGTGGATCGACTTGCTGACCGCAAGCGCGTGTACATGTGGAGTGGTTGGGTCGCTCGGCCGATGTTCCTGGTCATCGCCGTTGCTGCCTGGCTCTTGCCGCCCGATACGGCACTTGGGGTGATCCTCGCCGCATTTGCGATTCGCTACATTGCCGGTGCGTTCCTGCAGGTGTCCTGGAGTTCCTGGATGCGGGATCTGGTGCCTGACTCGGAGATGGGTCGTCTCTTTGGCAAACGCCAGCAACGCATGATCGGTATCGGCATTGCACTCAGTCTGGTCGGCGCGGGCTTCATTGATCTGTGGCGATTGTATGTACCGCAGCCTGTGACCATCGCCTACGGGATCGTCTACACGCTCGCTTTCATCGGCGGCGCCTATGCTGTCATCTGCGCACGGCATATCTGGGAGCCGCCGATGCAGCCGGTGGTGGGAGAGAGCCTCTTTGCCCGGCTGCGCGAGCCGTTCCGCCACGATAATTACAGGCGACTGATCCGGTTTCTCACCAGCTGGAACTTCGCCATCAATCTGGCGGCGCCGTTTTTCACCGTGCACATGCTCAAGCAGCTCGAGATGGACCTCTTCTGGGTCATCGGCCTCGGCACGCTGTCGCAGATTGCCGCTTGGCTCACAGTGTCCCGCTGGGGGCGCATTGCCGATCATTTCAACAACAAGTCGGTTCTGCGGGTATGTGGTGGTGCCTTTGTGCTCGCGATCTTTGCCTGGACGTTTACCACCTTTCCGGACGTGCACGCAGGTACGGTACCGCTGCTGATTGTCATTCACATCATCGCCGGCATCGCCACCGCGGGAGTCAACCTTGCCTCGGGAAACATCGCGCTGAAGCTTGCACCAGTGGGCAATTCCACCGCCTATCTCGCTTCCAGTTCCATGGTGAATGCGATGGCGGGTGGGCTGGCTGCCCTCAGTGGTGGTGCATTTGCAGATCTGTTTGCCACCTGGGAACTGACTCTCACGCTCAACTGGCATGACACCAGCCAGAGTCTCGCCGTTGAAGCGCTGAGTTTTTCGCACTGGGACTTCTTCTTTTTCTTCGCCACCGTGATCGGTTTGTATGCCTTGCACAGGCTCGGTTACGTGAATGAAGAAGGGGATACGAAGAACAGTGTCGTGCTCGGGCTCATGATGCGGTCTGCGCGGCAGAGTCTGCGCAACCTCTCGACCATCGCCGGGCTGCGGGCAGGCTCAAGCTTTGATCTGGATGAACTCAAGGCTGATCGTCGGCGCCGCGGGTAGCCAGCAAGGCCGGTTCTCCGGAGTGAGGTATCAAGGAATTGCCCGGGCTCTGATTAGCGACATGAGGAAGCCCGTCTGCAGCCAATCCACGTAGGTCGAGAGCCTCGCTGCGAGATGGTCAACCAGGGGACTTTCTTCTTGCTGTGTGATGGGTGGGTTCAGTCGTTTCGGCCGGGGATCCGCAGGGCGGCGTCTTTACCGGCCAGCCAGCCGAAGGTGAGCGCGGGGCCTAGCGTCCCGCCGGCACCGCCATAGACCATGCCGGTGCTGCCTGCCATCACATTCCCTACGGCGTAGAGGCCGGGAATCACGCGTCCCGAAACGTGCATAACACGACCGTTCACATCGGTGCGCGGGCCGCCCTTGGTGCCGAGAGCACCCGCCACGAGTTGGACCGCGTGGAAGGGTGCCTGTGAACACGGGCCGAGCGTCGCAGCCGCGCCGGTACGCGTACGGTCGCCGTTAAATCCATCGTAGGCACTGACGCCACGATGAAAATCCGGATCCTGTCCTGAAACTGCGTAGCTATTGAACCGCTCAACTGTTCGGACCAATTGATCTGCAGGCACTTCAATCGCAGCTGCGAGTTCAATCAGATCAACCCCGCTGCGGATGAGTCCGCGCGCTTTGGCTGCGGCGGGACCAAAACCCGCCACCGGATACTCGCGCAAAAAACGGTCATCGAAAATCAGCCAGGCCGGGTTGTTTTCGAACGCGAAGCCGTTGGGATCAAAGGTATGAAATGCGCGACCGATGTCATTGTAGTTGGCGGCCTCGTTGGCGAATCGGCGACCTTTACGATTGACGATGAGGGAACCGGGTAACGTTCGTTCCATGAGGCAGAGCCGGTACATGGCCTTCCCCTGAAACGTATCGTCAGGGATGCGAATGGTGGGCATCCACCAGGCCTCGCTCATGTTGCCAAGCGCAGCACCGAGCGACATGGCCATCATGAGCCCATCCCCTTCGTTTTCCGGCACCGATGCAGGGCCGTCGAGGGGGCCACGCAGGAAACTGCGAACAAGCTCCGGATTCCATTCGAAGCCGCCGGTGGCGAGGATCACGCCGCGCCGAGCAGCGATGCGCCAGGGCTTGCCGTCACGTTCCGCAATCACTCCGGTGATCTGGCCCTCTTCCTGGATCAGCTCCCTGGCGCGCACGCCGGTGTGAACGGGAATGTTCCTGTCGAGACATCCGAGCAGCAATGCGCCAACCAGTGCATGACCGGTGCCGCGAATGTCCTGCTCGCGCCGCTCGGCGAGGATGTCGGCAGTCACGGCCTTCCGGCCCATTGACTCCAGCAGAGAAACGGGTACCACCGGAGCCTGCGGATGCAGGTCAGTTTGGCGGCCGCCGATGCGTGCCGCCCATTCCCCCAGGCGATGGAAACTGAAGAGGGCTGGGTCGAGTGATCGTCCGCCCTCCGGTTTGCCGCCCGGATTTTCGGGGTGATAGTCGGGATAACCTTCGGCGACAGTGAAACGCGCGGGGGAGTGGGTTTCAAGCCATCGGATCATGTCGGGGGCGTTATCAACGAAGGCTGCAGCCAGGGACATGTCCATCACACCGAGGGACAGTGATTCGAGATAGGCAAGAGCCTCTTCGCGCGAATCCGGGACACCGAGTGCCGCCATATGCGGATTGTTGGGCACCCAGAGGATGCCGCCGCTGATAGCCGTGGTGCCACCAATGCGATGCGCTTTTTCAAGGACCAGGACCTCGGCACCTGATTCGTGGGCACGAAGCGCAGCCGTCAGACCGGAACCGCCGGAGCCAAGCACCAGGACATCGGTCTGGACGTCGAACGAGGTGGTCATGGCTCAGTCGCTCTCAAGTTGGCGCAACCGCGCGATCGGTGCCAGCAGCAATGGGTGAGGTGCGTGGGCGACTTCAAGGTTCTTACCGGTGTAGTCGAACCGGTGTAGCACATGGCGCATGGCTTCACAGCGGGCCCGCATCTGATCTTCTGCTTTTACGATGATCCAGGGGGCTTCCGGTGTGTCGGTTTTTTCAAAGGTCGCCTCTTTGGCGACCGTGTAATCATCCCAGCGTTCCTGGGCGAGTTTGTCGATTGGCGAGAGCTTCCACTGCTTCAGTGGATTGACCGCCCGTTCACGCATGCGCAGGGCCTGTTCCTCCCGGCTCACCGAAAGGTAGAACTTCACGATGTGGATGCCGCTGCGTACCAGCATCTGTTCAACCAATGGCGCCTCACGTACGAACTCTTCGTACTCGGTTTCTGTACAGAAGCCCATGACGCGCTCAACACCTGCCCGGTTGTACCAGGAGCGGTCAAAAAAAACGATTTCGCCAGATGTCGGCAGATGATCGATGTACCGTTGAAAGTACCACTGTCCCTGCTCTTCGATGGTCGGTTTGGCGAGTGCGACGACACGGGCACCACGGGGATTCATGTACTCCATGAACCGTTTGATAGTGCTGCCCTTACCGGCGGCGTCGCGACCTTCGAAGATGACCACGACCTTCTGGCTGGTTTCTTTCACCCAGTTCTGGAGTTTGACTAGCTCGATCTGCAGCAGGCGTTTTTCCGTGTAGTACGCTTTGATCGACATGCGTTCGGCGAACGGATAGGCGTTGTCGCGGAAATAACGACGAATGAGTTCTCGCGAGATCGCTTCACCTTCCTGGTGCGGACGCGGGTTGAACAGGGGACCCGTATCCTCTTCGACCTCGAGTGAGTCGATGAGGTAGTCAGTCCATTCCCGGTTCATCCCTTCCTGGCTATTCATGGTCGACGTGTCCGTGTTCAGGCGTCGCCGGGATTGTCAGGTCAGTACCTGCTCTACATCAATACGTGTGGCTCAATTGGATGTGATGGGGAAACGCCTCTGCATCACGGCCTGCGCAGCAGGAACTTGATCGAATCACCGCGGTCCGTAAAACGTGAAGCCAACGACAACAGGCCTTTGCACCACGCCGGTGGCCAGGGTGCGCGGGTCTCGCGGTCACCTCTGCGGTCGGCGAGCCGTACACCGGTTGTCCAGATGCGTTCGACTTCGAACCCGGTGCGCTTGGCGAGTTCCCGGACGTTGTTTGGTGTGAAGAGCTGCACGTGATGCATGGGCTCCAGATAGCTCCAACCTGCACCGAGATAGTCGCGGGTGTAACTTTCCCAGTTGACCGTGGCTGCATAGAACACTCCGCCGGGTCGCAGGATGCGCAGTGCTTCTTTCACCGTCGACAGCGGATTTTCAACGTGTTCCATGACCGCGTTGGTGTAAACCACGTCGAAAGTCCCGGTCGCAAATGCGGCCTGCTCCACTGTCCCGGTGATCGCGTTGAGTCCGCGCTTCTCACGTGCCCAGGTGGAGGCGGTGCGGGAAATGTCGACGCCGGTGGCTTTCCAGCCGAGCTTTTCTGCCGCCACGAGGGTAGCGCCGGCATTGCAGCCGATTTCGAGGAAGGTGCCGGCTTGCCGAAACCGGGCGAAACGCCGCAAGGTACGCATGTTAATCGCGAGCCGGGCATCGATTTTGGCTGTGTATTTTTCGAGAGCCTGGTTGTAGGCGGCTTCGTTGACCTCTTCATAGCGGGAGGGGAGTGGCGAGGCAAAGATGGCCCCACAGTGCAGACACTCGCGGTAAGCGGTTGGACCATGCTGCAGCAGGAGCCGGTGGTTGTCGCTGCCGCAGATGGAGCAGGGGCGCTCAGTGAATTCAGGGACGGTGCTGTTCATATTGGGATGATAATCACTTGGGCGCGCAACTGCCCGCACTGCTATCAAGAGAAGGGAAGGCAAGGCGAGGCGAGGCTACAATGCCGCGTTCTCCAGCCCGGAAGTCCGTCGATTGCCCTCATTCGAACCTCTGCTCTGGTATGCGCGCCGTGGTCCCGGTCGGGGCCTTCGGCGCAGCGCATTTCGCAAGTTCTGCCGCCGACACTGGGGTGAGAGCAGAATTGTTCTGACCCGCGACGGGGTCCGGCTCGAAACGATACTCGGCGATTCGGTCGACAACGCCATCTGCGTTTATGGCGAATTTGAACCGGTGACGTCTGTTCTGTTCCGCATGCTCGCACCTCAGGTCAGTACACTGATTGATGTCGGCTGCAATATCGGTTACTTCTCGACGCTGTTTGCCAGTTGCAACCCGCAGGCGAAGGTCATCGCCATCGATGCCAATCCGCGGATGGTGGAGCGGGCGCGGTTTAACGTGGAGCTCAATCCCGGTATGCGGGTTGAGTTCCTTGCTGAAGGGCTTGCCGCAGAACCCGGTCGTTTGCTGCTGAAGGTTCCGTTGGCCCGTCACAGTTTGGCATCGTTTGCCTACGCGGCCGGTGCCGATAAGGCTGCAGCAATCGAATCCTTGGAGGTGCCGGTGACCACGCTTCACCGGGTGTTGTCGACACCTGATATCGGACAGGGGATCTTCGTCAAAATCGATACGGAAGGATTTGAGCATGCGGTGCTGAGTGGCCTGGATCCCGGCGACATTCAACGCATCGATGCGCTTCTGATCGAAGCGAATTTCAACAATCTCTCCCGCGCCGGTGTCACTCTGGAGAAACTTATCGGATTTGCGTGGTTGGATCAGTTCTGCTGGTTCGAGGTGGATGATGCCGCAGGGCGTCTACTCGCGACCGATCGCGCGAGCGTTGCCGCGCGATCCTCGATCAACACCAATCTGCTGTTCCTCCGGGAAGGCTATACAATTGATTCACTCAATGGTCAGCTGATCTGAACCTAGTGGGGTGACGGGGAGGCGGTGGAATCAGCGGTTCAGGCCTTGCGTAGATAGATGGCGTTACCCCACATGAGCATGCCCGATGCATTGTGCTTCGGTTTGTAGATGTCATGAAGCAGGAAGCCGCACGCCCGCAGCTCCGCATCGAGATCGGCAAACACCGCGCCACCTTCATACAGATTGTTGAACATGATCTCCGTGTAGACGAGACGGACAGTGGTCGTCAGCAGCTTGCGTGCGCCGCGCAGTGCGGCGAGTTCTCCACCCTGTATGTCAAGCTTGATCAATTCGATCTGTCGATCCGGGACGCGCAATGCCCAGGCATCGAGCGTAACGAGCGGTACTTCACGGCAGGCGATCACCTGGGCTTCGGTGGCATAACTCGCGGTAAGCGTAGAGTTCGGGTTAAGCAGTGAAGTTGTGCCGGGTGAGGCGGCGATGTTGAGGGTGGCTGTGCCTTCGTGATCACCGACAGCGAGGAACTGGGGGCAGAGCCGCGGGTCTTTTCGGCTGACGTCGGAGAGCCCGGTCTCATAATCCGGGTGGGGTTCAAACAGCCAGGTCTTTGCCGACGGAAACTGGCGTAACAGCCGTCCGGCAACACGGCCATAACTTGCACCCACATCGATCAAACCATGCACCTGGTCAGGCGGGAGGAGTTTTCCCATCGCGACGTAGGGATCATCCAGGGTTACAAGATTGGCGCTGTTCTGCAGCACCGTTCGGGCCAGGAATCGGCGGAGTGGTCCCATCAGTCGTGTCCTGTTGGCGCTGGAGTATCCCGACCGGTGATTGCCGCGAGCAAGGCATTGCGGGTGTTCACCAGATTGTTGTGCGTGATGATGTGGGCACGTCCGGCGATACCACACCGTTGTCGCTCGGTTGCATCGTCGATCAACCGCAGAAGAGATGCGGTCCATCCGCCTGTCTGCGCGACATCGAGGCCGTTCGCGGCGGTCACGATCTCGCAACCCGCACCAACGACGTTGCCAACGACGGGTACGCCACAGGCGAGGTACTGGATCGCCTTGATCGGTGACTTGCCTTTGGTGAACTCCCCATCATCGAGCGGTAACAGACCGATATCGAGTGACTGGATGAACCGCGCTTCGGTGCGTGCGGCAAAGGGTTGGTAGTAGAATGGCACCGTGAGATCAGGCTTTTCACCGGAGTAGATGGCGTACTCCACGTGCGGACGCGATCGCTGCACCTCGGCGAGTGCCGGCTCGATGGCCTTGAGGTAACGCAGATTGCCTGGCCGCCCGGCCCAACCGATACGAACCTTGCCATCAACCGGCCGAGGCATGGGCTGCCACTCGTCTGTATCCACCGCCATGGGAATGACCCGCACCGCCTGCGTCACGCGTCGTGCATAGTTCGCGAGGTATTCGCTCGAGGTCGTCACCACATCGGCGGCTTCGAACCACCAGTCGAGCCGTTTGCGCACCCGGTTGCCTACAAACGCACCGTAGGGTTTGCGGGCCCGGGTCCAGATCGCATCATCAAAGTCGAAGACGAGCCGCTTCGCCGCCTTGCGCAGGTGTGCTGAAGACCAGGCGGACAGGCGGCACTTCTGGTTGAAGAGCACATCGTATCGAAGAACCTGGCGCGCGCTGATGTTTTCACGATTGACATAGTCGAGCACGACTCCCTGGCATTCGAGCCAGCGCTGGTAGTTAACGACTCGAAAGCGGGTGCTGCCTTTATCGAGGTCGCGGCTGTGCATGACCAGAACCTTCACGACGCCATGTTCGCAACCTTTTCCGGGCGCTGCCAGAGCTCTTTGTATCTCTGATCAATTCGGTCCGGTGAATGGATCAGACCCTCCCTTTGCTATCATGCCGGCATTCTTCCACGGTCACTGCAGTGCCCGCCAAGCCGTTGAAACTCGCATTTTGCCTCTACAAATACTTTCCGCATGGCGGCATGCAGCGGGCGTTCATCCGTATTGCCAGGATTTGCCTCGACGCGGGTGCAGAAGTGACGGCCTTCGTTATCCACTGGCAGGGTGAGGTACCGGCCGGGCTCAGTGTTGAGAAGTTCGAAGCCACCGAGATATTCAACCACACGCGGTATGAGCGCTACCAGAACTGGCTCGGGAAGCGCCTCAAACGCCAACATTTTGACTGTGTGGTGGGTTTCAACAAGATGCCAGGGCTCGACGTGTATTACGCGGCGGATACCTGCTATCTCGAAAAAGCGCTGACGGCTCGCAGTGGACTCTATCGGAGTACGCCACGGTTTCGGCACTTTGCCGCCTGCGAGCGGGTGGTCTTCGAACCCGCGGCCAAGACCCGGATCCTGATGAGTTCTCCGAGCCAGATGGAGATCTTCAGGCGGCACTATGCGACGCCGCTTGAGCGTTTCCACCGCCTGCCCCCCGGGATCGCCCGTGACCGCATGGCCGGGGAAGACGCTCCCGAACGAAGGCGGCGCGGCAGGAGCAGTCTTGGCGTGCCTGACGATGCGTTTCTGGTGCTCCTGATCGGCTCCGGTTTTATCACCAAGGGGCTCGACCGGGCCCTCGATGCGGTAGGGGCGTTGCCGAAGGAGTTGCGAAACAAGACTCACCTGGTGGCCGTTGGGACAGATGATTCGGGCCGCTTCAGATCCCATGCCACCCGGCTCGGTATTGATGCGCGATTCCAGGTGTTATCCGGACGTGACGATATTCCTGACTTGCTTCAAGCCGGGGAGCTGCTGATTCATCCGGCCTATTTCGAAAATACCGGCAATGTATTGCTGGAGGCGATCGTCGCCGGATTACCGGTGTTGACCACGGATGTCTGCGGCTTCGCGCACTACGTTACCGATGCCGGTGCAGGGTGTATCGTCACCTCACCGTACCGGCAGATGGAACTCGACCAGGCGTTGGTACGCATGCTGACATCCCCTGAACGCGAGAGATGGCGCAAGAACGGCATCACGTTCGGGAGGACAGCAGACCTGTACAGCCTGCCGCAACGCGCCGCTGAAGTGATTCTCGAAACAGCCGGTAAGCGGACCTGAACGTGCCGACTACAAAGAGCGGGATCGAACTGCGTGACGATATCGCGAGGGCCTGGGCAGGGCAGGATCCTTTTTCTGCCGCGCTCAATCTTGAAGGAATCGCGGTTCGCGAAGTCGCGGAGCGGTCAACAATCCGTGCCGTCATCGGAGGCCGCGTCTACTACGTAAAGCGCCACTATGGAGTCGGTTGGACGGAGATCCTGAAAAACCTGCTTGTTCTGAAACGACCGGTAGTGGATGCCAGCAACGAATTCGAAGCGATCTCCGATCTCGCTGCTGCTGGACTGCACACACTAGACGTTGCCGGATTCGGTGTACGCGGGCGTAACCCGGCCACGCGCAAGTCCTTTCTGATCACATCGGAGCTGACCGGTATCCAGAGCCTTGAACAGGTGTGTCTGCGCTGGAAAGAAAGCCCACCTTCGGCGGTGGCGAAACGCAGGCTCATCGAACGGGTCGCCGCACTGGCTGCGGCCATGCACTCCGCAGGGTACGTGCACCAGGACTTCTACATCTGTCATCTTCTGTTGGCTCGATCGGAAGATACGCTTGAAACAAGAAGCCTGAGCGCGCCCATCTATATCGTGGATCTGCACCGTACGCAGCGATATCAGAGTATTCCCCGGCGTGCGCTAGTAAAGGATCTCGGATCGCTGCACTTTTCGGCGATGGACATCGGCCTGTCACGATGCGACCTGTTGCGCTTCCTCGCCGTGTACTTCGATGCACCGCTTAGAGAGGTGCTATATCGTCATGGACCGCTGCTGGCGGAATGTGACAGGAGAGCAAAGTCGCTGTATGCCAAGGCGCGGCGTAAGCACATATTGCCGCGACAGCTGGCGGGGATCGAACCTTGATAGTGTGATGCAAGTCACTGGGGTCTTTATCGTGAACAACAGGGTCCCAAGATGAAAAATGTGCGGGAAATTCGCGGACCTTGCGGCAGTTTGTAGGGAGAATGGTGGTTGACCGAGTGCTGCCCCAATGTGCCCGGCGAGAATCAAGACAGGATGTCCTACGTGTCGATGAATCGAACGCAGATCACCGCTGTTCTCATGCTGACGGCGAGATTCGCGCTCAGAATCGGCCTCTCCGGTTATCTTTCTTTACGTTTTTACGAGCGTTCTCTCCAAGCTCAATTCCCGGTTGAACCCTTCGTTCAAGGCAATCGGGCAGCCCGTACGGTCTTCATCGGTGATTCCCGGGTGGCGCAGTGGGCCGAGCATGATCGGCTGGATGGTTTATACGTGGGCTTCCCCGGGGCGACGGCGTCACAGATCACCGCCGCGGCGCGTGTGTTCAACTGGCCGACTGACATCGGCACCATCGTGATTCAGGCCGGCGTCAATGACATGCGGATTCTTGGCATGCGACCGGAACTTCGTGACTCACGTGTGGCGGCTACGCATGGTGATCTGGTCGCGCTGGTCGAGGCGTGCCTGAAGCATACCCGTGAAGTCATTCTGCTTCGCGTTCTGCCTGTTGGGGACCCGCAGCTGATTCGGATGATCGTCTGGTCGAACGCAAGCGCAGACGGTGTTGCGCAGTTGAACTGAGAGATCGAAGCAGCCGCTTGGACAGAATCCGTGACGGTGTTGAATGCGTAATCCGAGCTTGGCGCTTTCGGTGAAGGCATGTTTGCAGATTAATTGTACTTCACCGGGAAGGCGTACGAGGCGCTGAATTCGTTGTTGGCCGGGGTCCTCGGAGCGGAGGGCAACTAGCCACCATGTTGTTCAACAGTCTCGAATTCCTGCTCTTTTTTCCGACAGTCTTTGGTCTCTATTGGCTGCTGAAGGGCAAGATTCGCGCGCAGAACAATCTCATTCTCGTGGCCAGCTACTTTTTTACGGCTGGTGGGACATCCGTTTTCTTTTTCTGATCGCGCTCACCACTGCATTTGATTTCGGTGCCGCACTGTTGATCGAAAAGGGCAGGCTCACACTCAGGGAGCGTTCCCAGTCAGTCATCTATCTCGGGCTCGCCTTTGCGCTCTTCATCCTGCCGGAAATCGTGCAGACGGGCAGGGTCTCCGAGGCGGCGCTTGCCGCGCTCTTGGGGACACTCCTTGTTGGTGCCGTCCTGCTTGCCGCACCTTCGCTTCTGGAGAAGCTGTCGGACGAACGACGTCGAAGAATCGTGGTGGCATCGTCCGTCATCTTCAATCTGATCATTCTCGGCTTCTTCAAGTACTTCAACTTCTTCACCGATTCGTTCAGTGACCTGTAGCTGGCGGTGTTTGGTGTTCAGCCGTCGATGATCATGCTCAACATCATCTTGCCGGTGGGGATATCGTTCTACACCTTTCAGAGCATGAGCTACACGATCGACGTGTACCGGCGGGACATGAAGCCCACCGGCGATATCGTCGAATTCGGCGCCTACCTCGCTTTCTTCCCGCCGCTGGTCGCAGGTCCTATCGAATGGGGCAAGAACCTGCGGCCACAGTTCCAGCAAGAACGAACTTGGAATGTCGAGGCGGCACAGGAAGGGGTATGGCTGATTGCCTGGGGCCTCTTCAAGAAAATCGTGATTGCCGTCAACCTGTTGGTACTGGTGAACAGTGTTTTCAGTACCTACGACAGTGGCGAAAGCTCATCGCTGCCGGAGGGCGGCGGGTTGCTCGTGATGCTGGCTGTGTACGCGTTCGCCTTTCAGATCTATGCAGATTTTTCGGCCTATTCGGACATTGCTCGAGGGTGCGCCAAACTCCTGGGCTTCGAACTGATGCTGAACTTTCGCATTCCGTACATCTCGACCAACCCTTCCGACTTCTGGCAGCGCTGGCACATCAGCCTGTCGAGTTGGCTGCGCGACTGTCTCTACATCCCGCTCGGTGGCAACCGGAAAAGGTAAATTCAATACCTATCGCAATCTGTGGCTGACGATGTTGCTCGGCGGGCTTAGGCACGGCGCAAACTGGACATTCGTCTTGTGGGGTTTTTACCAGGGGCTCATCCTGGTGATCTACCGGATGCTTGGCGTTGAGAATGCGGGCGCCAAGAGTCAGGGTTTGGTGCGTGCGCTGCACGTACTCTGGTTCTTCCAACTGACCTGCATCGGCTGGCTCATTTTCCGGGCGCAGAACCTGGACACGATTGGCATCTTTCTGCGGTCGATATTCACTGACCTGAGAGTTACGCAGCCGGCGATGGATGCACTGCGGATCTCGCCGACGCCTGGACCACCCATCTCGAAAATGCGCTGCGCCAGGATCAGCAATGCAACGCCGAAATCGTAAACCTGTCCGTTTCAGGACACGGTACGGCGGAATAGATCATTACGTTTCAAAACGAAGGGATCCGGTATATGCCGGACCATGTGTTGCTGGAGTGGTATTTCACTGATCTGGACGACAACATCCGGTCGCGTCTGTTTGTTCTGAAAGGAGATGAACTGGAGCGTGACCAGCCAACCTATTTGCCCGTTTCCCTTGAACAATGTCTGCTCGAGCACTGGCCCTACCGGTTGCTGGCGGAGAATTCGATGTTCTTCGCGTGGCTCCGCGCAGCGGTCTCCTTGCGCGTCCACCGGTGGATGGCTGCTGAAGCAGTTGAAGCCGCTGATGCCAGGCCAACGGAGGCGTCTGCTGTCGTCGCGGTGGATCCAAGAGAGGCGCCATCGGTTGCGCTTCTGCGAGCACTCTAGTCTGAAGCAAGACACCGTGGAGCGCATTTCACCGTACTCGACGTTCCGGTGAAAGAGGAGAATCGTTACGCGTTCAGCTCCTCGTTCCCACAGGCAACGGGATAGGAAGCCCATGTCTACTCGCCCTTGAATGAATTTTCGATCCGCGGTGGAAAGGACATCTACTGGGAATTGCCCGGCGGCCATTTCACACCCAACGGCAACCGGATTGTCGGCCATGGCGTCGCGCAGTGGATTGCGCCGCTTTGTCGAGGCGCCGCTGCTGCAGAGGGGCCACACTGACGGATCTGCTGTCGATCCGGGGTCAGTGGCAGCCCCTGGTTCTAGCACTAGGTTTTATGGGTTCGCCTCAAGTGTTCTCACTGTGGAGAACCTGGTACACCCGCCTCTGGAAGTACCATCGACCGTTGGCCTTGACGTAATCATCTTCATAGCGCCCCGTCACATTGCGACGAACACCATCTTTCTGGTGCAGGAATTCCTGCTGGTACCAGGTTGCATGAGCGGTGTTGCCCGTGACGGTAATGGGGCCGCCGGATGCAAAGAATCCGACGAAGGAAAATCCCGACATCGCGTTCTTCCACATGGGAACGAAGTTCTCCTTGCCTTTGATGCCGTCTCCGGTGCCCGGCAGCGCCCACACGGCGTCATCCCGCCAGTTCGCAGCCCAGGCTTCGGCATCAAACCGCATGACGGCATCGTTGTAGGATTCGACCAGTTCGCGAATGGCGAGGCGATCTTCTATGGGTCCGGTGCTGATCACTGTTGTCTCCTGTCGTCGGCTAGTAACGTGTTCGGATGGATGTTGGCAGTAAAAAGACCGGCGATAAAGAGCCGGTAACAGAGGCCCGGTAACAGAGGCCCGGAAATAGAGGCCCGAGCCCGGGGTCATTCGGATGGTGGGGTATACAGCTGCCGGATTGTGTTCGGCACGGCGGTGCTCAGGCCAGCAATCGACGCAGCTGCGAAGGGACCGTTAGTGCCGGGACTATTGACTGCGCAGCTTGCCCTGTTCGCCCACGAACCAGTCGTAGGTTTCCTTCAGGCCTGTCTCGAGATCGATTCGAGGTGACCAACCCAGGCCATTGATCAGTGATGTATCGAGAAGCTTGCGAGGGGTACCGTCCGGCATGCTGCTGTCGAAGACGATCCTGCCGGCGAAGTTGGTCACCTTTTTCATGAGTTCGGCAAGCTCGGCGATGCTCACATCGGTGCCCGTGCCGACGTTCATGTGCGATTGTTGTGCACCAGTTGACGTCTGCCAGGCTTCACGCTCCAACTCGATCAGAAACAGTACCGCCGCTGCCAGGTCATCCACGTGCAAAAACTCGCGACGGGGCCGGCCTGACCCCCAGACAGCGACTTCGGGATCTTTGTTCCGGGCAGCTTCGTGAAACCGCCGCATGAGCGCCGGGATAACATGACTGTTCTGGGGATGAAAGTTGTCACCTGTGCCGTAGAGGTTAGTGGGCATCAGAGAGCGAAAATCGCAACCGTGCTGTCGGTTGTAGGACTCGCACAACTTGATGCCGGCGATCTTGGCGATGGCGTAGGGTTCGTTGGTTGGCTCGAGCGGTCCTGCGAGAAGCTGGTCCTCACCCATGGGCTGTTCGGCCATCCGCGGGTAGATACAACTGCTTCCAAGGAAGACCAGTCGCGAAACGCCATGCTTCCAGGCGGCGTGGATGATGTTCGCCTGGATCATCAGGTTGTCGTAGATGAAATCCGCCGGAAACGCATTGTTGGCGTGGATTCCACCGACACGCGCCGCAGCCACGACAATGGTGTCGGGTTGTTGTTGTGCCATGAACTTGTTCACCTCGCCGGCGTTGGTGCAATCAAGTTCTTTTTTACTCGCCAGGACGAGGTGCTGATAGCCAGCCCCTTGCAGGGCTCGCACCACCGCCGCGCCGACCATCCCGTTGTGTCCGGCTACCCAAACCCTGGAAGAAGGATTGTGGCTCGTCACTCTTTGGGTCTCGCGATCGAATAACCAGCGCTTTCAACCAGCGCCTCCCTTTGCGCGAGGCGGAAGTCTGACAGCGTCATTTCCTTCATGAGTTCATCGAAAGTGATTTTTGGTTCCCAGCCCAACTCGCTGTGCGCCCGGGTAGCGTCGCCCAACAACGAGTCCACCTCGGTTGGACGGTAGTACCTGGGATCGACCCTGACGATTACCTGTCCCGGCGGGAGGTGTCGGTAACGCGACTCCTCAACGATTCCGACTTCAGAGACACCTGAACCTTCGAAACGCAAGTGGATGCCGAGAATCTCACAGGCAGTCAGCACTGCTTTACGAACAGAGTGCTGCTCTCCGGTGGCGATGACATAGTCCTTCGGCTCATCCTGCTGCAGCATGCGCCACTGCATTTCGACGTAGTCTTTGGCATGCCCCCAGTCGCGAAGTGAGTCCATGTTTCCGAGATAGAGGCAAGACTCCAGATTGGCGGCGATCCGGCTGATGCTCCGGGTGATCTTTCGGGTGACGAAGGTCTCGCCTCGAATCGGTGATTCATGGTTGAAGAGGATGCCGTTGCAGGCGTATAGACCATAGGCTTCCCTGTAGTTGATCACGATCCAGTAGGCATAGAGCTTGGCAACT
>VGVE01000016.1 GCA_016874135.1 Gammaproteobacteria bacterium | reverse complement strand
ACAGAATAGTCCGTGCCTCCATGTTGCATCCGATTTCTAGCCTCACTTTTTACTGAACGACTTTTTCTCAGCAAGAATCAAGGCGAAAGAAGGTGTGACTCCCACGGATTGTGCGCCTATGTTAAGGGTTAGGCTTCTACAACTGCCGAGTACGAAAATGAGGAAGGTAGCAACCGCCCACATATTTTTTATTTTAACGATTTGTACGCCAACACTCCGAGCTGAATCCTACGAGGGAAAATACTGCGAACTAGATGGCGCTACGACAGAAAGCGGCAGTGGCGTAACCGGAGAGTGCTATATGTACAGTGACGTACACGGAGAGATTGAGGGAGCTGAAATGGATGAAGGCTAGTCTGTTTCGAGCGAATGCTACCGCTACTCAGAAAATTACGCTGAGCTGGACGGAGCTGAAACTGAGAGCGGGGAGACAGTCAGCGGCGACTGCTATTTTTACGACTTGTGAAGATTGGGCGCGGTAAGAACACACGCTAATACCACTATCCGCCCCGTGTGTTCCGGAGGATGATTAATTTGAGCAAGATCGTGAAAGGGCCAGACATGCACGGCTCTATCGAAATCGCATGTAAGAGAACCTGCTAGCACTGAAACTCAAAAGTTGCTAGGCATGGTCGCTACAATGCCGGTCTGCAGCAGAAGAGTCTCTGTTTGTTTTCAGTTAGAAAGTGCATGAGCGTCCTCAGTTCTGTACATCATCGATTGATCGTGATCGTAGGCTCTACTGCATCTATGATCCCGGCGCGATAACGCGCCAGAGCTTTGAGTTAGTCGTGGCAATGCCACAGGAACCCCAGAACACCCTCGACCCTGATCCGGTCATCGACCGTTCGCTCAAGCATTCCGTGCGCGACGGGGTGTACTACTCGGCGATGATGGGGAGCGCTGAAAACTATTTCTCTGCGTTTGCGGTTTTCCTCAAAGCGACCACAACGCAGGTAGGCGTTCTCGCGTCACTGCCGCCGCTGTTGGCATCGTTCTCCCAGGTTGCTTCAGCCTGGCTCGGCCGTCGGCTGCGCAAACGCAAGGAGATCATCGTCGCCGGAGCGTTGTTACAGGCGCTGTCGCTGCTGCCGCTCACGGTGTTGCCAATCTGGTATCCGGATCTCGCATTGCCACTGCTCATCCTCTTTGCCGTCGTCTATTTCGTTGGACCGAATCTCGGTTCACCACAGTGGGGTTCACTTATGGGAGACCTGGTGCGGGAAAGCCGGCGTGGCCGGTTCTTCGCCTTGCGCACCCAACTGTCGAGTCTTGCCAACTTCACGGCGCTTGGCCTCGCCGGTTTGATCCTGCATCTCTTCGCAGGTTGGGAACTGACTGCGTGGGGCTTCATCACGATCTTCGCGCTGGCAAGCCTCTTCAGGGCGCTGTCAGCGTGGCATCTCGGGCAGATGTAGACCCACCCGGCCAGGTTGCGGCAATCGATACCGGCTTCAGGGGTCTGCGGAAGGTCTATCGGGAATCCGGACTGCTGCCGTTTACCGCCTTTTTCGCCTGCATGCAGCTGTCAGTGGCGATCGCCTCTCCGTACTTTGCGCTCTACATGCTGCGTGATCTCGAATTCTCCTATCTCGCCTTCATGTTCAACACGGCAGCGTCCGTCTGCATCCAGTTCCTGACACTCAATCGCTGGGGGCGACTCTCGGATCTCTTCGGCAATCGTCTGATCCTCGCGACAACCGGTTTCATCATTCCGCTCATGCCAGTGCTGTGGGTGTTCTCGACGCACTACGTCTATCTGCTTATCGTCCAGGCGATCTCCGGTCTTGCCTGGGCGGGGTTCACGTTGAGTGCAGGCAATATGGTCTATGACCTGACACCACGTGATCGCCGCGTCACGCTGATGGCCGTGCATGGGGTCATCGCAGCAAGCGGGACGTTCATCGGTGCGCTCATCGGCGCCTGGCTCGGAACACACCTGCCAAATGAAGTGAGCTTCAGCGGAGAGGTGTTTACCTGGCTCACACCGCTCTACGGGGTGTTCATCATCTCCGGTGTCGCGCGTCTGATTACAGTATGCGGGTTCATTCGCCGCCTGCAGGAGGTGCGACGGGTACGACCGATGTCGCGTTCGGGTCTCATTTTCCGGGTCACGCGTGTGGCTCCGCTCTCTGGTCTTATCTTCGAGGTCGTCGGGCAGGGTGATCGCAACGATGGACCGCCGCAGAAGTAACCTGTTTCGGAGCCCTGTCAGTGCAAGCCCGTGTCGTAGGACTTCACCACCGTACGCCAGCGACCGCTCTGGAATCGCCACAACAACATCGCGCCCTTGAGCAGATAATCGCCAACCAGTGCGGCATACACCCACACCACTGGCAATCCGTACCAGGTGGCGAGAATTGCCAGGCCGCACCGCATGCCGATGAGACCCGCAAACGTCGCCATGAGCGGAAAGCGAGTATCGCCGGCTCCACGCAGTGATCCGCCAATGGCAAAGTCGATCGCCATCAGGGGCATCATCGCACCAAGCACATAGGTGAATTCAACCGTGTGTTCGATCGTCACCGGATCGTTCAGGAAGAAGTCCGCCATCTCCCACGCATAGAAACAGATCACCGCACCCACCAGCCCCATAAACACGATGGCCAGCCACATCGATCGGTAACCGGCGCGTTGTGCCGCCGCGTGATCATTCGCACCGAGTGCTTGACCAACGAGTGTGGATCCGGAAATGGAAAAGCCGAATCCAACGGTCATGCACACCATCAGCAGGTTCACACCCACGTTGTAGGCGGCAAAAGCTTCGGTGCCATAGTTGCGGCCGATCAACATCAGAAAGATGAAAAAGCCGACCTGAAAAACACCTTGCTCCACCGCGGCGGGATAACCGATATCGAGTAGTCGTTTGAGGCGTTCCCGCCGCCACCAGCCACCACCGACGTGGCGCACTCGGAACTTCTGTTTGATCCACATGACGAGCAGCACCGCACCACCAAAGGCGAATGCAAAACCGCCTGCCACCGCTGCACCACTGGCACCCAGTTCCGGAAAACCAAACTTGCCGAAAACCAGCACATAGAGAAGCGGCAGGTTCACAAGGTTAACTGCAAAACCGATCCATAGCGGAGTCCAGGCGTCACCGGATGCGCGTAATGCGGCGCCAAGGATGTAGTTGGCTGCAAACGCGATGTTGAAGATACACAACCACTCGATGTAGTCCGCCGCGAGATGCAGTGTTGCCGCATCAAGCCCGAAGACACCGGCCATGGAATCGGCGAACAACAATCCAAGTGTGGACATGAGGAGCGACAGAACGACACCCACAGCAAGTGATGCCATGGTGACGCGGCTGGCTTCGGTGAAGTCACCGGCACCCCATGCGCGGGCAACCAGCGCCGTAGTCCCCGCGCTGACCGCCATGAGGATCGCCTGAATGGCAAAGAACACCCGCTGACCGGCACCTACCGCGGCGATCGCCTGCGCTCCAAGATCACCGACGAACTTGGTTTGCACCATGCCAACGATGGTGTACGAGAGATTGCCAAGCATGGATGGGAACGCGAGTTGCCAGATGCCCGGACGCTTGACCTTCCCGTGAGCGCCTTCCTCTTTGCTGTTACTATCCTGGGATTCCATTCACTTCTTCTGTTGGGGGACCTTTTGATGAGCGGCTACACCGATATTACGGTGACATTGGAAAATCATGTGGCTACGGTTGAGATCCAGCGTCCGCCCAACAACTTCTTCGACTACAGCCTGATCGGACAGATTGCCGATGCATTCGATGCGATGGACGCAGACAACAATTGCCGCGTGGTGATTCTCACTGCAAACGGCAAGGCGTTCTGCGCAGGCGCAAATTTCGGGACGGGGCGATCAGACGGGTCGGGCAGCCAAGATTTTACCGAGGAAGGGTTCCGCAACACCACCGGCAAACTCTATAGGGAAGCAGCGCGCCTGTTTCGCAACAAGAAGCCGGTGGTCGGCGCCATCAATGGTCCGGCGGTAGGTGGCGGTCTCGGCCTTGCACTGGTGCCGGATTTCCGGATTGCATCCACTGAAGCCAAGTTCGCCGCAAACTTCGTCAAGCTCGGCATCCACCAGGGTTTCGGCATATCAGTGACACTGCCGCGCATCGTCGGTCAGCAGAACGCCATGAACATGTTGCTCACGGGTCGCCGGGTGCGTGCGGAGGAAGCCCTTGAGATGGGTCTTGCAGACCAGGTGGTGCCGCATGACCAGCTGCGCTCCGCAGCGATGACCCTCGCGAAGGAGATTGCCGAAAACGCGCCGCTCGCACTGATGTCCGTGCGCGCCACCATGCGCGGCGATCTCTATGACGCGGTGGTCAAGGCGACCGAACACGAACTCTCCGAGCAGAAGTGGCTGCGGGCAACTGATGATGCACAGGAAGGCATCCGCTCCGTGTCTGAACGTCGCCCCGGCAACTTCACAGGGAAATAAAAACATGAATCCCGGCAAACTGGGTGTCTGGTATTTTTTTGATGGCTTGCCAGCCGCAAAAGCCGCAGAAGCTGCGCAGCGGATCGAACGTATTGGCTACAGCACACTGTGGATCCCGGAAACCGTCGGCAAACATCCCTTTGTGACGGCCAGCTGGCTGCTTGCGAATACGAAGACCCTCAATCTCGCCACCGGCATCGCGAACATCTATCACCGCGAACCCGGCGTGACACTGGCAGGACAGATGGCGCTGGCCGAACAGAGTGGGGGACGCTTCCTGCTCGGGCTCGGCGTATCGCACAAACCGCTGGTTGAAGGCGTACGTGGCCTCAAATACGCGGCACCTGTACCTACCATGCGCGCCTATCTTGAAAAGATGGCCGCTTCTCCCTATCAAGGCGCACAGCCCGCCGAAAAACCCCAGACCGTGATCGCTGCGCTCGGACCGAAGATGCTGGAACTGGCCGCGATGAAGGCCAACGGCGCGCATCCCTACTTCTCCCCACCCGAGCACACCGCCATGGCGCGCAAAGTGATGGGTAAAGGGCCATTGCTGTGTGTGGAGCAGAAGGTGGTCCTATGTGAAGATGCAGCGACCGCACGCAAGCTCGCTCGACCGGTGGCTTCGATCTATCTCGGTTTGCCCAACTACCGCAACAACTGGCTGCGGTCGGGATTTACCGAAGATGATCTCGGTAACGGCGGTTCTGACAAGTTCATCGATGCCACCTTCGCCTGGGGCAATGTGGATCGCATCAAGGCCCGTATCCAGGAGCACTTCGACGCGGGTGCGGATCACATCTGTATTCAGCCAGTCAATCCGAATGGTACTTTCGGTGATCTGCACTGGGAGGCACTGGAAGCGATTATCCGTTGAAGGGTCTGAGCCTCGCGCCACTCGCGAGGTACTTCAATGGCTACAACCCCGTAAACAAACCGTAACGGCCCTGAAAAAACAGCAGTGGCGATTTTTCTGGGGCATCAACGCCGAGATTGACTACTCGACCCACAGCAATGGTGTGATCCCCGGCTTCATGTTCCGCTTCAAGCTGGCAGTCGATCCACGCAATCACACCCTCGATGATCGGTGAGCCGGTTGTGCCAGCGCGCCAGGGAATGCTGGCGAACTTGTCGATGCCGCTCTTCGCCATGGTGTCGCACACCGCTTTCTGATCTGCCGCAAGCACGTTGATGCAGAACTTGCCGGCTTCACGCAGTTTCGGCCAGCTGGTACTGGTCTTGCCCGGACACACCGCAATCAGTGGTGGATCCAGTGAGAGGGATACAAACGACTGGGCGGCGAAGCCAGCGGGTTCTCCTCGCAACATTCCGGTAGCAATGACTACGCCCGTGCTGAACTGCCCCATCGTGTTGCGAAAGGTGCGGCTGTCCCAACTAACCATGCTTGCATTCATGTTGGCGTGCGTACTGAAGATCCAGGAAAGCGTTCAAATGGTGTGATCCTGTCGATTGTTGGCAACGCCGAGGAAGCCCGCGACTATAACGCCGCATCCGCTTCAATTAAAATCCGGCGGATTCACAGGGAGCTCACCGTGGCTGATATCGAAACGTTCCGCCGGGAAACACAGAACTGGCTCGACGCCAATTGTCCTGCATCCATGCGCACACCGGGCGGCGAAGAAGAGGCCGTCTGGGGTGGCCGCAATGCGGCCTATGCCAATCCGGATTCAAAACTCTGGCTCGATCGTATGGCGGAAAAAGGCTGGACCACACCCCGCTGGCCAAAGGCCTATGGTGGTGGTGGCCTGACCGCGGAAGAGAACAAGGTTCTCGAAGAAGAGATGCGTCGCATCAATGCCCGCTCGCCGCTGCAGAGCTTTGGCATCTGGATGTTGGGCCCGGTCCTGCTCGAATACGCCAGCGAAGAACAGAAGCAGCGTTTCCTGCCATCCATCGTGAGGGGCGAGATCCGCTGGTGTCAGGGTTATTCGGAACCCGGTGCGGGGTCGGATCTCGCCGGGCTACAGACCAAGGCAGAAGACAAGGGTGACCACTGGCTGGTGAATGGCTCGAAGATCTGGACCTCCTACGCCAACTATGCGGACTGGATTTTCTGTCTGGTGCGAACCGACACCAAGGCACCGAAACACGAAGGCATCAGCTTCCTGCTCTTCGACATGACATCACCCGGCGTCACCACTTCGCCGATTCCGCTCATCAGCGGCTCATCACCGTTCTGCCAGACGTTTTTCGACAACGTCAAGGTGCCGAAGGATCAGCTGGTCGGCAAACTCAATCATGGCTGGACCATTGCCAAGGCACTGTTGCAGCACGAGCGGCAGATGATTTCCGGCATCGGCGGCAACTCAGCGCTTGGTGGTACCGGAAGGCAACTGCATGACATCGCCCGCGAGTACATCGGCAAGACCGCAGACGGACGCATCGCCGATCCGGCTTTCCGCGACAAGGTGATCAATCACCGCCAGAACGACCGCGCTTTCCAGCTCACCCTCGGGCGTTCCTATGAAGAAGCCAAAGCCGGCAAGGCCGACATGAACCTGGCATCCATCTTCAAGTTTTATGGAACCGAACAGAACAAGCGCAAGTACGATCTGATGCTTGACCTCATGGGCACCCGTAGCCTCGGCTGGGGAGGCGCTGAGTTTGATGAAAAGGAACTGGTTACCCCACGCCAATGGCTGCGGTCAAAAGCCAACTCCATTGAAGGCGGTACCAGCGAAGTACAGCTCAACGTCATCGCCAAACGTGTACTCGGTCTGCCGGACTGACAGCTCGCCTGAACACCCGCTCAACTCAAGGACCGGACTATGGAACTGATCATCATTCTCGTGGTTGTAGCAGCACTCGCCTTCTGGCTGGTCTCCATCTACAACAAGCTGGTTACCCTGAAGAATCGCTTCAAGAACGCGTTCGCTCAGGTGGAGGTTCAGCTCCTAGAATACCAGGATCGCGAGGCCATGCAGGCCGCACCAAAGGTTTCGTTCTGACCTGACTGATCAGTGGATTTTTTCAAGGCCCAGGATGCCGCGCGGCGCCGTACCTGGCAGCTCGGCCTCTTGTTTGTTGCAGCGGTTCTGACCCTTGTACTGCTGACGAATCTGCTGGTCGGGTTCATGTTTTTCCTGGGTGGGGATGGCGCTCTACCGACGGCAGATACGTCCACCGTAGGTTTGCTTGGCGCGGTTCCCGCCGGGACGTGGGGCCTCATCACCGTTGGCGTACTCGGCATCGTGGGTGTTGCCACGCTCTATAAGTACTTTCGGCTGCGCGGCGGCGGGCGTGTTGTTGCCGAATCATTCGGCGGTCGCCTCGTCACCCGCGAGCAGGCGGATTTCAAGGAAGTCCTTCTGCTCAATGTGGTTGAAGAAATGGCGATTGCCTCCGGCACACCGGTGCCCCCGGTCTATGTCCTGGATGAGCCGGGGATCAACGCATTTGCCGCGGGTCATTCCATCGAAGATGCGGTGATCGGGGTGAACCGAGGTACCGTGGAAACGCTCACCCGAGATGAATTGCAGGGTGTCATCGCGCACGAGTTCAGCCACATCCTCAATGGCGACATGCGCCTCAACCTTCGCCTGATCGCGGTACTGCACGGCATTCTTTTCATCGGCCTGATCGGTCGCGCCATCGCACGCGCGGGCGGCAAGAGCCGCAAGAACGGCATCGCCGCGATCGGCCTTGGTCTCAGTCTGGTCGTCATCGGCTACGGGGGAACTTTTTTCGGCAACGTAATCAAGGCCGCGGTCAGCCGCCAACGCGAGTTCCTCGCCGATGCAGCGGCAGTACAGTTCACACGCAATCCGGGAGGGATCGCCGGGGCGTTGAAAAAAATTGGCGGGTTCTCGGTAGGCTCTACTGTCAACAACAACCAGGCCAATGAAGCGAGTCACCTCTTCTTCAGAGCGGTGGCGGCACGGCGTTTCTTGAGTGGCTTTTTTTCTACTCACCCACCACTCGACGTGCGAATCCGAAGCATTGAACCACGTTGGAGCGGTCAGTTCCCGGTCACCACGCAACTGCCGGACAGTGCTTTCAAAACCCCCGAGGACGCACGTACGAGCGGTCTCGCTCCACAGCAGCACTCTGCGATTCAAGCGTCTGAGGTTTCTGATGCGATCGTCAGCGCCATCGGCAATCCGGATGATGCCGCACTGACCCGCGCACGACTATTGTTGCAGCTTGCCGACAAGGCGTTGACCCAGGCGACACATGAAGTGCTGTCGGCAACGACGCTGACGTACGCCATGCTGCTGTCGGCGGATGATGCGATCCGCACAGAGCAACTCAGCCAGTTGGCCGCCCAGATGGGGCCCCACACCGTAGAGGACAGCCTGCGCCACTTTGATGTCATGAGAAACATCCACCCTGATCAGAAGATCACGCTGCTCGCCATGTCGATTCCGGCGCTCAAGACCCAGTCCACGGCCCAGTACCGCCTCTTCCAGCAGCAGATTGCACGTCTTGCGAACCACGATACATCCCTCGATCTCTTCGAATGGCTGGTCTGCGTGACGCTGATCAAGGACCTCACTCCGCACTTCACCGGGGTTTCGAGCGGGCGTGTGCGGTTCTCTTCGAGCAAACAGGTGCAGGTGGAACTGCTTTCTCTCTTTGCATCCCTTGCTGCCACAGCCGAATCCCAGACCGGCGCCCGGCGCACACTCGTTGATGAAGCCTTTGCCCAGATCGGGTTGAAGCTGCCAAACCAGCCGCTGCCGAACCCAGACTTCAACGCCGTGAGCCATGCACTCTCCCGTCTACGAATGCTGGCACCACTGCAGAAACCGAAGGTGTTGAAGGCCATGGTCAAAACCCTGGCGGCTAGCAACGGGATCGACAAGCTGGAAAACGCCTTGCTCCACCTTTTGGCGGGCGCTCTGGATTGTCCAGTCCCTGCCCAGGTCAGTGCACATGCGTAGACAACTCGCTGCGCTCGACCTCGGTTCCAACAGTTTTCATCTGTTGGTGGTCAATGAACGCGACGGCCACATTCAGGTGGTCGACAAATACCGGGAGATGGTGCGGCTGGCTGCGGGTCTGGATGAAGACAGCAACCTCACGGAGGAAACCGAAACAAGGGCACTGAATTGTTTGGAGCGGCTGGCGGAACGATTGCGCGGGCTCCAGGAAGAAAACGTCCGCATCGTTGGTACCAGCGCCCTTCGTCAGGCCAAGAACTCAGCAAAATTCATTGAGAAAGCCGGACGAGTACTCGGGCATCCCATCGAACTGATTGGTGGTCGCGAAGAGGCTCGCTTGATTTATCTCGGCGTTTCGCACAGCCTTGAAGACAACAACGACCGGCGGCTGGTGGTGGATATCGGTGGTGGCAGCACCGAACTCATCATCGGAAGCCACTTCGAACCCGACATCATGGAAAGTGTGCACATGGGCTGCGTGGCCATGTCGAGCCGCTGTTTTCCGGATGGCAAAACCGGACGCCGCAACTTCGAACTGGCGGTCAACCTGGGTCGTCAGGAACTCGAGCCGGTGAGTTATCTGTTTCATCCCGGAACCTGGGAGACCGCCATCGGTGCTTCCGGCACCGTACTCGCCATCGAAGAAGTACTGTCGGGTAATGGCTTCCCGCACGGCGTCATCACTGCCGAAGGTCTCGAGTGGCTGATCGGCCGCCTGATAGAAGCAAGACAAATCGATCTGGTTGATCTGCCGCAGCTCTCGGCTGAACGCGCACCGGTGTTCTGCGGTGGTGTGGCGATCCTTGCGGCGGTCTTCGCTGAACTCGATATCAGCTTCATGCACGCTTCAACCGGCGCACTGCGCGAAGGCCTTATCCACGACATTCTCGGCCGTGTGCACCGCGCTGACATCCGTGAAGCGACCGTGGCCAGCTTGCGTGGCCGCTACCACATCGAACCTAGCCATACAGATCGTGTCCGCGATCTTGTTGTAAAGCTCCACGCCCAGGTCGCAAAGGCATGGAAACTCGCCGACGCCGACGATGTGGTGCTGTTGCGATGGGCTGTGGACCTGCACGAAATCGGCATGGACATATCCCACAGCCAGTACCACAAACATGGTAGCTATCTGCTGCTCAATATGGATATGCCTGGCTTCTCGAAACGTGACCAATCACGGCTCGCCACCCTGGTCCGCTCCCACCGTCGTAAGATCCCTGCTGATCTGTTCACCGGTGAAGATGCGCAGGCGCTCTTGCGATTGACCGTACTGCTCCGCCTTGCCGTGGTATTCCGGCGCTCGCGTCAAAACGATGAGGTGCCGGACATCCACCTCAAGGCCAGTGATGAAGTGCTGCAGATCATGGTGCCGAGTGCGTGGCTCGATCAGCACCCCTTGACGCGGCTCGACCTCAAGCAGGAGATCGGCTTCCTGTCGCATATGCCCATCGGATTGAAGGTGATCGAGACCTGATCGTGAAGGATCAAATCTACCGCCACGACGCTCCTCACCTTGTTGACTTCGTCTTTGATGAACGCGTGGCGGGTGTGTTCCCCGACATGATCCGGCGCAGCGTCCCGGGTTATGAGCTGGTGGTGCCGATGACAGGACTGATCGCCGCCCGCCATCTCGCCCCGGGTGATCGCGTCTATGATCTCGGCTGTTCGCTGGGCGCCACCACGATTGCTCTGCTGGCCGCATTCGGCGATTCACCATGTGAGGTGAATGCAGTCGATCAGTCCGCGGCGATGCTGACCAGGGCCCGTGCCCTGGTGATCGATCCACGGGTGCATTTCATCGAAGCCGATGTACGGGATCTCGAGTTCGCCTCCGCCCGTGTGATCCTGTCCAACTGGCTTCTGCAATTCGTTCAACCGGATGACCGGCTGGCTCTGCTGCGAAAGATTCGCGTAGCCCTCGGCGATGGCGGTCTCCTGTTGCTCTCGGAGAAAATCCGCTACGAAGATCCCGGGCTCGAACATTTCATGAACCAGACTCATCACGGGTTCAAGTCGGCAAACGGGTACAGCGACACCGAAATCCGGCAGAAACGCGCGGCGATCGAAAACGTGATGATCGTTGATACGGAATCGATGCACCATGAGCGCCTGCACGCCGCCGGCTTTGCCGAGGTAACCACCTGGTTCCGCTGTCTCAACTGGCTATCGATGATCGTACGCACGTGACCATCGGGATGAGCTTCGAGAGATTTCTCGAAACTGAACTCGATCGCTGCACTGCGGTACTGCCGGAGTGGGCGGACGCCATTGCCGACTGTGCATCCCGATATTCGGCCACGATGCATGGCGACTTTCCCGCCTGGAGTGCCGCAGTCCAACAACTGGTCGCAGGGGAGGACCCACAAACTGCGCTGCGGGCGCTCATGCCCTGGCGCAAGGGCCCTTGGGCTTTAGGAGGCCTTCACATCGATACTGAGTGGCGTTCCGACTGGAAGTGGGAACGTCTGAAGCCCCACTTCACACAACTTCGCGGTGCCCGCATCCTCGACGTCGGCTGTGGCAACGGCTACTTCGGCTGGCAGATGCTCGATGCGGGCGCACATTTCGTAGTCGGCATCGATCCAACACTGCTGTACTGCATGCAGCATCTCGCAGCGGTCAAGCTCCTCGGTGAGGCCAACAACTGGGTTCTGCCGCTTACTCTGGAAGAGAGCCCGCACATCACCTGTTTCGACGCTGTGCTGTCCATGGGCGTTCTGTATCACCGCAAAGATCCACTGGAACATATGAAACATCTGACCGCGTGCTGTGTTCCTGGAGGAACCTGCATCGTCGAAACACTGATCGTTTCCGGCGAGTCATCTCTTTATCCACAAGGTCGATATGCGCGCATGCGCAACGTCAGTGTGATCCCTAGTATTCGCACTGTTGAGGGCTGGATGTCGGCAGCAGGTCTACATGGTCCGCGGGTGGTCGACATCACTCCGATCACGGTGCTGGAACAACGAACCACACCCTGGATGACCTTTGAATCGTTGCCGGAGGCGCTTGATCCGAACGATCCGTCGCGAACGATCGAAGGCCATCCCGCTCCGGTTCGTGCCATCTTCATCGCCACCCGATCGGACGCGGCCGCAGCATGAAAGCACACTTCGCCGCGAAGTCACTGCTTATGTTGTGCCTGCTGACCGCGATACTGCCTGCAGTGATCGCCGCTGACTGTGTGATTCTGCTGCACGGATTGATTCGTCCCCCGGACTCCATGAGAGCGATGGCTCAACACCTCGATAACGTGGGCTTCAAGATCGCCAACATCGGTTACCCTTCCCGCGAACACCCCATCGAAGAACTGGCTCCGCTGGCGCTGCAAGACGGTGTCGCCGAGTGCAGACGACTGACAGAAGCTCTGTCCGGCATGGACTACCACATCGTCACTCACTCTCTCGGCGGCATCCTCACACGCATCTATCTGCGCGATCACGACATTCCAGAACTCGGTCGTGTGGTCATGCTCGGACCACCCAACCAGAGCAGCGAGATCGTCGATACACTTCGGGACGTTCCCGGATTTGCAGCCGTGAATGGACCTGCGGGCGCACAACTCGGGACAGATCCGGCTTCGGTGCCTAAAACCCTCGGCCCTGTAAACCTCGAGTTAGGGGTCATCGCCGGTACCGATTCAATGAATGCACTACTGTCGAGCATGTTGCCCGATGCGGACGATGGCAAAGTCAGCGTCGCGGCAACCCGGGTAGACGGGATGAGAGATTTCATCACACTGCCGGTGACCCACACGTTCATGATGCGCGACGCTGAAGTCATGCGCCAAACCCGGCACTTTCTGACCGAAGGACACTTCGATCACAGCAAGAGTGTAACTGCTCCCGTGGCTGCCCCCTGACAACCGCGTCGCCCTGGGCGAAGATGGGGCATACCAGCTTGCGGATGTTTCCCATGATCCTTTACTACGCACCGGGTTCCTGCGCCATTGCCTCGCATATCGCTCTTCAAGAGTCTGGCTTGACCTATGATACCCGCCGGCTCGATTTCAGGCGCAATGAACAGCGTTCCGCGGACTACCTCGCCATCAACCCCAAAGGGCGCGTCCCCGCACTGGTTACTGCTCGCGGCATCATCACCGAAACACCCGCGATTCTCGCCTTCATCGCCCATAGCGCACCGGCTGCGGGTCTTGCGCCTCTGAACGATCCCTTCCGGTTTGCCCAGATGCAGGCGTTCAACAGCTATCTCTGTTCAACCGTCCACGTCGCCCATGCGCATCGCTTTCGCGGCTCACGCTGGACCGACGATCCCGCAGCGATCGAAGCCCTCAAGGTGAAGGTTCCGCAGAACATGGCGGACTGCTTTCAGCTCATTGAAGACGGCATGCTCGAAGGACCATGGGTTCTGGGTGATCTTTATTCGATTGCCGATATCTACCTCTACGTGCTGTCTACCTGGCTCGAAGGTGACGGCGTCGACATCCGGCGTTTTCCCAAGCTGAAGGCCTTCCACGACCAGATGGCGGCGCGGCCATCGATACAGAAAGTCGAGGCCGCTCACCGCGCCTGACGCAGCCCCGGTGCTCTTATGTTGAACCTGCCTTTTTTCAGATTCAGGTATCGCGGCAAGGTGCGGCGACTCTTCGATATCTACCTTTCGTTCAAGGACAACGGCGGCAATGCCATGCATCCGATGGAAGTCGCGAGGATGGCAAACTGTTCCATGCAGGAAGCTTCGGCACGTCTTGCCGATACACCAGAGCTCTTCATTCGAGTGCCAAAACGGCCGGACGGTTTAACCCGCTATCGGTTGAGCAGCCAACTGGCAGGCAAAACACCGGAAGAGGTTGAAGCACTGATCAAACAACATAGCAAACGGGAAACACTCATCCTTTACTCTCTGGGCGTGATGCTCATCCTGCTGCTGATCATTGCGTTGTTCCTCGCGGGACCGGCTCTCGGATGATGCCCGGATCTTCTCTTTCCAAATCTCCTGACCAATCTGCTGGGAATAGTCATGCCGGACCAACTGTCGACTGAACTGCTTGAACTGCGCGAACGGGCCATGTCGTTCGCAGGTGACTTCCTCTGTTCCCGCGAACTCACATATGCAGATGTGGTTGCCGAATCCAGACGTCTGGGTTTTTTTCCAATGTCCCAGCCGCGCGCGTTCGGTGGTACGGAAGCCGGCCCTCTGGCCATGACCGTGGTGCGCGAAGCGCTCGCATCGAGGCACGCGCCGCATCTGGGTTCAGTCTTTGGTCCGGGTCCAGGCGTGCTCGCCCGGGTGGAAGAACCCCTGCGCTCAACACACCTCGCACCACTTCTTGCCGGTGAGAAGCGTGGTGGTTTCGGATTCACCGAGCCGGACGACGCGCCCACACCAACGACCGCTGTGCAGGACAGCGACTGGCTGATCGTCAACGGCCAGAAGTCCTATGTCACGGGTGGTGGCAACGCGGACTTCATCAACACACTCTGCACCATCCCGGGCAAGGGCCCTGCGCTGGTGGTGATCGATACCAACGCCACAGGTGTTTCGCTGACCCGAAGGTTCTCTTCCGTTGACGGCAGCCACCACGCCGCCTTCACGTTCACCAACGTGCGGGTTCCGGCGACCCATATCATCGGCAAAGCGGGTGAAGGGATGCCACGCGCCATGCAACAGATCGGTGACACCCGCCTGCTCATCGCCGCCAACGTGACGGGCTGGATGATGTACGCGACGGATCTGGTGCGCAGTCACATCCTGCAACCGGACAGAAGTGGCGAACCACGCGCCGCCAAAGAAGGTGTACGCATGCGTTACGCCGACATGCGCATTCGCACCTTTGCTGCCCGTTCCATGTTGTACCGTACTGCTCGCCTTGCGGAAGCCGGAGAGAACATCGTCAACGAGGCGATCTGTTGCAAGGTCTTCGCAACCGAAGCGGTGACGGAGGTTGTCGACATCGCCATCCAGCTCGTGGGCGGCAACGCACTGGTGACCGGGCATCCGCTCGAGTCGCTCTACCGGGAGATCCGCTCGTTACGACTCGCTGAAGGTGCGAGCGACGTGCTGCGCCTTAATCTCGTGCGCGGCGATCTTGATCTGGGCAAGGGCCGCCTTTGAAAGGACCAGGCTCAGGTTTCGTCGTCCGGCGACCCGCCACCATGCAGCTCACGGTTATGGGCCTTTGCTTCTTTTGACTTGCGCAGCAGTACAAAGACCGCACCTGTGTAACCCATGAGTGGTGTGGCGCTGACAAACGCGTTCACCAGCGGATGTACCTGCAGCCATGCAGTGACATAACGTTTGAGGCGCGCCGGATCCGGTGACTGCTCGCCACGCCCGTGCACGATCCGCACACACCGGTGACCGTGGCTGAGACTTCCCACCAGAAAGTCGTGCACCATGTCACGGGCTCGTCGCACTTTCTCGCCGTGCAGATCGAGCGAATCCGCTGGCACGTAGTGCCCCTTGCGGAGTCTGTCAGTCACCAGTTCCTGGACACCTTCACGCCGCCAGGCAACAAAATCACGGGGTGCAACAATCGGTACTTCACCAAGCGTCAGGTAGTCCGGCGCTTCCGGTTTCTTTTCGCCCAGAGCAGCGGAACGTGCCCGCAGTTGGGCTTCACTCGGTGGTCCGTGCACCCTGTCCTGCACCGCCGGGTTCAGAGGCGCAGACTTCTGCAACGGCTTCACATCCTGCATCGCTTCGCGAAACAGCGCAGCGGCATCAGATGTCGATGGTTCTCGCCCGTCTTTCACGACAGTTCAATGCTCTGGTACTGCGCCGACCGGGTGCCCGGAATCGGTTGATTGTGCGTTGCGTGATAGGTGAACACGCCCGCGAGCTTCACCTGATCGCTCCGGTTCGACCCTGCCGCATGCAGCAGTCGGCAATGGAAAAACAGCACGTCACCGGCACTGAGTTCCACAGGATGAGCGGAGCGCAGCAGCGGCTTGTTCTCCGGCACATCCGGTCGCAGGAAGAGCGCGTGATCGAACCGCCCCCGGTCGAACTCCTGACGATGGCTTCCGGGTATGACCCGCAGGCAACCGTTTTGCAGGTTTTCATCACCCAGTGCCACCCACATCGAGACGAGCTCAGGACGATCAAAGCTCCAGTAGCGCACATCCTGGTGCCAGAGGGTTGCACTCGAATGATCAGGTGCCTTGGTCATCACACAGTTGTGGTGGGCTTGGGCAAGGGAAATCGCGGATTCACCCAAAAGCTCACGGATCGCATCAGCCACATCTGAACTGAGCGCAAAGTCGCGCAGCACCGGAAACCGCGAACAGGCAGCGAGCAGTCGTCTGGGTGTCATTCCACCCGTCGTCCCCCGGGAAGAAGGGGCACCGGGGTAGCCCACATCCGTTTCGAATTCAGCCGGCGCCAGCACCGGATTGAGCTGGCCATTGATCGACCGGATCACTTCGTTCCGGATCGTCTCGGGAAAGAACCCGCGACGGATTACAAAACCTTGTTCGTAGAACTGCCCTGCCAATGACCGTTTCTCTGCAAGATTCATGACATGCCGCCAGTGGATAACCGTGCCTGAAATCAGGAATCGCGACAATAGAAGAAGCTGCGGCCCTGTGCACGTGCCGGCAAACAACAATTGCCACCCAGCTATTCCACCAGAGGCGACTGACGCCTCACTTCTGGCATGGCAGGCAATACTGCGTAACAGAGAGGAGCCGGCAAACTGCAGGGCGAGAAGCATGCCCGTGTTAGACTCAGGACGTCCTTTCACGGCCGTAGCCGCAGATGTTCAGTAAATACGTCCTGCCTCTGATCCTGTTGATCGTCGCCGTGGGCGCGACAGGGCTCCTGATCGCGAATCGCCCGTCCCCGGCGCGGGAACCCCAGGCGAGACCTCCGGTTCTGGTCAACATCATCCCTGCCCGACGTGAACCGGTCACGTTCACCGTCGATTCGCAGGGTGAAGTATTGCCGCGAACCGAAACCGTGCTGGTTACGGAAGTCTCCGGGCAGATTCTCGACACATCTTCGGCGTTCGTTGCAGGTGGCACCTTCACCGCCGGCGATGTGCTCTTGCGGATCGACCCGCGCAACTATGAAACCCAGGTACAACGGGCAACAGCGGGAGTAGCCCGAGCCCGCACCCAGATCGCCACCGAAAATGCACTCGCCGGTTATGCGCTCGATGACTGGAAACGCCTCCGTGAGCTGCGTGCCACTGAGCGCGAGGCTTCCGATCTCGCCCTGCGCAAACCCCAACTCGCTGCGGCCATGGCAGAACTTGAAGCGGCCGAGGCGGACCTGAAAAAAGCCCGCGATGACCTGGCACGAACTGTCATCCGTGCGCCTTATGCCGGCATGGTTCGCAACAAACGTGCGGACACAGGCCAGTACATCAACACCGGCACACCGGTGGCGGAGATCTTCGCCACCGATCACGCGGAAGTGCGCCTGCCGCTCACTGCCGCAGATCTCGCCTGGCTGGATCTTCCCGCCGTTGATGACAACCGGGCAGCCAGCCCCGTGCGGCTCACCGCCACTATTGGTGTCCAGATTCACATTTGGGAAGCCGCACTGGTCCGCTCTGAAGGCGTATTCGATTCGAAGACCCGTGTGCTCTATGGCGTGGCGCGTGTGGACGACCCTTATGCGCTCGGTTCAGATGCTGAACCCTTGCGCGTGGGCACCTTTGTCAGCGCGTCCATCACTGGCCGGGATGCCGGTCTTCTCTATCGCATTCCCCGTACCGCTCTCGCTGACGATAACCATGTCTGGATCATCGATGCGGAAGAGCGCCTGCGCTCTGTGAAAATCAACATCGTGCGTCGGCACGGTGATGAGGTTTATGTCGATCGTGGACTCGACGAAGGTGATCGCATCTGCATGACGCGCATCACCGGTGCCGTTGACGGCATGATCGTCAGGGTCAGCGATGTCTGACGATCAATCCCTGCCACAACCGGATACGAGGTCGCCGCCCGTTGAATCGGTGGCTCCGTATGATCCGGTGCAAACACCCCACCTCAACCCTCACGCTGGCATCATCGCCTGGTTCGCGCGCAATCATGTGGCCACGAACCTGCTCATGGTCAGCATCATCCTGCTGGGTATCTTCGGACTGACCAACATCCGCACCGAGACGATGCCCAACGTCGTGTTCGATCAGGTGATCGTACGGGTTCCTTATCTCGGCGCCGCACCGGAGGAAGTCGAAGAAGGTGTGGTGGTAAAGATCGAGGACGCCGTCCGCAATGTCGAAGGCGTCAAGGAGATCCGCGGCACTGCAGCAGAAGGACTCGGCGCAGTGACTGTTGAAGTGCTCGATGGTTACGACATCAACGTCGTCATGGATGACATCAAGGTAGCGGTTGATGGCATCTCCACATTTCCCGGCGAAACGGAGAAACCGGTTTACAGCCGTTTCCGGTACCGGCGCGGGGTGATCACTGTTCAGGTTTGGGGCGCCCTGGATGAGGCGTCGTTGAAAAGCACGGCCGACAGGCTTCGCGATGAAATCGTCGCGTTGCCCGAAGTGTCCGCCGCTGATGTCTGGGGCGGCCGCGAGTATGAAATCGCCATCGAGGTCCACGAAAATACCCTGCGTCAATACGGGCTCACCCTCGAGGCAGTGGCGCAGGCAGTGCGCACCTGGTCTCTCGACCTGCCAGGTGGAATCATCAAGGCGGAAGGTGGCGACATCCGGCTGCGTACCAAGGGGCAGGCGTATCGGGGTGATGAGTTCGCCAACATCGTGCTGTTGACCCGCCCTGACGGCACCCGTCTGCGGCTGAGCGATGTGGCGACGATCACTGACGGCTTCGTCGAAACCCATAGCCACGCCTATTTCAACGGCAAACCCAGCCTTGGCATCGCGGTCTTCGCCAACGACACGGACAACGAGATCGATGTCGCCGCGGCGGTGCGCAACTATGTGGAAGAGCGCACACGCTCGCTGTCACCGGGTATCGAGATTACGCCCTGGGCTGACAATACGTATTACCTCAACGGTCGCATTGAGATGCTGACCGGCAACATGATCATGGGTGCCTTCCTGGTGTTCGTGATCCTGTGGATCTTTCTCGACGTGAAGGTCGCGGGCTGGGTGATCCTCGGTCTGCCCGTGTCGTTCCTCGGCGCCTTCATGTTGCTGCCACTGCCGGGGATCGACGTCAGCATCAATGCCCTGTCGTTGTTTGGGTTCATCCTGGTGCTCGGTATCATCGTCGATGACGCCATTGTGGTCGCCGAGGCTGTCCATACTGAAACGCGTTCCCGGGGCTGGAACCTCGATAACATCATCGTCGCAGCGAAACGGGTTGCGAAGCCCGTGACCTTTGGCGTGCTCACCACCGTGATGGCGTTTCTGCCGATGCTGTTCGTTACCGGACCGGTGCAGGCCATGGCCGGCGCCATTGGCTGGGTGGTGATCCTCTGCCTGCTATTTTCGCTGGTGGAATCGAAGCTGATGCTGCCATCCCACCTCGCCATTACCACGCCTGTGCATCATCAGAGCGGCCGCATCTCCCGTTCAGATGGCAGGCTGAAACGTTTCGTACAAACGTACTATCGACCCCTGCTCACCCGGGCGATTGAATATCGTTATCTCACCATCGCCACTTTTCTCGCCGCGCTCATCATCAGCGCCGGTGCCGTGGGCGGTGGTTATGTGCGTTATGTGTTCTTCCCGGAAATGGGCAGCGACTACATCAACGCTACGGTTGAGCTGAACGAAGGTGTGGATGAAGACCGCGCCATCGAAATCGTCACCCACATGAACCAAACGCTCGAGGCCGTCAATGGAACGCTTCGAAAGCAGGTCCCAGAAGGTGGCGATGTGATGAAACACGTGTTCGCCTTCGTCGAGAACGCGCAGAGGGTGCGGTTTCAAGTGGAACTCGCGCGAAGTGAAGACCGGCTGCTGACACCGCAGGTGATCGAAAAGACTTGGCGCGACGCGGTCGGCGAGATACCGGATGCCCGATCTGTGCGTTTCGAGTCTTCCATGCATACCGGTGGCGGACCACCCATCGCATTCAAGATCTCCGGTGCTGACTACACCCAAGTGGATGCCGCCGGGTTAGAACTCAGCCGTTACCTGCGTGAGGTGAGCGGTGTGTTCGAGGTTGAGTCAACGGCCAACAGTGGCCCGCAGGAGATTCGTTTGCGCGTAAAGCCGGAAGCGGAGGCACTCGGTCTCACTCTCGCGGATCTCGCTCGTCAGGTTCGAGTCGCCTTCTATGGCGCCGAAGCCCAACGGGTGCAGCGCGGCAATGATGAAGTGAAGGTGATGGTGCGTTATCCACGCGAAGCGCGCGTGAGCCTGGGCAATCTCGAGTCCATGTGGATACGCACCCCCGACGGGAGGGAGCTGCCTTTTGCAGCGGTTGCGGACTACACGATGGATCGCGGCGTGACCACGATCCAGCGTATCGAGGGACAACGGGCACTTTCCATCACCGCCCGCTCCGACGAGCGGATCGCAGAACCTGCCGCAGTGATGCGCAAGGTGCAGGCAGAGTTCGTGGAGGAACTGCAGTCACGGTATCCGGAAGTAGACCTGTCGCTCACTGGATCGGGGCGAGAAGAACGGCTGGCGTTCGACCAGATCCTCGTCGGTTTCATGATTTCCCTGTTCGGCATCTACGCGTTGCTGGCGATTCCGCTCAAATCCTACGCGCAACCGCTGATCATCATGGGCGTCATACCGTTCGGAATCGTCGGAGCGATCTTTGGCCATTTCGTGATGGATGCGGCCATCAGCGCAATCTCCCTGTTCGGCATCATCGCCCTGTCCGGTGTCGTGGTGAACGACAGTCTTCTGATGGTGGACTACGTCAACACGGCTGTGGCAAAGGGGCAGGACCCGGTGAGTGCCGCCATCGACTCCGGTATGGCCCGATTTCGCGCCATCCTGCTGACGTCGCTAACGACGTTCTTCGGACTCGCGCCGATGCTCGCCGAAACCAGTGTGCAGGCGCAGATGGTGATGCCGATGGCGATCTCGCTTTCCTTCGGCATCGTGTTCAGCACCGTGATTACGCTGATACTGGTCCCGGTGCTCTACGTCGTCGCTGCTGATCTGACGCGATCACGGTTCACTTCATCTGTATCGAAATCGCCTTCGGCAACTTCTCCCGGGAAAGCCGTCTGAGACCGGGGACCACCCTCCCCTCAGATCCGCCAACGGCGCCGGCGTTACTTTGCCGCCGCTGCATCGGCGGAATACACGTGTTCGCCGGCGATGTAGGTGTCGAGAACCCTGGTATTGTGAATCTCACCGAGCGGTGCTGACAGTGGCGATGCCAGCTGCATCGTCCATCGGTTCTTTCAGCCACCCCGAGGCGAAGGCGAGCTTCGTGCGCAGCGGCAAGCGCCGGTTGTGGGGATTCGTGGACATCACCTCGACATCGACACCTGCTTCTGCCGCATGACTTCTGTCGCGCTTACTTCATCTGCATGGCGATCGACTTCAGTGTCTTCTCGGAATAAGGCGGTCTGAGCCCGGCTAGCGCGGCAACGTCGATGCGGCTCTGAGTAAAAATGGACCTCGCGTGGCTGAAGCGCCGGAATCCGTCGATGCCGTGATAGCTGCCCATACCCGAAGGACCTACGCCTCCAAACGGCAGATCTTCCTGCGCCACATGCATTACGACGTCATTGACCGTCACACCACCTGAGGTGGTGTGAGCGAGCACCCGGTGTTCCTCGGCATCATCCTGACCGAAGTAATAAAGCCCGAGTGGGCGTGGGCGATCATTGATGAAGTCGATCGTTTCTTCCACCTTGCGATAGCTCTTCACCGGCATCACCGGCCCGAAAATCTCGTCCTGCATCACCGCCAGATCATCCGCGGGATTGATGATCAGCGTGGGCGGAATCTTGTGGTACGGCTGCTGACGGAAGTCCTCGTTGGCAGGGTTGATCTCTTCGACCCGTGCCCCACGAGTCCGGGCTTCTTCAACGTATCCCTGGATGCGGTCGTAATGGCGCTGATTGATGACCGAGGTGTAGTCATCATTGTCGAGCAGCGTCGGGAACATCTTGCCGACGGATTTTCTCGTCGCTGCAACAAAGTCCTCCACACGTTCATCGGGTACAAACACGTAGTCCGGAGCGAGACAGATTTGGCCGGCATTCATCATTTTGCCGGCCATGATCGCTTCAGCGGTTTTTTCGATATCGGCGGAACGCCCCACCACCACCGGACTCTTGCCACCCAGTTCCAGCGTTACCGGCACAAGATATTCAGCCGCGGCACGCATGACATGGCGGCCCACCGATGTGGCGCCGGTGAAGAGGAGATGATCAAACGGCAACCCCGCAAAATCCGCGCCGGTTTGCGGCCCGCCGGTAAAGACCGAGATCTCGTTGCGATCGAAGGTCGCAGCAAACATCTCCGCCAACAGCGCGGAAGTAGCTGGTGTGTATTCACTCGGTTTGATCATCACCCGATTCCCCGCCGCGAGAATACCGGCGAGTGGTGTGAAGGTGAGGTTCACGGGAAAGTTCCACGGGCTGATTACACCCACTACACCTAATGGCTGGTATTCGATGCGCGCCTTGGCACCCAGCAGGTTGAGAGGAAACGGGCCTGCCTTGCGCTTTTCAGGCTTCATCCAGTGTTTCAGGTTCTTTTGTGCATGACGGAGGGGGCCGACCGAGGCCGCCACATCAGTAAACAGTGACTGGGTGCGGCTGCGGTGGCCGAAGTCGGCACACATCGCGTCCACCAGCCGATCCTTGTAGTCCATGAGCAAACTGATCGCCCGTTCGATGCGGTCATGACGCACGGCGTGGGTCACTTCGCCTTCGGCAAGCCAGCTCTTGCGCATCCCATCGAGCGCGGCCTGCATTGTTGTCTTGTCTGCAGGTAGGTCAGCGGCTTGTGTCGCGGCTGTGTTCATGGGTTCTCCTTGCGTACACTCAGGTCAAGATGAACGCACTATACCGGAGGTAGCCATGCGGGCTGCACTCATGCAGGAAGGACGAATCTGGGTGGACACGATCCCCGATCCGGAACCCGGGCCGGGCGAGGTCCTGGTCAAATCCATCGCCTGCGGCATCTGTGGTTCTGACCTGCACGCCGCGCAGCACACCCATGAGTTCGTCAAGACCAGCCAGGAAGCGGGTGGCACATTCAAACTCACCACGCTCGATCCAGTGGTCCTCGGCCACGAGTTCTGCGTTGAGGTGCTGGCCTACGGTCCGGAAACGCGCGGCCAACTACCGATTGGCTCACTGGTCTGCTCAGCCCCCGTACTCCTGCGCGATCCGATGGTGCCGGTGGGGTACAGCAATGAATATCCCGGCGGCTTCGTAGAATACATGGTGCTGTCCGAATCGATGCTGGTTCCTGTTCCTGCCGGCACACCGGCGACAGCAGCCGCACTCACCGAACCCATGGCGGTGGGCTATCACGCCGTCAACAAGGCCCGGCTCGAATCCGGCGATGCGGCGCTGGTGATGGGTTGCGGACCGGTAGGCTTGACCGTTATCACGGCGCTGCGCAGCGAAGGCGTTAAGCCAGTGATCGCGGCTGACTTTTCTCCTGAGCGGCGGCGACTGGCGGCCCTGCAAGGCGCGGACCTGGTCATCGATCCCGCCGCAGAAGATCCCTGACTACAGCCAGAACTCAACCGTCCAAAAAATGTCGTCGTGTTTGAGTGTGTCGGTGTGCCTGGCATACTCGACGGAATATTTCTCAAGGCGCCCCGCAACGCGCGGATCATCGTTGTAGGCGTCTGCCTGCAGACCGATCATATTCGCCCGCTGATCGGTATCAACAAGGAACTGTCCGTCTAGTTTGTGCTGGGTTATTCCGTTCCGGAATTTGTGGAAAGCCTGCACCGGATCGCCTATCGGCGTTTTGATGTCGGCCGACTGGTCACCGGCCAGGTAGGGCTTGATGAAGTGGCGGATGCGTTTACCATATTGCGCAAGCCCACCGATCACGACAAGATCATGGTGGAGGGCTGGCGCTGATCCGATCCTTGCCCGAAGAGTAGCGGGCGACTAGCTCACCGAGCAGATCGATTTTTACCGGTTTACTGGCGTAATCGTCCATGCCGGCCCGCAGACACTCCTCCCGATCACGCTCCATCGTGTTGGCGGTAATCGCAATTATCGGAATGTCCTGCCCCTGACGTTCGCCTTCGCGGATCAGTCGCGTGGCAGCGAGACCGTCCAGCTCCGGCATCTGGCAATCCATCAAAATCATCGCATACGGAAACTGTTTCCACAGGTCCACCGCTTCCCGACCGTTGGTGGCAACATCAACGCGGCATCCCAGTGTTTCCAGCATGCGAATAGCCACCTTCTGGTTGACCACGTTGGCTTCCGCAAGTAGCACGCGAAGAACATGCTGCGGCCCGGCCCCCGAATCACGCTCTTCGGTTTCAGCCTCGGCAATCGGATGGATGATCGGGCGACCAAGCAGCGCATCCTCACAAAGTCGCTTCAGTCCACGTTTCATCACCGGCTTGGTATCAAAGCCATCGAGCAACCTGGCTGCTTTCGAATCAACGGGCAGATCCGAAGAACTCAGCAAGATGACTTTGAGATGCGCCGTCCGCGGATCCGCGCGCAGCTGCTCGATAAGGCTGAGGCCGTCCATTTTCAGTATGTGATAATCAACGACTATCAACGCCGGTTGCAGATCGATCGCAAGACTGAATCCCTCTGCGGCGCTCTCCGCTGACTGCGTTACCGCATCTAACGCGCTGAACATTGCGCACAGGATCTCCCTGCCTACTGGATTGTCATCCACAACCAAGACCGATACCCCCTGTACAACGGACACTGTGTCGGCTGTCGGCGCACCGTCGTCCGAAGCGCTGGCTGTTTTAAGTGGCAATTCAAACCAGAAGGTCGAACCTTGCCCCAAAGCACTCTGCACACCGATTTGTCCACCCATCAGCTCCGTCAGTCTGCGGCAGATCGCAAGGCCGAGCCCGGTACCGCCAAACTTCCGTGTCGTGGCGCATCAACCTGGGTAAACGACTGAAAAAGTTTCGCCTGTGATACTTCCGCGATGCCTGGACCGGTATCCCGCACTGCGAAACGGACCAAACCTTCAGCACTGCGAATGACCGATACTACCACGTGTCCGCTCTCAGTGAATTTGATGGCGTTACCTACAAGATTGAGCAGGATCTGACGAGTGCGGCCGGAATCGCCGAGATAGTGGTATGGAATAGTGGTGTCAAAATCAACATACAGATCGAGCGCCTTGCCACGAGCCGTGTCGGACATCAGTTCCATGACTTCCCGCGTAGCCTGTTCAAGGTCGAACGGCGCCGATTCCAGCTCGAGTTTTCCAGCCTCGATTTTCGAGAAATCAAGAATGTTGTTGATGATGGTGAGCAATGCCTCGCCCGATCTGAGAATCAAAGAGGCGGTTTCGTGTTGTTCGCTACTCAGGTTCAAGTCAAGCAACAGCTGCGTCATCCCAAGCACACCGTTCATGGGGGTGCGGATTTCACGGCTCATGGTGGCCAGAAACTCGCTTTTCGCAGGGGTTACGGTCTGCGCGTCTTCGAGCGCCCGGTGCAGCTCCTGTTCGGCTACGTTCCGACGGGTTACATCCGCCGCGAAGCCGATAAGGCGTTCAATCCTCCCGTTCTCACCAAAACAGGCCCGGCCACGAAGATAGATACAGCGGCGTTCACCCGATGTGCAGAGTTCGAGATTGAACTCGCGCTCTCCGGTTCCGTTGGTGTCAAGCTGTGCAATGAGATCATCCCGGTACTCCGGTTCAACGGCGCCGATCAGCTGATCGACATCCTCAAACTTCCTGAATTCCAGACCCGACCATTGCCACACATTGTCGGAGATATGCGTCTCTCCGGTACGGTTATCGAAGACGAACATCGCATAATCTGATCCTTCAAGGGCCAGCTTGAGGTCGTGTTCAAGCCCCGCCACCACAAGCCGGGCGCGGGTTGCGAGTTCCCCTGCAAGAATGTCCCACTGGGCAGCAGACACTATCCAGAAGAGCAACGTGCAAAGCAGTACCGCCAGCACCACCAACGGCACCAGCAATTTGGCGAGCAGCGAATGACCTGCGGCTACACCCAAATTCCACGTTTAACACTCCAGAAGCATAGACAGGATCTCTGAAACAGCCGGCTGCGCCCTGCGGCGGGTTCCCCATCATCTGGAAGCTGCCTTCCCTCTCACTCGAATGGCTCGTCATCTCGCAGCCACACGGTGTCGGCATTCCACACCGGTGGTGAGCCGCGCCAGACCTCATCCCGGTTTACAGTGATGATGAGTTCATCGCGGCTTTGAAAATACCGCGCCTCGATGTAGTGGTGTTCCTCCCACTCAAGCTCGACGTTGGTCCAGACGTATTGGGGTTCAGCGGCCTGCGTTTCCCGCCGCTTGCGCAGACAGCGGTCCATGTGCAGTTCGAGTGCTCCGGACAGGCGGATAAACAAGTGATAGGTCTTGTGGCGGTGCTTGAGTTCAATGCCGCGCATAGTGTTATTGTCGAAACCACTCTTCATGCGACTTTACCTGCCGATGAGTGAGCATTCATCCCCATCCAGTTTTGCCCGCGTGCTCAGGCGCCGCGAAGTACTCACCTTGTCCTTCGGCGCCATGATTGGCTGGAGCTGGGTACTGATGACCGCTCACTGGGTGCAGAGCGCAGGTTCCTTCGGCACGCTGATCGCGTTCGCCCTGGGTGGCCTTGCCATCACCCTGGTCGGATTGACATACAGCGAGCTCGTATCAGCTATGCCTCGGGCAGGCGGCGAACATGTCTACACAGAACGCGCGCTTGGCCGGAACTGGTCCTTTGTGTGTACGTGGGCCATCCTGTTTGCGTATACGAACGTCAGCCTCTTCGAATCCGTCGCCCTGCCCACAGCAATCGAATATCTGATCCCGCAAATCCGCATGGGCACGTTATGGAACGTACTTGGCGCGGATGTGGATCTCGGTTTTGTGCTCGTCGGTGTGGTCTTCGCTGCCGTGGTGACGCTCGTCAATCTTCTCGGCATTCGGGCCGCAGCCATCTTTCAGACCATCGCCACCGGACTGATCCTGCTGTCGGGGCTGGTTCTGATCACGGGCGCAGTGAGTTTCGGTTCCCTCGACAACGCGACCCCATGGATCGCGATACCGGCCACCGGCATTCTCACGGTCCTCATCATGGTTCCGGCGATGCTGGTCGGCTTCGATGTGATTCCCCAGTCCGCGGAGGAGATTGATCTGCCTAACGCGATGATCGGAAAGCTCCTCGTGTTTTCCGTGATCATCGCCGTCTTCTGGTACGTCGCCGTTTCATTCGCTGTCGCGATGGCACTGGACTCACCCGCGCGTGCTGCAGCCAGCATGGCAACCGCCGATGCCGCTACTGCGGTGTGGGGTCACCCCTCGGCTGGAGCGCTACTCGTGCTTGGCGGTATCGCGGGCATTGTCACCAGCTGGAACGCGTTCATCGTGGGTGGCAGCCGGGTCCTTTATGCGCTCGGGCATGCCGGCCAGGTGCCTGCAGTGTTCGGTCGATTGCACCCGCGCTGGAAAACGCCTTGGGCAGGCATTCTGGTCATCGGCGGTTTGTCGATGCTCGCACCGCTGTGTGGTCGAACCATCCTGGTGTGGCTGATCAACACCTCGAGTTTTGGCGTGATGCTGGCGTTCCTGTTCGTCTCGATCTCCTTCATGGTGTTGCGACGGCGGGAGCCGGAGATGCCGCGACCCTTCCGGGTCGCTGCGGGTAATGTCGTTGGCTGGGGCGCGATCATCCTGTCGATTGCTTTGCTCTGCGCATTCCTGCCCGGCAGCCCATCGGCGCTGGTATGGCCATACGAATGGGGAGTGCTGCTCGCCTGGTCCCTCGTCGGTGTAGTGACCTGGACCTGGTACAACCGTATGCCGAAGGGCTGACCCACCGCTCGCCAAGCACTTTTTGAAGGTGTCAGAACAGTGAACCTTGTGGGGATGGCGGTCGGAAGAGGTCCTGACGCAACAACTCGGTTCGCTCGCGACTAAGGCCGAGTTTGCAGATGACGATCTTGAAGCGGTTTCCGAGCAGCTCGGCTATCGGGCCGGTGCCTCGCATGCGTTGGCCGAACCCTGACTGGTACAACGCCCCGCCACGCGTATCACGAATCGCGGCGAGCACACGTTCTTTCTGCCCCGGATAGTGGGCGTCAAGCCACTCCATAAAGAGCGCCTGCACCTCGAGCGGCAATCGCAACAGGATGTAGTTGGCGTGGGTTGCGCCACACTCCCGCGCCGCGGCGAGAATATCCTCGAGCTCGTGATCGTTGATGAAAGGAATCATCGGTGCGGCGAGTACACCGACAGGAACACCCGCCTCATGCAGTGTCTTCAGCACCTTGAGCCGGGCTTCGGGAGACGCGGTACGGGGCTCCAGTTTGTTCTTCAGGTCATGCTTCAAGGTTGTAATGCTCACTTTGACCTGGGCAAGGCCAAGCCGCGCCAGCTCCGACCAGAGATCAACATCTCTGAGCACCCCGGCTCCTTTGGTCACGAGTGTCACCGGATGGCGGCATTCAAGCAGCACCTCGAGAATCTCCCGCGTGACCCGGCGCTCACGCTCGATAGGCTGGTACGGGTCTGTATTCGTACCGAGTGCCATCGGTGTTGGCACATAACCCTTGCGGCAGAGTTCATCCGTCAGATGTTCACGCACTCCGGTCTTGAAAAAAAGGCGGGTTTCGAAATCCATGCCAGGGGACAGATCGAGGAATGCGTGGGTCGGCCGCGCAAAACAGTAGATGCAGCCGTGTTCGCAGCCTTTGTACGGATTGATAGAGTGATCAAACGGCACGTCGGATGACTGGTTGCGGGTAATGAGCTGCCTCGTCCTGTCCGGCAGGACCGTGGTTTCGAGACGCGGCGCTTCGTCAGCGGGATCCCGTCCCCAGCCATCATCCGCGACCAAGGTATGCGCGGGCAGGAAGCGGCTTGGATGATTGGAGACTGCACCTCGCCCCTTGACTGATCCTTCCGGGTAACTCACCGCTGCATCCCGCTTTCTTGCCACTCACCAATACTCAAACCGGAGTCTGTATATAAATACAGTAGTATGCAAGGTGAGCGGGTCGAAGCCTGCATAGGCACGATTCGTAGGCAGCGAAGTCACCTGAGTTGCCTTAGACTAGCCGCGCCCGTTCCGGGCAAGGACACACAAGAACAATGAACACCGGAAGGCTCTCGATCATCACCGGAGCGGCAATTTTTTTGGCCGCCTGCGCCAGTCTGAATCCAAAGCCTCAGCCGACAGTGGTTGAGACCCGCTTGCAGCAGCTCAGGGACGATGTGCAGGCGATGAAGGCAGAAGTCGAACGAACCCGTGCGTCACTGCAAACGAGCAACGCGTCCCGGGAAAACTCGGACCGGGCGGTGGAGCTGCGCCTCGACAGCGTGCACCGCAGTATCGAAGCGCTTCCGGAACGAATTGATCTCAAATGCCCCGAACCCAAACCGGTGAAACCAAAAACCGTGTGCAAGGAACCGGTCAAACCCGCCAACGAAACTCTGCACGGCAAGACCATCGTCGGCGAAAAAGAACGTATTCGCCTCGACCCTCCGAGCAAGACCTTCGTCGCTCGTATCGATACCGGCGCAACCTCGAGCTCTCTGCATGCGAACAGCATCGTGCAGTTCGAACGTGATGGAGCCAACTGGGTGCGCTTCTCGCTGGAAGGCGATGAAGGGGTAGCCACCGTTGAAGCCCCCATCGTCCGTTACGCGCGCGTCGTTCAACAGGCTGATCCGAAAGGTTCACGCCGTCCGGTGGTGGCGCTTCGATTGACCCTCGGGGAGATCGATGAATCAGTGGAGTTCACCCTCGCCGACCGATCGCATCTCGAGAACGAGGTACTGCTCGGTCGCAGCTTCCTCACCGACCTGACGCTCGTTGACGTGTCCCGGAAGTTCATTCAGCCTGCCTCCAAGAAATAAGCTCCAGTCCTCGATATGGTGAACCGTGGACCATTCTTTTTCATGATTCTGGTGCTGGTGATCGCCGGCATCGGCATCGCTGTCTATCGCCACAATACCTACTCAATCCCATTCAGCCCGGATGCTGAGCAGCTCGTCTGGCAGGTTGAAGCGCGGGTGCAGTTCGAGGGCACCGGCCAACCCACCAACGTGTATCTCGCGCTGCCTCCGGAGCAGAGCGGCTTTCGCATGGTGGATGCCGCCCGTGCCTCGTCGGGATTTGGTTACGCGCCCGCGGTTCGCGGCGGACGACTCCAGGCGCACTGGACCAAACGCGAGGTCATCGGCGAGCAGACACTCTTCTACAAAATCGAAGTCGTGGCCGACCAGACCTTCGCAGTCACGAGCCCGGCTCCAGCACTCCTGACAGTACCTTCATGGCGCGAGCCCTACGGGGAAGCAGCACGCCAGCTCATTAACACCGCGGGCCCCATTTCCGCGGATGGTGTGTCCATGGCGGAACAGCTCTCTCAGCTCATGAGTGCAGAGCGGGACGACCAGAACGCAGGACTTTTGCTTGGCGAATACAGTGCGGCTGAGCTGCTTCGTAATCTGCTGCTCACCGCCGATGTTCCCGCCCGGACTGTTCAGGCGCTCGCTCTCGAAGATGGCCGCCGCCGGCAGGATCTCACCACCTATGTGCAGGTCTGGCAGGACGACCTCTGGCATCTGTTTGATCCGGAGACCGGTCGGATCCTGGATACGTCCGGTCTCTTGTTGTGGCTCACCGACGCGCCTTCTGTACTCGATGTCGTCGGCGGCGAAAATAGCCGGGTGTCGTTCTCGATGATTTCATCTGTGCGACCGGCGCTTGCCGTGTCGCGGGAACAACATGGCGACTTCGACATCAGCCTCTACAGCCTGCCGATCGCCGAGCAAGGCATGTTCAAACTCATCATGCTGCTGCCCATCGGTGCGCTGGTGGTCGTGTTCATGCGCATCATCGTTGGCTTCAAAACCTCAGGTACGTTCATGCCGGTGCTGATCGCGATGGCTTTCCTGCAGATGGATCTGTTGCCGGGCCTGTCGAGTTTTCTAATAGTGATCGCGGTCGGGCTCGCGATCCGCAGTTATCTTTCGAGTCTCAACCTGTTGCTGGTGGCGCGAATCGCAGTACTCGTACTCATCGTCATCGGCATCATTACCATCTTCAGTGTGTTGTCCTATCGCCTCGGCCTGATCCAGGGCCTGAACTTCACGTTCTTCCCGATGATCATTCTGGCCTGGACAATCGAACGCATGTCCATCACCTGGGAAGAAGCGGGGCCACGGGAAGTCGTGGTGCAGGGCGGTGGCAGTCTTCTGGTGGCGGTGATCGCTTTCCTTTTCATGAGCACCTCCACGGTCAGCCACCTGGCGTTCAATTTCCCGGAACTGCATCTCGTGGTGCTCGCCGCCATTCTTCTGCTCGGCCGCTACACCGGTTACCGCTTGAGTGAGCTGCGCCGTTTTGCCGCGTTCAAATCAGCGACCAGCGACAGCGCCACGTGACCCGGCCATGAAGGACGCCGTGTTGAATTGGTTCAAGGGCTGGGCGCTCGTAAGTTATCTCGAGGACAACGGCATCCTTGGCATGAACCGGCGCAACGCTGATTACATCTCCCGATACAACAACCGCAGCCGCTATCCGCTGGTCGACAACAAGCTGCTCACGAAGGAAGTAGTGGAGAAGGCGCGGATCGCGGCACCGAAACTGATTGATGTGGTACGCGCCCAATACGAGATCGAACACATCGCGCCGCGTATCGAAAACCTCTCACAGTTTGTTGTGAAACCGGCCAACGGCTCCGGTGGCAAAGGCATTCTGGTCATCATCGGCAGAGAAGATGATCAGTTCATCAAGAGCTCCGGCGTTCGTATCAACCTCGCTGACATCGAACGCCACATGACCAACATCTTGAGTGGACTGCATTCGCTCGGTGGCAAGCCTGATGTCGCCTTTATCGAAACGTTGATTCACGTCAGTGACTATTTCGCACAGTACTCTTACGAAGGTGTGCCTGACATCCGCATCATCGTCTTCAAGGGTTACCCGGTGATGGGCATGTTGCGCCTCGCCACCCAGAAATCAGATGGCAAGGCGAACCTGCACCAGGGCGCTGTCGGTGTGGGCCTCGATCTCGCCACCGGGCGGGCATCGATGGCGGTGCAACACAACAAGCGCGTTACGCATCATCCGGACACCGGCAAACTGCTGTCGGAGATCCAGATCGCCAACTGGAAAGAGTTGTTGCGACTGGCGGCGCGCTGCTACGAAGTTACCCGCCTCGGTTATCTCGGCTGTGACATCGTTATCGACGAAGCGCGAGGTCCTCTGATTCTCGAGCTAAATGCGCGACCAGGTCTTGCCGTGCAGATCGCCAACGGCGTGGGTCTGTTGCCCAGGCTTCGCCTGATTGAATCACTGGATGATTTCCCCGTCTCTGTCGACGAGAGGGTGGAATTCTCCATGCATCATTTCGCAACGCTTCGTGCCCATCGGCACGCGGTTCACGCCGCAACGATGGACCACACCTCTATCCAACACACCAGTGTCGAATCCACCAGCGAGGAGCACCGATGATCGTCGTCAACGCAAAAATTGAAGCCAGCCCGGAAACCATAACGGCAATGAAGCCCGCCATTCTGGCCATGGAAAAGGCCAGCCGCGCTGAAGCTGGGTGTGAGGACTACACCTTCAGCGTCGAACTCGGCAACCCAGGTGTCATGCGGATTACTGAACGCTGGGCGAGCATGGACATTCTGGTCAAACATTTCGCCACACCCCACATGGCGCAGTTCCGTGCGGCGATGGCAGCGCATCCACCACGTGGCGTCACTGCACACTTCTATGAAGCCAAAGAAGTGCAGATGCCGTCCTGACTCCCAAGCCTTCAGCGTGGCAGGATCGCGCTGCGCGATCCTGCCACGATCAGCCGAGAAACCACTGCATGATGGTGGTGTTCATCTCCGTCGGATAGGTGTGAGAGAGGTCTTCAACAGCCTCGAAGCGCACCTTCGCGCCCACTGCCTGGAACGACTGCGCGGCCATCGCCGCCATGTCCACCGGGAACATCCAGTCGAGCGCCCCGTGAGTAATGAACACCGGAAGCCCGGACAAACGCTCGGCAGTCGACATCTCAAGCAGCATCGGATGGAAAGATGCCGACACCGGTGCAAGGTGCGTGAACGGTGAATTTTCCTGGATGCCTGATACATAGGAAAACGTGCCACCGTCAGACATGCCGGTGAGCAACCGGCGATCCGGATCGATGGTATACCGCGAACTCACGAATTCGAGCATACGCAGCAGAAGCGGCGTGTCTTCATCCGGCCCCATCAATGACCAGGTTCGATCAACCGAAGTCGGTGAAACCAGGATCGCACCAGAACTCCTCGCCTCTCTCAGCCACGTCCAGAGAAAGCCACGTCCGTGGCCGCTACCCCCATGCATGGCGACGATCAACGGCATGGGCACACTAGGCTCTGCATACTCCGGCGCATAGACCGAGAAGCCACCACGCTCCGTAGTGCCATTGGCGGCATGCAGCACACCGGTATCAAACCCCGGTTCGCGTGGCGCAGCGAGGCGCGCCAGAAGTTCATCGTGATCCTGGTGATCGGCATCGAGAAAGAAACGGCTTACCGGCAGCAGCATCGAAGTTACCGGATAGAGTGCCTCAAGCGCTCGGGTCTGGTAGCGGAGTGCTCCATACGCCGCTATCACGGGATTGCTGTGCTCCGCGGAATCGATGAAGCCACCGAGCCCCTTCAACACATTGTTGGCTGCGTCCTTGAGCGATGCTTCGAAGTTTCTCAGATGTTCAGGCCAGCGCAGTGCCACAAACGGTGCGATCTGTTCAGCCAAAGGGACGCGGTATGGCGCAACCGACTCAATCAGTTCCGCCAGATCCGGGGGATGCAAGTGCCGCCGGGCTTTGGCCAGCACATCGAGACCGCTGAGCAGCGGTGGCAACAAGGCGACGATGGCGTCAAACAGTTGTTCTTCTGTCGGTTCCATTGGCGACGATCCCATCACGTGATTCCCCTTTAAGCCCGCCGGAGCATACACACAAGCGCCTTTGGTATGCTCGCGGGGAATCCATTCAGTGACAACTTCATGACTTCGTCTTTCCGGGTTCCGGCGGAACCGTACTACCTGCCCGTCGGCGATGAAATCGACGTGTTCGAAGCAGCCTACGCTGCCCGTTTGCCGGTGCTGCTCAAAGGTCCGACCGGCTGCGGCAAAACCCGCTTCGTGGAACACATGGCGTGGCGCCTCGAGCGGGCCGGGGCCCTCACCGCCGACCCTTCTCTCATCACGATTTCCTGTCACGAAGATCTGACCGCCACCGATCTGGTCGGTCGATATCTCCTCATGGGGGATGAAACCGTGTGGCGGGACGGCCCCCTGACCCGGGCAGTGCGCAGCGGCGCGATCTGTTATCTCGATGAAATTGTTGAAGCCCGGAAGGACACCACCGTTCTGATCCACTCGCTGAGTGATCACCGCCGCCTGCTGCCTATCGACAAGACCGGCGAACTGGTCCACGCCCATCCTGACTTCCTGTTGGTGATGTCCTATAACCCCGGCTATCAGTCCGTACTCAAGGATCTGAAGCCGAGTACCCGGCAGCGGTTCGTGAGCATCGAGTTTGATTATCCCGCCTTTGAAAAAGAGGCCGAGATCATTGCCCACGAGAGCGGCACGGACCAGACCATCGCCGAACGACTGGCCACCGTCGCATCCCGGGTGCGCAATCTGCGTGATCATGGGTTTGAAGAAGGTGTCAGCACCCGCCTTCTGATCTACACCGGTCAGCTCATCAGCCAGGGTATCGCACCACGGCGAGCCGGAGAGCTCGCCATTACCACCGCCATCTCGGACGACCGCGCTGTACAGGAAGCGGTCAGGGACATCATCGACGTCATCCTGCCGTGATTGCACTCGAACAGGTCGAGGAGTCACTCGCACTCTTCGCCGAAGGCCTGGCCGGGCGCTACATCCATATCAAGACCTCCGGTGAACAAGCCGGTGAACGAAGTGATCCGCTGCGCACGGAGCAATCCGCAGAAGCGATCTACCTGCCAGAGGAGCTGCCGAGTGCCGATCGCAGTACGTACCTGGTTCTGGTGCTGCAACAGCTCGGCTACCGGGAGTGCGGTACTTTCGCCTTCAACTATCGCGCCTGGTGTGAATATGCGAGACGTGAGTTACCACCGCAGAAACCTCACGTTCAACCCGATCGGGACAGCGACTTCACGAGACTGTTCGATACCTTTGCCAATCCGGCCGTGGCGCGCCGCCTTTTCCTGTTGCTCGAAGAACTGCGCATCAACGCCCACGTTCGTCGCGCCTATCCCGGCGCCGCACATTATCTCGATGAGTGGCAGAGTTTGCTGTTGTCGGCACAGGTTCCGTCTGAGGCGCCCTTCGATCTGCTCACTGCATTCGTCAACGGTGATCGGGAAGCGTGCAGTGGAATCCGCGATGACCTGATGGCCCTCGAATCACTCTCGGCAAACGTTTTCACTACCGCAGACCTGCTGGTAAGGCTGTACCCACACTTCTATCACGATCGCGATCTGGTTCTCGACGCCATCAACGCGGAAGTTTCGGGTACCGAATGGATGCAGCGCGAAGCGCGTCTCGAAGACTGGAAGGATGATCTCGAAGAAAAATCCCGCCAGCTGCTCGCCATGGAAATGCTGCAGGCGGAAGACGCACTGCTTCGTGATGGAGATGAACTCGACGGGGAAACGCGCGACACCAGCCAGACCCTCTACGCCATGAAGAACGAGCGCGACAATCTCGCTCGTCGTGTGGAGATGGAGCGTGCGGCACTACGTTATGCGGTGGGCATCCCCAAAGGTCACACCCGCAGTTTCCGTTACGACGAATGGAACTGGCTGGAACACCGTTATCTCAAACGCTACTGCCGCCTCTACGAAGAACGGATTCAGCCGGAAGGCGCTGCCGACGTGGAAGCACTACGTAAGGTGATTCGGCAATGGCGGGCGCAGGTGAAATCCCAGCTCGCCCAATTGAAACCCATGGGATTGCAGCGCGTTTTCCGTGTGCATGATGGCGATGAACTCGACCTCAATGCAGTGCTGAATGCGCGTCACGATATCCGCGCCGGCATTTCACCTGATGAACGGACTTACAGTCGCAGGGATCGTGTTCAACGGGACATCTGTGCGGCCTTTCTGGTAGATCTGTCCGCATCCACCGACGATCCGATCAATCCTCCGGAACCGGCACCGGAAGATACGGATGAAGAGATCCCGAATCTGCGCGATCCCTACTACGAACCAATCGATGCCGAACCGCAGGAAGAACCGCGCAAGATCATCCATATCCAGCGTGAAGCTATGCTGGTGATGGCCTCAGCACTGGATGTGCTCGGTGACAGCTTCGGTATCTACGGCTTCTCAGGCTATGGCCACGACTGCGTGGAGTACTTTGTTGCCAAAGAGCCCGACGAAGCGTTGAACCTGCAGGTACTGAACAACATCGCGGCGATGCAACCGAAACGAAGCACCCGCATGGGGCCGGCGATCCGGCATACCATCACCAAACTGGTCAGCGCCGGCCAGTCCATGAAAATTCTCATCGTACTGTCCGATGGTTTTCCGCAGGATTGCGACTACGGCCCCATCCGCGGTGACCATGAATACGGGTTGCAAGATACGGCCAGGGCACTCGCCGAGGCCGCGAACAAAGGCATCGAGACCTTCTGCATCACCGTGGATCGTTCCGAGCACGACTATCTCAAACGCATGTGCCCGGACGCGCGTTATCTGATCATCGACGAGATGGAAGATCTGCCTGAAGCTTTGACCAAGGTCTATACAACGTTGACTCTGCGCTGAGCGCCAGCAGGCTGCTTTGCCGCCGCCCGCTCGGCAGACTCCTACCACTGCGGATAGAGCACCACATCGATGCGGCGGTTCTTCTGCCGCCCCTCTGCGGATTCGTTGCTGGCAATCGGCTGTGTTTCGCCATACCCGACCGTCGTCAGCAGCTCTCTAGCGATGGTTCCACCCTTGAGCAGATACTGCATCACCGACTCGGCGCGCTTGCGCGAAAGTTCGAGGTTGGTGTTGTCGGCACCGTGTGAATCCGTATGGCCTTCCACGATCACCGGTGTATCGGGAAACTCGGCGAGTGCGGTTCGAACCTTGCCGAGCAAAGTGTTATGACGCGCTTCAAGTGTCGTACTGCCACTGCCGAAGCTGACGCCGATCATGCGCAGCACAAGGCGATCCTGAACACGGAGCACCTGTGCCTCATTCGCCTTGAACATGCCCGCAACCCTGCGCACTTTCTCTTTCATGCGCTCCTGGCGTTCAAGTTCCGCCTGTAACCGTGCCCGCGCTTTGGATTGGCCACCCAGTTCCGTTTGCAACGTTTCGATTTCCTGTTGCAGCGTCATTGAATAGCGCTGCTGTTCGGACACCTGGTCTTCGAGACGATTCCTGGCCAGCAGAAGATCCGCAACCGCACTCGAGAGCTGGGTACCTGCTTCCCCTGGGCCATCGTCGAAATAGACGTTTACACCCATCAGCTCGCCGATATGGGTCAGTTCCTTTTCCCAGGTGCCGACAAAATCCTCCGGTGTGATGTCTTCACGATCGAGCGCGCGCATGGCCCGGGCGATGTACTGGGCCCGCAAGGCGTGGTGTGTTGCGAGCGTTGCATGATCACGCGGCTCATCGGTGTCATACCGGTCCTGGATGAGTCGCGTGCGTGCTGCGGCGATAAGGCGTTGTGCTTCGGCAACGCCCTTTGGAGCGACATCGTCTGCATCCATGTCCAGGGCGAATGCGATCTGTTTGTCAGCCTCAGCAAAAAGTGTCGATTCAATGGCGGCAAGTTCCGCCGCACGAAACGCGGTCTCCGCCTTGTCTGCAGGTTTGATTACATCGGCTTCGCGGTTACGTTCCAGGCGCATTACCGCTGCACGCAGCTGATTCTCGCCTTCTTTCCACAGACGGCTATCCGGTGACTTCGCACCCGCCGACTCTGCATCGCGACGCGCAGCGAGTGCATCCACCAGCACCTCTCGAGCGCGCAGACTCAACTCTTCCACTTCCGCAAACCGGTCGATGGCGATCATTAGGCTTTCACGGATCTTTTCAGGATTGCCTTCATCACCGACGAGCTCCTTGGCACGATTGAAAGCGTCCATGCCGCGTTTGTATACACCGGGTGCGAGCAGCGCACCTTCTGCCGCATCCGCGCGCTGGCGTGCAACATCCGCCCGACCAAGACGCGGATCAAGACTGTTACCAGTCGCGGCCTGCGCGAACAGCAGGCACAGGCAGACCAGCAGACTCCTCAACAAAGCAGTGAACTGAGGGCGCATCAGAATCCTCCCCGCGCCAGCAGACGGTCAATCGCATGGGCGACACCTGCCTGGTCATTACGCAGCGAAACCCACGTTGCTGCTGATTTCGTCCTTTCATCCGCCTGCTCCATGGCGACCGATGCACCGGCGCGACGGAACATCTCAACATCATTCTCCGCATCACCAAAGGCCACCACTTGGGAGGTTTTGATGCCGAGATGCCTGCAGGCGGCTTCCAGCGCGAGCCCCTTGCTCGCAGACTTTCCAGTGAGTGTCAGCACCAGTTTTCCGGTCGGGCCAATGGAATCAAAGACGTTGACTGATTCACGGAAGGCTTCTTCGAGTTCAGAGCGAATACGCTGGTTGCAGCGGGTTCCCTGGATGGCTGCCACCCGCGGCAGGTTGCCGGCATCCGCAACAAGGGAACGCACCGGCTGGAATTCCGGATCCAGTTCCGTCGCGGGATCACCCTCGAGTTTCAACTGCACCCGCTGATCCACTGTTACCGTGGCGATACAGCGCTCCGCGTTACAGATGGCATAGAGCGTCTCAGCACACGGCAAGGGAATCCGCTCATCAAAGATGTCTCGACCAAGCGCTGCGTCATGCACCTGCGCCCCCGAACAGGCGATCACCGGCCCTTCGATTTGAAGTGCCCTGGCCACACGCAGCGCATAGTGCGACCAGCGCGCTGTGGCAATGATGATCCGCATTCCCCGATCCCTGGCCGCACGGACCGCGCGGATGTTCTCGGCAGGCAGGTCATCACCAGTGAGCAGCGTGCCGTCGAGATCAATGGCAAGCGCTTTGTAGTTCATCAGGATCCCTCACGGGGTCGGGTGCTGCACGAAGCAGGGTCGAGTGGCACGGGACGCGACTCTGAGGCGCTCACCTGCACAGGTCAAGCCGGGCGCCCGCCATCAGCTCTGGTCGAGTGCGGGGTTTACCTTGACGTCGTAGGGCTCGAACCAGGTATTTTCAATCGCCTGGTGAATGCCGATGAATTCACGCTGGAAATCGTCCAGTGCTGCATGCAGTTCGGATCTGACCAGCTTGCGCAGAGTCATCGCATCCATGCGACCGAGCAGGCGACGAACAGCATCAACCGGCGCCGGGAAACGTGGCAGTCGCCGACTCGAATACTGCAGTTGCGCCAGGCAGTGCCGCACCGAACGCGGAAAGTCCGGGTCGCTCAGCAGGAAGTGCACCACGCGTACCGGCGTAACGCGGCTGCGCACGGAACGGCGGTACATCTGATAGGCAGAAGCTGACTGGAGCACGCTGACCCACAGTATGGTGTCGTAGTCGTTGACGGTTTCATCACCCTGATCGAGCAGCTCACCGGCGACGTCGAGAATCCGTGTGGTCATGTCCGCACGTTCAAGATGTCGGCCGAGCAAGAGAAACTCGTATTCGGGTCCACGGCTCATCGTTCCGGAGAAGAGACCACCGATCTGCTGACAGTGGCGGATGATCTCCGTGAGCACCGGATAGGTGACTCGCCGCAGTGATGCGCCACCAAGCTTCTTGTTGGCGTAAAGGAACAGATCATTGACCGACTCGAAGGATTCCCGGGGTACCACGTCTCTCAAGGTGCGCATGTTCTCGCGCGCAATGCGGATCGTGCTCAGGATGGAATTGCCGTTGTCCGCAGATGCCGCGAGGTAACGAGGCGCTGCCGTCGCGAGGGGTGTCTGGCGCTGCTGTGAAAATCCCGTCTGGCTGCCGCTGATCCGAATCAGGTTGTGCCAGCTCACCGGCGCATCTTTCGGCAGATCGAGCAGCAGATCTGAAAACACGTTGATGAGCCGGGCGGTATTTTCCGCCCGTTCGAGATTGCGACCCACCCAGTACAACCGGCCGGCGATCGACGAGAGCATCACTGATCCTCCACGATCCAGGTGTCCTTACTGCCACCACCCTGGGAGGAATTGACCACCAGCGAGCCTTTGCGCCGGGCGACCCGGGTCAACCCGCCTGCAGTCACCGCCATGCGCGCGCCCTGCAGAATGAATGGCCGCAGGTCCACGTGGCGAGGTTCGATCACGCCATCACAAACTGTGGGTACGGTGGAGAGGGACAACGTCGGCTGCGCGATGTAGTTGCGCGGGTTGGCGCGAACCTGCCCACGCATGGCCTCGATTTCCTGACGCGAAGCGTGAGGACCCACGAGCATGCCGTAGCCACCGGATTCGTTGGCGGGTTTTACAACAAGTTCAGAAAGGTGTGCGTCAACATAACGCGCCGCTTCCGGTTCTGAACAGCGCCATGTGGGGACGTTGGGAAGGATCGGTTCTTCAGCAAGGTAAAAGCGGATCAGGTCAGGCACGTAGCTGTAGATCACCTTGTCATCGGCAACACCTGAACCGGGAGCATTGGCGATACCGACGTTACCCCGGTACCAGGCGCGAAAGAGTCCCGGCGTACCCAGCATGGAAAATTTGTCAAACGTTTCCGGGTCCATGAACGTGTCATTGATGCGCCGATAGACCGTATCGACACGGCGTAGTCCCTCGATGGTGCGCATGTACACACAGTCATCGTCCAGCACAATGAGATCGCTGCCCGCCACCAGTTCCGCACCCATGCGCTGCGCCAGGAATGCGTGTTCAAAATACGCTGAGTTGTAGATACCGGGCGTAAGCACAACGATTTCCGGATCATCTCCCGGACGAGGAGACAGCGAGACCAGCATGTCGAAGAGCTGTGACGGGTAGGCATCCACGGGCCGGATACGTTGATCGCGAAAGAGTTCAGGAAAAACCCGCTTGGTTACGCTGCGGTTCTCCAGCATGTAGGAAACGCCAGAAGGGACCCGCAGGTTGTCTTCGAGCACGTACACCCTGCCGTCACCGTCTCGCACCAGATCTGTTCCGCACACATTGGCCCACACACCGTGTCTCGGGTTCGCGCCCATCGCCTGCGGCAGATAGTCGCGTGAACTCTTGATAACGTGTTCGGGAACGATACCTTCTTTCAGCGCCCGCTGCTGGTGGTAGACGTCGTCGATGAACAGATTGAGTGCACGCAGTCGTTGTTTAAGCCCGGCTTCGATGCGTGTCCACTCGGTGAGCGGAATGACCCGGGGAATGATGTCGAGCGGCCAGGCCCGGTCGATGTTCTCGCCGTCTGCGTAAACGGTGAAGGTGATGCCCATCTCCATGATGGCCCGATCTGCCGCTGCCTGCCGCGAGGTAAGGCCGCGCTCGGACAAGGCCTGGAGATGATTGACGAGCGGCACCGCAACCCGGCGCGGCGTACCATCGTCCCCGATCAGCTCGTCGTAGTGCTGATGGCCTTCGTATGCAGACCATAGAGTGTTCATCAGCTGCTGTCCTGAATGGCCGGCGTTATCCCGCGCGCATCATGCTGTGGTGATCCGGCCCGACTATGCTACCAGAGCATTTTTTACCGAAACTGTCGGGATGTTCGGTTAGCTGTCGCATGAACAAACCATAGACCAGCACGTTCACGCGGGCTGGTTCACATTTGCGAAAGGAACACAGGGGCACAATGGAACTCGCCGCTGGGGTATAAATCCCAACTGGCCAAGCCGGATCGAGGAGAAGGCCGAGATGGGAATCCGACCCGCACCAGCGAACCCCCCGTTCAAAAGGGCTCTGACCCTCACGCTGGCGCTCTTCGTTGCGGGCCTGGTAATGAGTCCTGGCCTTGAAGCATCAACGAAACAACCGGCGTCGCCAGTCAAGAAAACGATGGACGGGCGTTGTCTGACCACCAAACACGCGGACTACTGGAAAACCAAAATCTACGTTTCGAAACCTACGATGGCCGCCTGCGTAGCCAGTGGTGGCCGCCAAGTCTGATCGCCCGGATTACGCCGTCGCAATCGCTTCCAGAAAGGTGTCCACGTTCAGTTCACCATCGAGCAAAGCACAGACCGCCGCCACAAACGGTGCCGGGTAACCCGCCCTGCCACAGACATCACGGAACATGCGGGCCGCACGCACCCCTTCGCTCACCATCACCATAGATCCCTGCGCCTCCTTGAGGCTCTGACCCCGGCCCAGACGCTCACCCATTTCCCGGTTGCGGCCATGAGGTGAGGTTGCAGTCACAAAAAGATCACCGATGCCCGCTGCCGTCAGCGCTGTTGCCGGGTCGGCACCGAGTTTGGGCAGCAGGCCAACCGCTTCGCGATATCCCGCTGTGAAGATGGCAGCCTTCAGGTTGTCACCACCGAGGCCACTCGGCTTGAGCCCGTCCGCGACACCACAGGCGAGCGCAATCACGTTTTTGAATGCGCCCCAGTACTCCGCGCCGAGCGGATCGGCCGCGGGGGCGAGCTTGAGTGTCTTGGTCGTCAGCAATGCCGCCAGGCGCCGCGCCTCTGCGCCATGCCGGCTTGCAACCAATGCGGTGGTGTACACACCATTGGCGAGCTCCGGTGCAATCGTCGGCCCCATCATCACGCAGAGCAGATTTTTTTTACCCGCAGCATGCAGTTTGTCTTCGATGACGTCCGAAATGAGGCGGTCTCCTTCCGCCAGCCCTTTGGCGAGGTCGATCAACGCTTGCGATGGGCTGAGCAACGGAACCAGATCATCCACCACTGAAAGCACCACACCGGACGGCAGGGCGAGCACGATGATCTCGACACCTCGCACCCCTTCAACCAGCGACATGGTTACCTGCATACCAGGCATCACGATCCCTGGCAGGTATTTGGAATTGATCGATGTGTCGCGCAGGCTTTCATAAACTTCCTGCTCAACCGTCCAGCCACGCACCGTATGACCCGCCTGCAGCCAGTTGCGTGCGAGCGCCGTGCCGAAGTTGCCAAGTCCGAGTACTGCGATGCTGCCCATGTCCTCACCCTGCCGTTACCTTGTTCAGCCAGGCAACAAGATCACGCACGACCTCGTCGCGATTGGTTTCGTTAAAAACTTCGTGGCGCGCACCTTCGTACCAGCGATGCTCGATATGATTCATGCCGGCGGCGCGCCACATCCCCAGCATCCGTTCGATATCCCCTTTGCCAGTATGTACCGGGTCCTCGCTGCCGGCGAAGCAGTACACCGGCAACGACTTCGGGATAACGGCGATGCAAGGCGCACTTTGCGCCGCAGCGGCGCCGGCGAAAAGATCAACCAGCGAGCCAGTGGTCAGTACGAAGCCACAGAGCGGATCGTCCACGTATTTCTTTACTTCCACCGGATCGCGTGACAGCCACTCAAACCCCATGCTGCTTGGACCTGTGTTGGCGGGCCCCTCAAACGGCTTGTTGGAGTTGCCGAAGAGCAGGGACTGCAGCAGTGTGCTGGCTTGATCCGGACCCTGTCGCCACGACTCGATGCGGGCAATGATCTTCGGCACGATCCTTCCGAACGCATTCTTGAATCCCGGTGAACCGGAGAGCGCCAACGCGTCGATTGACGCCCCGTAACGGGTAATAAACTGCTGCGCCAGCATGGAGCCCATGCTGTGGCCAAGAAGCACCAGGGGCTTCTGCGGATGACGGTCCTTGAGTTTCAGTCCGAATTCGAAAGTATCTGCGAGCGCGCGATTCCAGCCATCGCCGCCCATCCAGCCGAGTGGTGTGGTGGCGGTGCCGCCGTGGCCACGATGGTCCGTGGCAAACACGGCATACCCCGCCGCATTCAGTGCCTTTGCAACCGGCGCATAACGCTTCGCATGTTCACCCATGCCGTGGGCGATCTGCACGATCCCCACCGGATCGGCGCGATCCCATCCATATGCCGCGACGATATGGCCGTCACTGGCAGTGAATGTGCGGTCTTCCATAACTCCCCCCTCCATCAAGCCCTACTTCGTCGTTCACGCCCACGCTGCACAGTGTTCTTGTCTTCTCTTTACGACGATCACCCGGGTGGCGGCTTGCCGGACTCAGGGGGTTCCATGTCATCGATATCCGGTGGTGGCTCTTCAGGCGCGGGTTTGCGTGTGTCCGCACCCCGTGGCCGAAAGGGCGCCTCAAAGGCCTGCCGCATCAGATTAAGCGGGTTCATCTCGCTGAGCGCCCGCAGATTTGAGCGGAACTGCTCCTGGTGGTCCAGGAACGAAACGATGCTCTGTTCAATGTAGCGCGAGACCACACCGCCCATGCGATCACCGTAGAAGCGGATGATCTGTTCGATGGCCCGGTTGGTGAGGATCGGTTGATGCCCTTCCGCTTCCTGCTCCGCAAGAATCTGCAGGAGTACCGAACGGGTGATGTCGCTGCCATCTTTGGCATCGGTCACTTCGATGCTCTCGCCGCGCACGATCAGGTCACGCGCATCTTCCATGGTGACGTAACGGCTGGCCGTCGTGTCATAGAGGCGTCGGTTGGGATACTTTTTTAGTTTGTGCATGTGATCAGCCGCAGCGGCCGCAACGCCCCAGGCGCCGCATGCCTTGTGAATATCGACGTGGACTCTTACCGAGTTAGACGGGGTCCTCGGTGCAGCATGCATCGACCGCGCGCGGGAGTCACCTGCGAAGGGAGAAAACGGGTCGAATCAACTTAGGGTTGCAGGCTTTGGATAGACGAGGCACCTCAAACCCTGTGCACGATCGAACTTTTTCCAGGTTACTGGATGTTCCGCGAGCCGGTCCGCGACCACATGAAGAACGTCAGGCGCCACGGCCATGCCGCTGTGGCTGCCAAGCACTTCAATGTTCTCGGTACGATCACTGTCAAGATCGATGCAGGTCTTCCAGGCAACCATACCGTCCTGGCGGCTGTAGATGGCAGTTGCAGGCATGGCGAGCGGAGCCCTCGGGTCCGTCGCCCCAAATCGGGCGCGCATCTCTTCCACGGAAAGCCCGGACATCTGCTCGAAAAGTTTCGCCACCAACGGATTGGTATTGCCATGTTCTGTAGCTGCGAACGGGCTGCCGAGCGTGATCACACAACGGGTGGCCTCTGGAAACTGGCGCGCGATCTCCCGCGAGAACACGCCACCCAGGCTCTGCCCAACCAGCGAGATAGGCGTCTCATACGCTTGCCAAGCCCGATAGAAACGCCGCATCGCGCCTTCCAGCAATTCCGGTCGACCGAGATTGCGACCTTGCAGCCAAGGCAATACCTGATAGCCAAGCGAGGTCAGGAAGCGCCGCAGCAGGAGTGTGGACTCATCGCCGCCCATGAATCCGGGCAGAACCATGACCGGGTGCCCGTCGCCCTTCGGAGCCTGGGCACGCAATACGCTCCAGCTGACACCGAGCAACGTGGCCTCAAAGAGCACCCGCGGCAACTCGAACAGGGAATTGAAAAGCGCGGGGCGTCCGGACGAAGGCTGGGATGATGCAAAAGTCGGAGGTGACTCCATCGCGACATCCCCCCTTCGGGATCTGTCCGAATCCGCCAGCACTTCCGCCGCCATCTTTACCGCCCGGCTGTCACTCGTGTGTAACCTGAGTCTCGCCAATGTCCCGGACCGGGTCAACCGGATGTTGCGCTGCAATACTCCCAATCTTGTGGCCACCGGTCTCACAAATCAGTCCACGCAACTCGCTTCAATCGTTTTCCGCTTCAACCTCACCTCAACACCAACCGCCGCCAACTTGCGATGTGATTTCTTGTCAGAGGCAGTTCATTGGCGCACCATCGTTTCCGTAGCGGCGTGGATCCAAAGGGTAAAAATAAAGAGCGACAAAGGGGGAATACAGACGTGGCCACCTACATCATGCTCAGCACGCTGACGGACGAGGGACGCAAAACCCTCAAGGAACGGCCCGAACGACTGCGTGAGGTCAACAAGGAACTCGAAGGGATGGGCGCCCGCGTGACGGGCCAGTACGCTGTGCTCGGAGGCTACGACTTCGTCAACATCATCGAAGCACCTTCCAACGAAGTGATGGCCCGCATCGCCGTAGAACTCGGCGCTCGGGGCACCATCAAGGTCACGACACTGCCTGCCATTGGCATCGATCAGTATGTCGACATGATGACTCAACCCACTCCCAAAAAATAAAACAGAAACAACAGCGGAGCTGATCCGTGCCGCAATACGTTCTCCTCATGCGCGACCATTCCAGTGGCCTCGCTGCCATGCGCGAGGATCCGGCGCGTGCGACGACCATTTGCAACGTACTCGAACGCTGGGAAGCGAAGGTTCTCGGTTCCTGGCGCCTCTTAGGTGAATGGGACCAGTGTTACGTTTTCGAAGCGCCAGACAATTTCAAGGCTTATCGCGCAACCCTCGAACAGGAATTCGGAACCACCAGCGAAACGGAGATCCTTCCGGCGGTGGACATCGGCCTCTTCGAACGCCTGATTTCCCAGAGTGTCGAATCTGACGGCCCCCATCTGTGGCAAGTAAAATGGTGGGCGCAGATCGTGCGACTGCTTTTCTACTGCCGCACGTATACGAAGTGG
>VGVE01000015.1 GCA_016874135.1 Gammaproteobacteria bacterium | reverse complement strand
CAACCCCGAGATCCTCGGGAAACCACGCAGCCTCACGCAGACCGAGCCTCGCAGAGAGCGGCCCTCTGAGCCTATTGGTTCTTGCCCGCAGTCGTTTTAGCAACGGCATGGCACCGAACGCAGCGAGCAGCGAAATACAGAAGATGCTGACAAAAATTCCTGTGAGCCCCGGTGCATCAAAGACCCAGCCCGAGATACCGACCACAGCGAGGAGAATCACGAGAATTCGCGCGACGCCACTCCCGTTTACAGAACCACTTGTGGATGTTGACCATTCGCGCCACCAGGCAATGGATCCACCGATCACCGCCACACCAATACCACACACAAACCCTTTGGCGCTGACGGCTGCGCCTGGAAAAACAAACGGAGCCGCATCGGTGCCGAGTACCACCGCCTGCAACAGCGCTGCCAGCCGTTCTCCACACAACAACCCCAGCAGAATGGTCGGAACTGCGAGCAGAAGTAGCGCCATCAAAAACGCAGCAGATAACAACCGTTGGGGTACTCCGACTTCAAAAAGCGACCTGAAAACCGGTTGTTGGCGGCGCAGCCACACGGTCGCGGTCTGGTACATGAGTAGAAGCGCAACCAGCAGGGATAACGAACCGAGCGCACCGAGGTTGAACAGGACCGCGCGTATCAGACCCTCAGTTGCAAGCTCCGCTTCCACTGGATGTACCTCGAATCCGGGGATCACCGGTTCAGGCGAGGCGGGTAACCCCGCGGAGATACCCGGCATCAGCTTTTCCAGCATCAGCGCCAGGTCCGCCCAGGCGGACTCTTGCGACAGGAACACCGCATCGAGCTGGTCCGGATCGCGTCCGGATATTTCTACGGCCGTTGCAATATCCACGAACACCATCCGTGGGCCGTCTGCGGCATCACGCCGCTCAATCACGGTAAGTGGTATACCGGCGAGGGTGAACGTCGAACCCTTGGAGTGTTCAAGGCCAAGGGTGATCGCGGGGAATCCTTCGAGATTTCCGTCGGCCCCAAACGCGCTCTGTCCGATGTTGGCGCCGGATAGATCAAAGACCTCGACCCAGTCGGTACCAACCACCCGCACGCCGTCGGCCATCACGAACTCATGCACGGGAACGAGGCCAGTGACCTGTGGCATTGCACCGGCGCGCCAAACGTTTCGCAGCGCTGCATAGTCGGCAACGTTCAGTTCGCTTCGGGAGGCGACGTGGGTAACGCCTTCGAGCCACGGTGGCCGCGCAGACTGCATGGATGCACCGATTCGTTCACCGAGAATGTGCACCCCTGTAATCGACACGATGCCAATCAGGATGCCTGCAAACACGGACAGGGCGGAACCTGGCGCGCCGCGCATGAAACGTAGCATGCCAAGCACCAGCAGTCGCATTGCCCCCACCATCGCCACTGCTACCGGGTGCCGGTGAGATCGACACGCCGGTCGGCACGACCGGCAAGAGACGCATCATGAGTGGCGAGCAGCAGTGTCACGCCTTCCGCACGCGCAACCTCGAAGAGCATGGAAGCAACCATCGCGGTGTTGGCCGCATCGAGATTTCCGGTGGGTTCATCGGCAAGCACAAGGGAAGGACGATGCGCCAGCGCGCGGGCAATCGCTACCCGTTGACGCTCACCACCTGACAGTGCATCCGGAAACGCTCCGAGCCGATCGCTGAGCCCCAGTCGATCAAGGCGGGCGAGCGCTTCCGGCCAGAGCTTATCGAGACTGTTCAACGCCAGAGGCAGGCGGATGTTCTCGGCCACCGTCAAGGTTGGCACCAGATTGAAAAACTGGAAAACATAACCCACGTGCCGTCGCCGATAACGGGTCGCTTCAGCGGCTCGCAGCGACTGTACCGGGATCACGATATCCGCGTCGATCGGCCGGACCTCCACCCGTCCTGCATCCGCACTTTGCAACGCGGCGATGATGTTCAGGAGCGTGGACTTTCCCGAACCACTTGGGCCCCATAGCGCGATGCACTCACCGGGGAATGCATCAAATCCCACATCCTGCAGAACAGTTCGCTGCTCCGCGCCATCACGATAGGTTTTGACAAGCCCGCGGATACAAAGTGCAGGTTGGGTCGTAGCCATCATGAGCATCAAGTATCAGCGCAGAGACTGCATTCCGTGACCGTTCAGATCTGGTGTCAGCACCGGCAGGTGGGACTCAGCGGCAACTGCACTCAAGATAGTGCCGACGTCCGGATAGTTGCGGATGACATCCAGTGTCATCCAAGTGGGGTGGATCATCTGCCACTCATTGAGCGCCCGGCGATGCAGCGCCTGCGCCGGCGTAATCCAGTCCGAGTCCGCAGTTTCTTCCGTATCGGCAAGCGCATGTTGCCCGCGCGGCATGGTGGTCACAAAGAAGCGTGTGTCGAAACGCTTCTCGACAGAAGGTGGAGTCAACCAGTGGGAAAAATAGGTGAGTGCGCTGCAGGCGAGCACCAGGTTTTCTTTCACACAGAGCTCCGGCAACGTCATGCGACCGCTTGCAACCGCCGCCCGGTAAACAGCAAACCGGGCACGTTCTTCCGGATCTTCAAAATCGAGCAATCGGCCGTCACGTGAGGCGAGCAAGACGCCGACCTCTTCGAAACACTCCCGAATGGCAGCGACCCAGCAACGAAGGCCGCCAGCAGAGACACCTAGGTGTCTGGAGGCAAACTCATCTTCGATGTCCGCAAAGGCAGGTTCGAGATGATCACCGTCATCGACCTTGCCGCCCGGAAACACATGCAGATCCGGAAAGACCACACTCCCGGGCCTCTTGACCATGAATACTTCTGGCCCTTCCGCAGCATCACGCAGCAGGAGCAGAGTTGCTGCAAGCCGGATGTTGCCACGCTGGATCGGTCCCATCTGATATCACCCTGACATCGCGCTTGTCGGTGGACTGTCACCATGCCTAAATGCCTTGGGGAGGGCAACGCCGATGACATCGAGAGTCTACGACCCGCGCTACCCGGGGCTCCCGATGCGGGAGGGAGAAAGCGACGACTCCGACAAGTTGAAACCCTACAGGTTTGTAGTGCGACTGCCGGCGGAAATGCGGGATCGGCTCGCTGAGGCTTCGATCTCGCACCGGCGCAGTATCAACTCCGATATCGTCGCGCGCCTCGAACAGACTTTCAGTGGCCTGCCGGGGAGGCGGAAACTAGCCGCATAGAGCCGCCGTTGCAAGCGCCCTTGGATGCGCTCTTCCGCAGGGCGTTGATCGAAGAAGAACAACTCATCGTGCGCCTGTTCCGGCGCCTCTCGCAGCCGAAGAAACAGGCGCTGATCGATCTCCTGAAGTAACTGACCGGCGAAAACATGTCATTCACGCTAGCTCCGTACTTTCATCCAACCATGGTCATCTTCGTCGATGACGATGAGAGCTTTTTGAAAAGCCTCGATCTCGAACTACCGACGCACTGGGCTTATCGCCTTTTCGCTGAGCCGGAGCGGGCTCTCGAGTTCCTCAACCACCCGCCACCGCTGGCACCACTGGTTGACCGGTCTTTCGTGCACTCGCGGGACCGCACGAGCAATCGCTCGATGACCCTGGACATCACCATAATCGAACAGGAGATCAACCACCTCGTGCGTTTTGCGCGTAATTCCGTAGTCATGGTGGACTATTCGATGCCACTCATGAACGGGCCTGAATTCTGTTCGGAACTGACTGACCCCTACATTCAGAAGGCCATGCTCACCGGCGTTGCCGATGAAAAAATCGCGGTGCAGGCATTCAACGCCAAACTGATCAACCGCTTCATCCCGAAGAACACCAGCCACTCCATCAGCGACATCCTGGCGTTTTCCGAAGAACTGCAGCATGACTACTTCACCCAGCACACCGCCACGCTCATCAATACCCTGGCACTCGATCCACCCCTTTTCCTGCTCGATCGTGATGTAGCCAGAGCCATACGGCGAGTCATGCAGAAACACAACATCGTCGAGGACTACCTCATTGACGATCCGACCGGATTTCTCATGCTCCGCGCGGATGGCAGTGCCATACGCATTCTGGTTTTTGGACCGAAGGACATTCACCGGAGTGTCGCTGACGCTGAAAAACTGGGGGTAGCTGACGATATTCTTCTGGCGGTGCCTCAAGGCTGCGTACTCATGAGCTACACCGATGCGCCTGAGGACTACTCAGCCGGAGACTATCCTTGGGCGGACAACCTTGTTGCCGCGGAATCCGTCAAGGATGCGGAATAGTGGCGCATCGGTGTAGTGCTGAATCCAGCCGCTGACATCGATTACGACCCCGGGCGTTGCAGCTACAACGCTTTTCTGGCGTGGATGGAGAACCGGCCAATCACGTCTCCCTGCTCGCCGGGAACAACCCGAAACGCCTGCCCTCCTCAGAGATAAAGCGTTTTCAGGCTGTCGCCGTGAGCAGCGAGCTGGTCAAGCAGGGCGGCCGAAAGGCCTTCTGCCCGCATGGCTTCGATTTCCGCTTCATAATCAGCGAGCGTTCGCCACGGTGCTTTGGCGGCTGTCAGCCGCTCCCGGACATGTTCTGCCCAGCTCTTCTGCTCGGGATCCGTCATGGACGAAGGAAACGACCTGCCCTTGAGGCGCCTTACGAGCTCCTTCAGCCGCTTGTCGCGAAAATCCAGGTCCGGCCACTTCCCCGCATTGACCTCGCCAACAAACTGGTCACACCGGCTTCTGTCCTCATCCTGGATGAACCGGTCATAGAGGGAGGCATCCACGTCTTCCGATTTCATCGTCCGCGGATCTGCGAACAGCCTGCCGATCTTCTGCAGGATGGCCGGCTGTGCCAGGCGGCGCTTGCGGCTGTTCACCGTCGCCATGTCGATCTGCGCCCGCTCGAGGTTTGCCTCGGTCAGCACACTAATGTCGGCAACGAATGGGCAACGGTTCAGCCGGATTTCTTTCAACGGTGGCCGGTCGCTGTTGCCCGGAGTGAAGAGCGCCTTGCGAAGATCAGTCTCGTCGCCTCGGATGAGTGGCTCGATGTCACTGCCGAGGTCGGCGACGATGATGGAATTCGTGTTGACCGGATGGCGACAGATCGAGAGCACCGGCGCTACCCGATAACGCTCCTTTGGGTACATCCCGGAAACATGCACGCAGAGCCGCTGGGCAAAAGGCTCAAGCAGTTTGCGAACACCCTTCTTGTCCCGGGAATCCAAGTAGTAGTCAAAGAGCTTGGGTTGCGCCGTACGGATAAGCCGCGCCAGCGCCGCAGTCGCCCTGACATCGGACAACGCATCATGGGCTGACCCGTGTTCCAGACCATTGGCGCGCGCCAGTTCTTCGAGACGGTAAACCGGCCAGCCGTCTGCGTCCTTTGGCCACTCAATACCTTCAGGTCGCAACGCACCAGTTGCACGTACCAGATCAATGATGTCCCAGCGCGAGTTGCCGCCACGATACTCGCGCCCATACGGATCACGAAGATTACGAAACAGCGTGAAGCGGATGAACTCATCATCGAACCGTAGACTGTTGTAACCAGCAACGCAGGTGCCGGGGACAGACATCGCCGCGAGGATCCGACCAATCGCATCCCACTCAGACAGCCCACCGTGCGTGCGTTGCGGTGTGATCCCGGTGATCCATGAGGCCCGGGGATCCGGCAGAACATCGTCCGGCAGGATCACGTCGGTGACAAACTCATCACCGATCGGGTTCAGCTCGTGGTCCGTTCTTAAGCCCGCAAACTGCACGATCCGGTCCCAGCGCGGATCGGTCCCGGATGTTTCCAAGTCATACCAATAAAACGACCCGGTCACGACGGCACCGCTCCGACTCGCAGTATCGGCTGCGGGTGGATTGTCAGCGGCTCACAACAGGGGCGTCTTGTGCTGATTTGAGGCTCCACTACTTTCGTTTTAGTCTTCGCCCGCATTCCCGAGCCGGTTCCAACCATTGTGAGCGTTTCACGCATCGCCCTCATCGCCGGTCCCGTACTGGCATTGTCTGTGACTTTGTTACTCCGCTTCCAGTTCGGCTGGGAGCTGGCCACCGCCAACACCCTCGGCGTGACACTGCTGTGCGTCGTCTGGTGGATCTTCGAACCCATTCCGATTCCTGCGACCTCACTCGTGCCATTCACTTTGTTGCCGTTGCTCGGTGTTATCACCGAAAAGGACGTAGCGCTGGCGTATGGCAATTCCCTGGTACTCCTGTTGATGGGTGGATTCCTGCTGTCGACCGCACTCGCCCGCAGCGGCGCACACCGCCGCCTGGCACTTGGCATGGTGCGCCTTTCCGGCGGCCGCAGCAGCCGCATGGTCGTGTTCGGCTTTATGGCCGCCTCAAGCCTGATCAGCCTGTGGATATCCAACAGCGCGACGACACTGATGCTATTGCCGATTGCGCTCGCTCTGGTGGAGAAGAGCCCGGACCCAAAACTTGCCGCACCCCTGTTTCTGGGTATTGCCTATGCGGCCTCGATCGGTGGTATCGGGACTCCGGTGGGGACCCCGGGCAACCTGGTGTTCATGGGGGTCTACACGCAGACCACCGGCAAGGTTTTTACGTTTACCGACTGGATGCGGGTAGGGATGCCCGTGGTGCTGATCATGGTGCCATTAGTGTGGTTGTGGCTCACGCGAAACCTGGACTATCGAGGCAAGTACGAGTTGCCTGAGATGGGGTCGTGGACATCGCCGGAGCGTCGCGTGCTCACGGTCTTTGCCATCGTGGCCATGGCCTGGGTGACCCGCAGTGAACCGTTCGGCGGCTGGAGTGTGTGGTTCGATCTGCCGGGTGCAAACGATGCGATGGTCGCGTTCCTAGGTGTCATCTCACTCTTCCTGATTCCCAACGGCCAGGGTGAGCGGCTACTCGACTGGGAAACCGCCAAGGAGATTCCCTGGGGCGTGCTGCTGTTGTTCGGTGCGGGAATCGCCATCGCCAACGCTTTCCAGAGTTCCGGTTTATCGACGAGCATCGGTTCAGCACTGTCCGGGCTTTCCGTCTTGCCGACCTTGGGCATCATCGCCTGCATTTGCCTTGCCGTAACGTTTCTCACGGAAACCACCAGCAACACGGCAACCACCACGCTGCTGATGCCCATACTGGCGACGGCAGCGGTTGCCGCCAACCTCGACCCGGTGCTCTTCATGATCCCGGCGGCCATGAGTGCTTCGTGCGCGTTCATGTTGCCAGTGGCGACTGCGCCCAATGCCGTGGTGTTCTCAACCGGAACCTTCACCACGAGCTTTATGGCGCGAGAGGGCCTCGCAGTGAACTTCATCGGCGCGCTTGTCATCACGACGGTCTGTTACCTGCTGCTCGTCTGAACGACGTCGAAGCGCGTCCAGCTCTGCCGCACGTTCTGAAGGGGACCTGTTCGCAAGTTGGTCCACCGCCGTGAAAAAGCGCGGCCAACTCTCCTCTTCTTCCACAAAGAGTTGTGCGAAGGCCGGCATATGCCGGTCATAGGTCTCGCGTGACGCAAGAAACGCGTTGTTCATCCGCGTGTCCACGGTGCGGTCGTACCGCCCCCCACCGAGCACATCACGATGGCGCCGGTAACAGGCGCGCCACGCATCGATAGCTGCGGATCGTTGCAATCTCTTGGCCGCGTCACCCGATACATCGGCGTATATCGCAATCAGTGCCTTACGAAGCTGTTCGACCAACGCCGTGAAGGCAGACTCCGCCGATTCAGCCTCCTCATATTTGATCGCTGCCTGCGGCTTATCCGTCACCCAAAGTCGTGCTCCAACATCACCAACGAAAGAGGCCAGCGACTCGTTGAACATCGCGTCGCCTTCCACCCACACCTTGCCATGGGTCAGCTCATGGATGAGCAGTTTGGCGAGTTGGCCTTCGGGCCAGTGAATGAACGTGTCCATCAGCGGATCATTGAACCAGCCGAGCGTCGAGTAGGCCGGAACACCGCCAATGAGCACGTCATAACCTTCGGCACGGAGCCTGGATGCCATTGCTTCCGCCTTGCCGCGATCAAAATAACCGCGATAGGGAACGCACCCCACCACGGGATAACACCAGCGCAAGGGTTCCAGGGAAAACTCGGGCGCTGCGACCACGTTGTAGACCACCGCATCGCGTCCGGTTGCGACCCAGGTGGAATAACGATTGCACACCGGGATTCCCAGGTCTGATTCCGCAAACCCGGTGATGGCCCGCGCGGTGGTGATCTGGCTCCGGAGCTTTGCGGATGTCGCCGGATCGGCGAGGACATCTTCGACGGGCTGCCGTGCGAGCAGGATCCTGCCTTGGCCGACAGCCGCCTGGGTGTAGTAGCCGATCGTCGAACAACCTGCCAGACCCGCAGAAACCACGACGAAGCTGAGCCACGTGACGATTTGGCGGGTCATGGTCCGCCCCGTATACTCCCTGTCCTCCCGGCTGATGTGTACCTCGTCATCATGTTGTTGCTGCGCGGCATCATCACCCTGCTGACCATCATCGTCTTCACCGTGCTGGTGTGCATTCCCTTGTTTTCAATGGCAGTGATCGCGCTGGTGATCCCGGGCCAACCCGGGGTGCACTTACGTCGCTGGATGGAAGTATGGTTGTTCCTCTGGACAGGCTTCAACCGCTGGCTCTTCCGCGTGCTTGGTACCACCGACATGCGAATTGACTGGCCGGGTGCCGACGAGGTGTCCGCGGACCAGTGGTATCTCGTGATTTCCAACCACCAGAGCTGGACCGACATCCTCATCCTGCAAAGTGTGCTCTGGAACCGGCTGCCGCCCATCAAGTTCTTCACCAAAGCGCAGCTCATCTGGGTACCGTTCATCGGCATTGGCATGTATGTGCTGGGTTTTCCCTATCTGCAACGCGCCACCAAGCAGCAGATCGCCAAGAACCCGGAACTGCGCAATGCTGACCGGCAAAACATCCGCAAGGCCTGCAACCGCTTTCGCTTCTACCCGTCCACTTTGCTGAACTTCGTTGAAGGCACTCGGTTCACCGCGGAAAAACACGCGCGCCTTCATTCGAGCCATCGACATCTCCTGAACGCCAAGGTGGGCGGACTTTCCTACGTTATTGCCGAGATGGGTGACACACTGCACCGGCTGATTGATATCACCATCGCCTATCCGGGTGAGGCACCGACATTCTGGGAGTTCCTCCGGGGCAAGTGCGCACATGTGGATGTGCGCATCGATGCACTTGAAATCCCTGCCAGAATCACGGGCCAATCTGACGAGCGCGAGCAGCGGCGATTGTTGGCCGCCTGGATCGACGAGCGCTGGCGAATCAAGGACCAGCGGCTGCACGATCATCGCAGTCCGCCGGTAAGTCAGGTCGCCTCGTCGGCTCGCGATACAGCCCTGCAGACCTGAGGCCATGTATCTCGATCACTTCCGGCTCAGTCGGGAGCCGTTTTCAATCGCACCGGACCCGGGGTTCCTGTACCTCAGTGCGGGCCACCACGAAGCGCTGTCGCACCTTCAATACGGGCTGTCACATGGCGGATTCGTTCTCATCACCGGCGAAGTGGGTACGGGCAAGACCACACTGCTGCGAAATCTCGTTCGCGGCACTCCAGACAACATGAATATCGCCTTCATTCTCAATCCCCGCCTCACCGCGAAGGAATTGCTGGAATCCATCTGCGATGAACTGGCAATCCAGTACGATCGCAACATCACCATTTCCATCAAGCATTACATCGATCTGCTGACCCGCTACCTGCTACAGGCACACCGATCGGGCCGCAGTACGGTTCTCGTCATCGATGAGGCGCAGACTCTTGCACCCGTGGTACTGGAACAAATTCGCCTGCTGACCAACCTGGAAACCGACGAGCGCAAATTGCTGCGCATCATTCTGATCGGACAGCCCGAGCTGGACGAGATGCTCGCCCGACCGGAACTTCGCCAGCTGTCCCAGCGAATCACCGCGCGCTATCGCCTCGGGCCATTGAATCCCGCTGAGACCCAAGCCTACGTTGCCCACCGGCTGAGTACGGCGGGAGGGCACCCTTCCATCTTCTCCGATGCGGCTGTACGCGTGTTGCACAAAAAGACCGGCGGTATTCCGCGACTCATCAACATCATCGCCGACAGGGCACTGCTCGGCGCGTTTGCCCGCGGATTGCGCGACGTAGACACCAACATCGTGAAACACGCGGTATTCGAAGTACTGCCAACTACCGGTTCTACTTGGTCCTGGCGCAACATCTTCGGAGTCGCACTCAGCGTGCTCGCCCTGGTACTCGTCGGCCTGCTGACCGCGCGATTTTTACCTGCCATTTTTGCAGAGGGGCGAACGGCTCCGGTGTTGCCAGATGTCGACCGCCAGGCTGATAGCAGCGAACCGGCACAGGCACCGGCACAGGCACAGGCAACCGGATCAGAACCACTCGCGCTTCCAGAACCGATGCTTCCGACCCATTCGGACGTGGCGGCACGAGGCACCGCGGTGCAGCGACCACCGCTCACTGCCGGCGCCTTGCAAAGGATTTCGTACGCCGCACTCTTTAAAACCGGGGGTGTAGCGTACGATAGTGATGAGGCCGTCGCCCCCTGTGAATTCGCGCAGCGGGTAAAGCTTCTTTGCGCATCCCGTAGCGGTACCTGGTCAGATATCGACCTCCTTGATCTGCCAGTGATCCTCGAGCTGCAGGATGATCAGGAGGCCCCCTTTCACGTTGCCATGATCCACGGCAATGCCACGCGCATGACGCTGGCGGTTGGGACCGAGACGGTTGAAGCATCGGCCGAAGATCTGAAGGCGCTCTGGTTCAGGAACTTCAGCTTTCTTTGGCCTCAACCCCCGCTCTACCAGGGCATCCTGAAAAAAGGTGATTTGCAGGACGGCGTGGTGATTCTGCGAGACCGACTGGAACGCGCGCTTGGTCGTCCAATCTCCTATACCATCAGCAACGTGTTTGACGACGAATTGTTAGATGCGTTAGCTGAGTTCCAGAAGCGCGAAGCTCTGTCGGTCGAACCCAACGCCGGGCCCATGACTTGGGTAAGGTTAGTGCGTGTCAATGCAAGCCGGCCGATTCCGAGTCTGCGCACACCGGTCGACCAAAGCCCCTGAGTCAGGAACCCAAGAAGCCGCCGATCCAAATGTCGTTCATCGTTGAAGCCACCCAGCGACAACAACAGGAGACGGTCCCTGCGGAAGCGGCCGTATTGGCTTTTGATCGCGTTCGTCGCCGCGAAAAACGAATCTGGCTTGTGGTTGGCATTCTGACGGCAACCGGCGTTGCACTGACCGTTGCCATCATCATCAAGTGGTTCTTCCTCGAGGCCCGCGAAACCGCTGCAGCTGCAGAGGTACAAACCCGTCAGCTGCCAGCGGCTGTACGAGAGATCACCTCAATTGAAGATGTCGGTTCCGACACCACCTTGTACCAACCAATAGAACGTCAAACTGGCAGCGAAACCCAAAATGCTGCAGACGATCCTGATCTACAACCTCAAGTCGATCAGATCCCACCCCAGGATGAAGTGGCTGCGCCGCCCAGAACGCCGCTCCACCTCCAGGCTGCACCGGAGTCGGCCCAACAGCCTCTGCTGGCGTTCAGCTACACAGCGCATCTTTACACCAGTGAACCCTCGAAACGGTCAGTCAGCGTGAACGGCAAACGGATGCGCGAAGGGGAAAGCATCGGCAAGTGGGTGCTCGTCGAGATCACCGAGAGAGGCGCAGTATGGGACGACGGCGACATCCTCGTGGACGTCCCCGTACTCGACCTGTGGTTGTGACCGGGGTCAGTCGACCGGGTTCAGCCGTTGCTGGCCCGGCTGATCTTCTCGTGCAGCTTGGCACTGATAAAGATCGACACAATGTCCGTATCGATTAGCCCACGCCGGGCTTAATCTTCGAGAGTGGGCGCTGCTTGCTCGGGTGAAATCGACGACTTGTAAGGTCGATTCATTGCTGTCGATGCATCGTAGATGTCGCACACCGCTATGACTCGAGCAGGTAACGGAATCTGATCACCGATCAGCCCCTCCGGATGACCGCTGCCATCCAGGCGTTCATGGTGTGTTCCGGCAATGACGGGAACGCTTGCAAGTTCTGGCGGCCACGGCAGTACCGAAAGGAAGTCACGGGTGTGAACGACATGGGACTGGATCTCGCGGCGCTCGCTGGGCGTCAGTGATCCGCGACGCACCGACAACGCCAGCAGATCATCATCCTCAATCAACCCCGTAAACGTGCCGTCGATGTCGAGGAATCGCTCCTGCCGTACTTCAAGCAGATGACGAAAGTCGCCGTCCTCCAGCAGATTTGGACTGTTGGCCCGAAGAACTCAGGACCAGAAGTCATCCAGCCTGGACAGCTGTTTTTCCAGATCGCGATGTACACGCCGACGCGCGACATCAAGGTCCATGGGTTCGTGATGCAGCAGGTAAAGCTGCTTTTCGAGCGCGCGCCGCCGCAAGCGCTCCCGCTGCAGCTCGAACCGGTAACGCAGAATCCCGAGCCTGTCCGGATTCAACTTGTTAGCCTTGAGTAGCACAGCTTCGCGCTCGCCGATCTTGCCGAGATCATGCAGCAGCGCGGCATAACGTACTTCCCGCAGCTGATCCGGCTTGATCACCAGATCGCAGAATCTGGCATTACCGGACTGCGGCAAGAGTTCGAACAACGCCACCGCAGATTCCGCAACCCTGAATGAATGACCGCTCGTGGACGGGTCTCGCTGTTCGATCGTTTTCACGCTCGCGCGAACAAATCCTTCGAACAGCTCGCTGATGTTTCGGACGAGTGCGTTGCGCTGGATCGATACCGCAGCCTGGCTCGCGATCGCGCGAAGCACTTCAGCTATCTCGCCATCGAACTCGATCGGCTGGCTGTTTCGATCCAAACGATTGACAAACTGCAGCACGCCAACAACTTCGTTCCGGTGATCACGCATTAGCACGACCAGCATCGACCGTGAGCGATACTCCATCTCGTCATCAAACGACCGGTTGAAGCGGTGCGGCAGAGATCCGTCGAGGCTGTACACATCACCGATGTTCAGTTCCTCACCGGACGTGGCGACATAACCTGCAATGGAGGCAGGAGTGACCGGCAACCGGGTCTCTACGAAGGGGACCACGAACGCGTCGTTCTGCGCGAGTTTGAACACCAGCGCTGGCAATTCCTCGGAGTGATCGAGCAGATACAGCGATCCACCTTCACACACGGCGATCTTCCGCGCTTCGGTCAGGATCGTCCCGAGCAGGGCGTCCAGTTCGATCTGTTTGGACAACAGCGCGCCAATCTCGGACAGCTGATGCAGGCGCTGCGTGCGAACACCCACTTCAGTGGCAAGCTGGGTAACTTTTTGGTTGCGTCGCCAGTGCGCTTCGCTATGCCTGAGCAACTGGCGTAACTGATCTTCACCCGCACCCGGGGCAACATGGATATCCGCGTCGGAGTCTGCTTCGAGCGCAACAAAGAGCGCATGTGGAAACAGGATACGTGAGCCTGCAGCGGCACCACCGTCGTCGTCGAGAACAACCAGCGCCACGCTGCTGCGGTTTTCTTCGCTCAGCGATTCATCGGGACCCAGAACCTGCCACTCCTGGCGACGGGCAACGTCAGCCAGAAAACCGTGAGGGTTCTCATTGATGCAGATCGTGGGGCGCCGGTCCGCAGGGAGCATCGCGTCTTCCAATGACTTCGATGCTGGCAGTATGCCCGCCGGTGCACGAATGCAGCCGGCACTGGGTCACAGATCGAGTTTTGATCCGAAAGAAGCCTACCGTTAGAGCGTCAATTCAATGGCGGACTCGTGAGCTGGCGCTCCAGCGCATTCAGCCGATTGCTGATCTGCGCCCGGAATGCGTCGATCGCTGTAATGGCCTCTTCGTTTTCCCGCATGCGGCGATTGAGATCGTCGCGCATGGTTCCCAAGCCCTTCTGCTGCGTATTGAACTTTTCAACAAGGTCACGCTGCGAATCCACCACCTGCTGGAATTGCAGTTCCATGCTGGCCAGCTGGTCCGTGAGCTGTTGTATCCGTCCCAGTCCCTGCTCCAGTTTGTCGACCTGTACGCCCTGCTCCCGAAGACGCGCCTCTATCGCGGCGTCGGTTTTTTGCAGCGTTCCTACATTGGCAACGGTTTGGTTGAGCTGCCGCTCCAGCTTGTCTTTGACCAACGCCCAGATCTTGCGCGTTTCTGACTCCCAGAAACTCATCTTCTCGTTGGTCTGATCGCCGGTTTCGCTCAAGGTTTCATCCGTCATGCGCAACCGGTCTTCCAGCACTTTGATACGCGCATCTGCCTCAACCAGCATGGTGTTTTGGTCATCGAGCAGCTGTTTCTGGTTAAGAATGAACCAGCCCGCCGCAAGCAAGCCGACAAACAGCACGGCGAGGGTGATGTTCACACCCATTCCGCCGCGGCCACCGGTGTCAGCACGACCACCGCCCGACGAGGATGCTGCGGCACGCCGTTCGGGCCGATAGTCGCGTTCACCCGCGGTACTCAGCGATCCAGTCGAAGGGTCCTTGCGTTCTGCCATGGTCGTCTGTCTCAGGCCGTTTGGTTCGAAGGGCTGCTATTGTCTTTTCTCGACCTGAAAAAAACAAAGGGCCTGCGCGAGGCAGGCCCTTCATGTGCACCAGCGAGCTGTGAATCAGAGGAAAGTCAGCACGCCCCACAACACCGCGGCGAGCACGGCGCCGCAGCCAATCACACCGTTCACCGTGGTCATCGGCCCCTGTTTGCCGAAGAGCGCATTGCCCTCGATGGCTGCCAGGATGACGAGTGCGACGATGAACGCGGTCATCTTGGCGGAGAGCGCGCCGGTTTGTTTATGTGCGCTCGTTACCATGAACAGCAGCATGCCGATGGACAACATGGTATTGGTTCGTGATGCAAGCGCTGCTTTTGGCGCTGCTGCAGCGGCGCCGGGGTCGGCTTGGCCACCCGCTGCGACCTGCTGGTTCGAGTTGACGATGATGCGCTGATTCGGCCAGATGATGAGCCAGACGTTGAGAAACATCAGCGTTGCCATGATTGAGCCGACAGCGATATCCACTGTCAACCCGCTCATGCGTGCATGCAGCAACAACAGCCCGGTGATGAAGGTGAACATCGCCGCCCACCTGAACCACCACAACGCGCGCGGCGCCAGCTTGGAGAACACATCCACTTTGGCGGCTGCTTCGCCGACCTTCATGTACTCCGTCTGCACAAAGTTGAAGTAATACAGGAGCCCGATCCAGCAAATGCCGAACAGGATGTGCAGATAGCGGAAAAAGAAATCGAGTGCGTCCATATCGTCCCCCACGCATAGACTTATTGTTAATGAACCCGACTATAGCGAAAGGACTCCGGGCGTGCCAAGACAAATGCAAAACCCGTAAGGGAAACCCGCTGCGTACCAACAAAAACCCCGGCCGAAGCCGGGGTTTCCTTTGGCAGCAGGAAGCCGAGGCTTCTTACATCATGCCGCCCATGTCAGGCATGCCACCTGCCGGTGCGGCAGGCTTGTCTTCCGGCAGTTCGGAGACCATCGCTTCGGTGGTGATCATCAGACCGGCGACAGATGCAGCGGCCTGCAGTGCAGTACGCGTCACCTTGGCCGGGTCGAGAATCCCCATGGCGATCATGTCACCGTATGCGCCGGTTGCAGCGTTGAAGCCCTGGTTGCCCTTGAGGCCAGAGACCTTGTCGAGCACCACGGACCCTTCGGCACCGGCGTTACCGGCGATTTGCCGCAGCGGCGCGGACATGGCGCGGGTGGCAATCGCTATACCCACGTTCTGGTCTTCGTTGTCACCTTTAGCTTTCTTGGCTGCATCAATGGCGCGAACCAGAGTTACGCCGCCGCCGGGCACGACACCTTCTTCGACCGCTGCGCGGGTTGAATGCAGTGCGTCTTCGACGCGGGCCTTCTTCTCCTTCATTTCCACTTCCGTGGGGGCGCCGACCTTGATCACGGCAACACCACCGGCCAGCTTCGCAAGCCGCTCCTGGAGCTTCTCGCGATCGTAGTCGGATGTGGTGTCTTCGATTTCCTGGCGGATCTGCTTGATGCGGCCTTCGATGTCGCCCTTGGCACCGGAACCATCAACGATGGTGGTGTTTTCCTTGGTGGAGCTGATGCGCTTGGCGGTGCCGAGATCTTCAAGGGTCGCGCCTTCAAGGGTCAAACCCACTTCTTCGGAGATTACGGTGCCACCGGTGAGGATCGCGATGTCCTGCAGCATGGCCTTGCGACGGTCACCAAACCCGGGCGCCTTGGCCGCGGAGACCTTGACGATGCCGCGCATGTTGTTGACCACCAAGGTCGCCAGCGCTTCACCTTCGATGTCTTCTGCAACGACCATCAGCGGCTTGCCGGATTTGGCCACGGCTTCGAGCACGGGCAGCATGTCGCGGATATTGGAGATCTTCTTGTCGCACAGCAGGATGTACGGGTCTTCCAGTTCCGCCGACATCGTTTCCTGACTGTTGATGAAATAAGGTGACAGGTAGCCACGATCGAACTGCATGCCCTCGACGATATCGAGTTCATTTTCGAGGCCGCTGCCTTCTTCAACCGTGATCACGCCTTCTTTGCCGACCTTGTCCATTGCTTCGGCGATGATCTTGCCGACGGCTTCGTCGCTGTTGGCAGAAATGGTGCCGACCTGGGCAATCGACTTGGAATCGGTGCAGGGAGTTGCCATGCCTTTGATGGCTTCAACAGCGGCTGCGACCGCCTTGTCAATACCACGCTTCAGGTCCATCGGGTTCATGCCCGCTGCAACGGACTTCAGACCTTCCTGCAGGATGGCCTGAGCCAGTACAGTCGCGGTGGTGGTGCCGTCACCGGCTTCGTCGGACGTCTGGCTGGCGACTTCTTTCACCATCTGCGCGCCCATGTTTTGGAACTTGTCCTTGAGCTGGATTTCTTTGGCGACAGACACGCCGTCCTTCGTGACGGTCGGGGCACCGAAGGATTTGTCCAGAACCACGTTGCGGCCTTTCGGGCCAAGGGTCACTTTCACGGCATTGGCCAGGATGTTCACGCCTTCAAGCATGCGGCTACGGGCGTCATCCCCAAATTTCACATCTTTTGCGCTCATTGCGGTTTTCCTCTCGGGTCTTTCTTAAATTTTGGGGGGTGAGTTACTTCTCGACGACGCCGAAGATCTCGCTTTCCGACAGGATCAGGAGCTCTTCATTGTTGATCTTGACGGTGCTGCCACCGTACTGGCCAAAAATCACGAGGTCGCCTTTCTTGACGCCCATGGTACTGGTCTGACCGTTGTCCAGCAGCTTGCCGGGACCGACGGCCAATACTTCCCCCTGTTGCGGCTTTTCGCCTGCGGTATCCGGCAGCACGATGCCACCAGCAGTTTTTTTCTCTTCTTCGACGCGGCGTACCACGACACGATCGTGTAGCGGGCGAATTTTCATCGTTTTTCTCCCTGGGTCCAAAGAAACCGGATCGGTTGTTCAATAGGTATTTTAGCTCGGTTAGCACTCTAGGCGCGTGAGTGCTAGGGGCCCGCCTACATGATAGGGACGAAGGACGGGCTTTCAAGGCCCCCGGTCTGGAAAAGTCTGGAAAATGGTCTGGACAGCTGTTCCCAAACTCCCGTGTTGGTTCGGTAGAACCCGCCCCCACAGGCCATGCCAGAAGAATCGGGAGCCATGTCCCACATCTCTGCGGCCGCACCGCACGAATTACAGCCCGCACTGATCAGGCGCAGCCGCCCACTAACTAGACTCGCAGTGCCACGCCTGCCAATAGACTGATGAACCCGAGAATCCTGCTCGTCAACGAAGAACCTGCCACCGCATGGGCCATCCAGCGCGCGCTTCGTCACGACGACGTGGGCCTCATTCCGGCCGCTTTCGCGTCAGAAGCCGACGACTGTCTGCGCAACCAATCCATCGACGTCGTGATCGCTGATCAACGATTCCGGGAGGACTCGGGACGCCCGTTCATGGACTGGCTGGAACGACATCATCCGGAGACCGTCAGGATCATGGTTTCCGGGAAGAACGACCTGCGGGGGTTGTGCAGGCATTCAATCAGGGCCCGATCTATAAGTCCATCATTCGCCCGTGGGCGAATGACACCCTGCGCCTGATTGTCCGCGACACCATCAACAAAGCCCGAGAAGGTACGGTTGGTCCACGCTCCGGGTGGCTGACCGAAAAAGCCTTCGTCACGGCTTTGACACAAACGCTCCGCGCAGGCAGCGAGGTCAAAGTGGTGTTTGCGGAGATCCGCAACGCAACGTCCGTGTCATCCCTGCTCGATAGCGTCCAATGGCAACAGCTGGCGGAGAAAATCGCAGATCGAACGAGCGCGATCGCCGGTGAACTTGCAGTGCCACTCGCATCACTCGAACGAGGATTGTTTGCATTCGCCCTGCACAGGGAGTTCGCCGATCAGAACCTGGATAGCCTCCTGGATCGGCTGCGCGCACCTTTCACACTGAAGCAGAAAGCGGTGACGCTGCAGCTCGATTTCGGCATTGCGGAAAGCCGGTCCGATGACCCGGACGGGCCAACAGTTCTGCGTCGCGCCATGCAAGCCCTGACAACACTGCCCTAGGACGACACCAGAAGGATCGGCATCTGGCAGGCAGGTTTGTCACAACAGCTCCACCAGCTGCACTCTCTTGAACGGGACCTCGTGCGCGCCATAGCGAAAAACGAGTTCTTCGTGCAGATACAACCACAGGTATCGACCGAGGACTTCCGGGTCGCCGGAGGTGAGACCTTGATCCGCTGGCGTCATCCGGAACACGGACTGGTCTCACCGATGCAGTTCATCGACGTGGCTGAACGTAACGGATTTATCGATGAAATCGGCCTTTGGATCACCAACAAGACAGTGCAGACACTGGAGTCACTGGACAGCCAGGGCGCTCACCAGCTGCGCCTGAGTTTCAACGTATCGCCGAGGCAGTTCCTTGGCGTACGCACGGCAGGCTGGGCGATGTTGTTGCGCGACTATGCGCAGGACAATCCGGAGCTGATGCACCGGCTGGAAATCGAGATAACAGAAAGTACGGTCATCCACGACCAGTCCCTGGCCCAGCACATGCTTGCCGAGTTCAAGGACCTGGGCCTGAGAATCGCTCTGGATGATTTCGGTACTAGCTACTCTTCCCTGTCACAGATCATGGAACTGCCCCTCGACGTTTTGAAGCTCGACCAGAGCCTGATCCAGGACATCGAGTACAACCTTCGCAGCCGCATCATGGTGAAGCACCTCGCCAACATGGCTCATGACCTCGGCCTCGAGATCGTCGCAGAAGGTGTGGAAACCGCCCCGCAGATCGAGTTGTGCCGTGAACTGGATTGTGACTTCATTCGAGGGCACGCACTGCATCGCCCCCTCGATCCCGCCTCGTTTCTCGCGGCTGTCAACGCGGATATCCACCACTGACAATTTCCTGCTGCTGCGGCAACATCGCCCTAAGCAGCAGGCGGCTCTTGTTATGGATACCGAATTCGAAGACGCGGTTCGCATACTTCTGATACAGGTACCCAGGGGCACCGTCACCAGCTACAGCCAGTTGGCCAAGCTGGCGGGCTACCCGGGTTATGCGCGCCACGTCGGCCGATTGCTCTCACAGCTACCCGACGACTCGAAGCTTCCATGGCACCGCGTGGTGACGGCTTCGCGCGAGATTTCCAGGCGCGGCACACTTGCTGCGGCAATACAGAAGCAGCTGCTCAGGGCGGAAGGTGTCGCGCTCAAGGGGGATCGCGTAGACCCGGCTCTTCTTTGGGTGCCGGATTGGAAGCCATCAGGTCGATAGAGTGTCGGCCCAGAACGATGACCAGCACCATCGCCGGCAAGCCGAGCAGTGCGGAATAAACAAAAAATGTCGTGTATCCAAATCCTTCCACGATTAGCCCGGAAAACCCGCCGATGATGCCCCCGATACTGGTCATCAATGAGCTGAACATCGCGTATTGCGTCGCGGTGTAGGTGCGATGGGTCAGCCCTGAAAGGAACGCAATGAACGTCACGTTGGCAAGACCACCGCTGAAGTTGTCGGCGCTGACGACGAACGCCAGTGCTGTCAACGCCGGTTCCCCCCACAGTGACAAACCAGCAAACACCAGGTTGGTCAACGCAACACAACCCGCCGCAACCAGCAACATCGAACGCTGACCGTAACGCAAAACCAGCACACCACCCACAAAGGCGCCCAACATCGTCATGCCGAAGCCGAATACCTTGACGACGCTGGCGATCTGCGCCTTGGTGAATCCCATATCGAGATAAAACGGATTCGCCATGACACCCATCGTCATGTCAGAAAGCCGGTAGACCATGATGAGCGCCAACACCAGAAGCGCGAGCGCGGCGCCATTGCGACTGAAGAACTCGACGAATGGCGCTACCACGGCGCGGCGAACCCACACCGTCAATGTCTGCCACTGTTGTGGTTGGTAAGCACTCACGCCTTCGTCATTGCGCGACGGTTCAAGGATCAGCAACGTGGTGAGAACGCCCATCGCCATGCAACCCGCCATACTCATGTACGCCGCCGGCCAGGAGACGAACTCGGCGATGTAGAGCGCTCCGGCACCCGCCACCAGCATTGCCAGCCGATAGCCGAAGATGTAAACCGCCGACAGTGCAGCCTGTTCATCGCTATGAGCCACCTCGATGCGATAGGCATCAACAACGATGTCCTGGGTTGCAGAGCCAAGAGCGACCATCAGACCGAACGCTGCAACCGGAATGAGTGACGCCGCCGGATCGATCCCGGCCACACCAACCAGACCCGCGATCACCACGGTCTGCGCCAGCAGCAGCCAGCTGCGGCGGCGGCCGAGCAGCACCCCCAACCACGGTACCTGCACTGAATCGACCACTGGCGACCAAAAAACCTTTACGGAATAGACCAGGGTGAGCCAGCTGAAGAAACCGATGATCGGCAGGCTGACATCCGCTTCGCGCAGCCAGACGGAAAGTGTCGAATAGACAAGAACAAAGGGCAGGCCAGCGGAAAAACCAAGAAAGCCGAGTGCCGCAATTCGTGGGCTCGCATAGACACGCGCCGCCTGTCGCCAGCGACTCCCAACGCCGACCCTGGTGCCGGAACTCACGGGCAGATCAATCGCGGAAGTTATCGAACTGCAGCGGAATCTTGAGTTCAGCCTGGCGGAGCAGTTGGATCACTTCCTGCAGGTCATCACGCTTTTTACCTGTGACCCGCAGCTTTTCACCGTTAATCTGACTCTGGACCTTGGCCTTGCTGTCCTTGATCAACTTGGTGATCGTCTTTGCATTGTCGCGGTCGATCCCCTGGCGCAGCGTGTATTTACAACGCTTGACCTTGCCCGCACCTTCAACCTCTCCGGCCTCCAGGGCCTGCACGTCGATACCGCGCTTGATCAGCTTCTCGTGCAGGATGTCTTCCATTTGCGTGATCTGGAATTCTTCCGGCGCAAACACGGCAATGGATTCCTCTTCGAGTTCGAAGCGGGCATCTATTCCTTTAAAATCAAATCGTTTTTCGAGCTCCCGTGACGCCTGATCCACGGCATTTCGGACTTCCTGGAAATCGACTTCTGAGACAATATCGAAAGATGGCATGCTGTCCTGGCTCCAGAATGGATCATGCGCGGCGGGCCTGGAAATGCTCATCCGCAAAGTTCCATGCTGGACTTTGCCTGAGAGCTGCTAACATGGCGGGACCGTCGTCGTTCACACCCCTTACGTTACATGCCGCAGGGAGACATTCCAATTCTCGTCGTCGATGACGCGAAGTTTTCCAGTGCGATCATCGCCAAGGCCCTTCGCGCGGGCGGATTCAACAACGTCCGCTTTACCAACAATCCGCTGCAAGCCCTGCGGTCGCTCGAAAAGCGGCCCGCTGCAGTGGTGATATCAGACTGGTTGATGCCGGTGATGGACGGCATCGAGCTGGTACGCCGTATCAAAAAACTCGACGAAGCGGCGCACCGGTATACGTACACGATGCTCCTAACCACCCGTGATGATGTCGAGGCGCTCGAAGAATCGTTCCGCTCGGGCGTCGATGATTTCCTCAACAAGGCAAACCTGCGTACCCAGCTGCTGCCACGCGTAGTTGCTGCGCACCGCATTGCGCGTCGCCAGAACGAACTACTCGGAGCCAACCAGCAACTGCGGCGCAAGCTGCGCGACACCCAGACCACAGACCTCGTTGATCCGACGACCGGCCTCGGCAATGTTCGTTACACCCTCAACAAGCTTGGCGACGTTCTCAAACACGCCGAAACCCGCGGTGGCTCTGCCTGTGTGATTCTGGTCGGCATCCAGAACCTCGCCATCGTGCAACAGCAGTTTGAGCCCACAGTTGTAGACGAGCTGATGTCCGCACTGGGTTCGCGCCTGCGTCAGCTCGTTCGCCCGCTGGACACAGTGACGCGACCTGAACCCGACCTCTTTGCCATTCTGCTTACCCAGCCCGCACCGGCAGGCAGAGGTGAAGTGTTTCGACGCATCTTCGACAGTCTTTACATGCGATCGTTCAAGACAAGCCGTGGATTCATCCCGATCGTCATTGGCATGAGTATCTGCAGCGCCGATGCGAGCACAGGTTTTCCGGGCCCCAAACTCCTGATGGAACTCGCGTCCAAGGGCATTGTCCCTTTATTCGACAGCGGCACCATTAGCAGCCGCGCTTTCGATCCTGTCGACGCCATCTGAACCGAAACCCCCGGGAACGATGGCCCAGCTTCCGCTCAAACTCTCCGTGCTCGACCTCTCACCGGTGACGGAAGGCTCAACGCCGCGCGAAGCGCTGGCCAACACATTGGATCTGGCGCGATATGCGGAAGCACTTGGGTACCACCGCTACTGGCTGGCCGAACATCACAACATGCAAGGCATTGCGAGTGCAGCCACTGCTGTAGTCATCGGGCATGTGGCCGGTGGCACTTCGTCGATTCGAGTCGGCGCCGGCGGCATCATGCTCCCCAACCATTCGCCTCTGGTGATCGCGGAACAGTTTGGAACACTGGAAAGCCTCTACCCCGGCAGAATTGATCTTGGTCTTGGCCGCGCTCCGGGCACTGATCAGGTGACCATGCATGCACTTCGTCGGTCTCTTGAAGGTGATGTGAACCAGTTTCCGCAGGATGTGATGGAGCTGCTGCGTTACTTCAGCGACCAGCCGGGCCGCGTGCAGGCTGTACCGGGCCACGGGTTGAACGTACCGATCTGGATACTCGGATCGAGCCTCTTTGGCGCATCGCTTGCGGCGGTATTCGGTCTGCCATACGCCTTCGCATCCCATTTCGCGCCGGCTGCGTTGATGCAGGCCATCGATGTCTATCGCACACGCTTCAAAGCTTCTGCCTATCTCGACCGGCCCTATCTCATGCTCGGCTACAACGTCTGCGCGGCAGACACTGACGCCGAAGCGACTCTGTTGCGCAGCTCCGCCCTTCAGTCGTTCGTCAGACTGCGCACCGGACAACCCGGGAAACTGCCACCGCCACGCGTCAACTTTGAAGCGGAGCTCAGCGGCGCGGATCGTTACACCATCGAGCAGATCGGCGCCTGCAGCGCGGTGGGTAACAAGGACAGCATCATCCGCCGCATGCGCGATTTTGTTGCCACCACAGGTGCTGACGAGTTGATGGTGGTATCACAGATCTATTCCCACGAGGCCCGCAGACGGTCCTATCAGATTCTCGCGGACGCAGTGTTCAACAGCTGATCATCGGAGGTGTTTGTGGCCAATCGCATATCAAGAGTTACCACTCGCACCGGCGATACGGGAACCTCCGGAACTGCCACCGGCAAACGGTTGGCGAAGTCAGATCCCCTGTTCGGCGCCCTCGGCGACGTCGATGAACTCAACTCGCACTTCGGCTTGCTTCGCGCCGCGATAAAGGATTTCCCGCCGTTCGCGGATGCGATCCAGCAGGACCTCTTCGATCTCGGCGCCTGTCTGGCCACAGAGGGTGCCACACCCGCTCCCGATGCGGCAGCGATTGAGTCGGTTTCTAGCCGATTGAATGAAGCATTGCCGCCACTTAAGGAGTTCGTTCTACCGGGCGGTGGCGAAGCCGCGGCGAGGTGTCACGTGGCCAGAGCCGTCTGCCGCCGGGCTGAAAGAAGCGTCTGGGCACTCGATGCCGACTATGCAGCGTGTGGCGTCTATCTGAATCGGCTCAGCGATCTGCTCTTCGTGTGGGCGCGAACCCTGGCCCGCGCGCACGGGGATGAAGTGATGTGGCGGGGTTCAGTCAAACCCGCAGGCTGACGAAAGCCTGAGACAACGTCAGAGGATCAGTCTTCGCACATCCGCCAAAAGGCCACACAGCTCGACCACAAATCGCCCGGCTTCCGCACCATTGACTGCACGGTGATCGTAGCTGAGTGACAAAGGCAACATCTCCCGCGGGCGAAACTCCTGGCCGCCCCACACCGGTTTTGTCACCAATCGGCCAACGCCGAGAATGGCTACCTCCGGTGCGTTGATGATCGGTGTGAATCCGGTACCACCAAGCGCACCCAGGCTGGAAATGCTGAAGGTGCCACCCTGCATGTCCGCCATCGCCAGCTTGCCGCGGCGTGCCTTGTCAGCGAGATCCGCGATCACCTTCGACAACTCATAAATACCAAGCCGGTCCGCATCACGGATCACCGGGACCACGAGTCCATCCGGTGCGTCCACTGCAAAGCCAATGTGGAAGTAACGTTTCAGGATGAAGTTTTCACAGCCTGCGTCGAGAGAGGAGTTAAGCCGCGGGTGGGTTTTTAGCGCAGCACACACGGCCTTGATGAGAAATGACAGCGGGGTAACTTTGACCCCTGCCTTTTCCGCATCCGCCTTGATGCTCTTGCGAAACTCCTCAAGTGCGGTGATATCTGCCTCGTCATGCTGCGTGACATGTGGAATGTTGAGCCAGCTGCGGTGCAGGTTCTGTGCACCAACACGGCGGATTCGAGAAAACGGTTCGAGTTCGATCGGGCCGAACTTGGAAAAGTCCGGCAGCGGAATGGACGGTATGCCAGCGCCCGCGACACTCGCCTTTTCCGGGGTCGCCTTGAGCCGTTCTTTGACAAAGGCCTGCACGTCTTCCTTGACGACCCGGCCTCTGGTGCCGGTACCTTTTACCTTAGTCAGGTCCACGCCGAACCCGCGAGCGAGCAATCGCACCGCCGGGCCGGCATAAACTTCACTGCCTGCCGATGCAGCTTCTTTGGCATCACCTGTGGGCTTGATCGGTACGGCAGGAGCGTTCGCCGCGGGTGCTGCAGCAGCTGGCGCTGCGCCGCTGACTAGTATTGTTGGGGCGGTGGCGACGGGTCCCGAAACTTCCAGCGTGGCGAGGAGCGAACCCTTGTTCACCGGCTGTTCGAGGGCCACATGCAGAACCTTGATCACACCGGATTCGGGTGCGGGAATCTCCATTGAAGCCTTGTCAGACTCGACCACAAGCAACAAGTCACCTTTGGCGACGGTTGCGCCTGGCGCGACTGCGAGCTCAATGACAATGACGTCTTTCGCATCACCGATATCTGGCAGATAGACCTGTATCTCACCGGAGCTACCGGTGCTCGCAACCGGTTTCGGTGGAGCTGATGGTGCAGGTTCAGACACAGGCTTCGCTTCAGGGGTGACGTTGTGCAGTTTCGCCGGTTGCGACTCGGAAGCCGCTGCCGCGCCCCGCAGCCTGGCGAGCAGACTCCCCTGTTTCACGCGGTTACCGATGTTCACCAGAACGTCATCGATCACACCCGATGCACCTGCCGGAACCTCCATAGAGGCTTTGTCCGATTCGATGACCACCACCGGATCGTTGTCGCCGACCTGATCTCCCGGCTTGACACAAATCTCGATGACTTCCACTTCATCGACATCACCGATATCCGGAACACGTATGTCTGTCACGCTCAGCCTCACGAAATCCGCGGATTGGGTTTGTCAGGATCGATAGCGAATTCGGTACGCGCCTGCACTGCTACCTCAACGGATAGGCTTTGCTGTTGTACCAACGCGTTGAGCGCTGCAAGCGCAACGTAACGACGGTCGATTTCAAAGAAGTCACGCAATCGATCACGCCGATCACTGCGCCCAAAACCGTCAGTACCGAGAACGTGGTAGTCGGCGGCAATCGCACTGCGGATCTGGTCGGCCACGGAGCGCATGTAGTCAGATGAGGAAATGACCGGCTTCGAACCTGACAGCAGTTGTTGTACGTGGCTCACACGCGGGGTCTGCTCCGGATGCAGCAGATTCCACCGGCCCACATCATGCGCTTCGCGAGCCAGCTCGTTATAGCTGGTCACACTGAACACGTCGGCGCCAATGCCCCATCGGCTGTGCAGAAGATCCGCAGCCGCTTCAACTTCCCGCAGGATCGTGCCACTGCCGAGCAGGCGCACCCGTAACCGTGCGTCCGTTCCGGTTTGGCGAAGCAGATACATGCCTTTGCGAATTCCGTCCTCAACACCTGCTGGCATCGGGGGATGAACGTAGTTCTCATTCATCACCGTGATGTAGTAATAGACATTCTCGCGCTCGATCACCATGCGCCTGAGTCCATCCTGCACGATCGCCGCCAGTTCATAGGCATAACACGGGTCGTAGCTCACGCAGTTGGGAATCGTCGACGCGAGGAGGTGCGAATGCCCGTCCTGATGCTGTAGCCCTTCACCGTTGAGTGTCGTTCTGCCGGCGGTTCCACCCAGCAGAAAACCACGTGCCTGACTGTCTCCCGCGGCCCACGCCAGATCACCAATGCGCTGGAAACCGAACATCGAGTAGTAGATGTAGAACGGAATGAGCGTGTAGCGGTGCGTGGTGTAGGAAGTGGCCGCTGCAAGCCAGGCGCTGAACGCGCCGGCCTCGTTGATGCCCTCTTCGAGCACCTGACCATCCTTGCTCTCGCGATAGGCAGCGATCTCGTCTGAGTCTTCCGGCTCATACAACTGGCCGATGGAGGAGTAGATCCCGAGCTGCCGGAACATGCCTTCCATGCCGAACGTACGCGCCTCGTCAGGAACAATCGGCACCACCCGCTTGCCGATCTGCTTATCCCGCACCAGCATCTGCAGGATGCGCACGAAGGCCATGGTGGTGGATACCGTACGCTCACCGGTGCCCTGCAACTGCGCCGCAAACGCATCGAGTTCCGGAACCACGAGGTTCTGCACGTCAACGGTGCGCCGTGGAATTGGCCCGCCGAGTTTGTCCCGTTGGCGCCGCAGGTACTGCATCTCCGCAGAGTCCATGGGCGGACGGTAATACGCCACTTCTTCGAGTTGTTGATCGGTCAGCGGAATATCAAAGCGGTTACGGAAGTACTTGAGTTCATCAAACGACAGCTTCTTCACCTGGTGCGTATCGTTTTCCGACTCGCCCGCATCACCCATTCCATAACCTTTGACCGTCTTGGCAAGGATGACCGTGGGTTGGCCTTTGTGGTGCACAGCCGTGTGGTAGGCCGCGTACACCTTGTACGGATCGTGGCCGCCACGATTGAGTTTGGTGATGTCTTCATCGGTGAGGTTTTCAACGATCTTCAGAAGATCCGGGTCCTGCGAGAAGAACTTCTGGCGCAGATAGTCACCGCCGCGCGCCTTGAAGTTCTGGTACTCGCCATCCACGGTCTCGTCCATGCGCGCCTGCATGAGCCCGCGGGTGTCCTTTGCAAAGAGTGGGTCCCAGAGCCGGCCCCAAACCACCTTGATCACATTCCAGCCGGCGCCACGGAAGCTGCCTTCCAGCTCCTGGATGATCTTGCCGTTGCCGCGCACAGGGCCATCGAGGCGCTGCAGATTGCAATTGATGACGAAGATCAGGTTGTCGAGTTTTTCGCGACCGGCGAGGGACAGCACACCGAGAGATTCGGGTTCGTCCGTTTCGCCATCACCCAGAAACGCCCACACCTTGCGGTTACCCATCGGTACCAGACCACGGGCATCCAAGTACTTCATGACATGTGCCTGGTAGATCGCCTGCAGAGGTCCGAGGCCCATCGAAACAGTGGGGAACTGCCAATAATCCGGCATCAGCCAGGGATGTGGATAAGACGACAGGCCGCGACCACCGACTTCTTCCCGGAACTTGTCGAGCTGGACTTCATCCAGCCGCCCTTCGAGAAACGACCGGGCATAGACGCCCGGAGCGCAGTGACCCTGGAAGTAGATCAGGTCACCGGCCGATTCGGCGGTTGGCCCCTGAAAGAAATAGTTGAAGCCAACGTCATACAACGTTGCCGAAGACGCAAAGGACGAGATGTGCCCACCCAACTCCCCCTCACGCCGATTTGCACGCACCACCATGGCGAGGGCGTTCCAGCGGATGAGGCTGCGAATACGTCGCTCCATGAACAGATCGCCAGGCATGAAGGCTTCCTGGCTGACGGGAATAGTATTGCGATAGGGTGTCGTGATCGTGTACGGCAACGATGCGCCGGTCTGCGTCATCCGCGCTGATAATCGCTGCAGCAAAAAGTTGGCGCGCGATGTTCCCTGATGCTTCAGTACATGCTCGAGAGCGTCGAGCCAATCCTGGGTCTCACCCGGGTCATCATCCCGCATCAGTTCCGGTTTCTGGCTCAAGGCAGTCCTCCTCCTTGTCCCGTTTCACGTCCGGTTATTGCCCGGCAGTGCAGGCCGAAAGTGCTGGCCGAAAGTACCGGCCCGATCCTGCCCGCATTGGGCAAGCTGCCTACTCCTCAACGTCTGTCGAGGCCAGAATCTGAAGTTCTGAGCATGGCCGCAAACCTGCAAGCCAGAGTATAGATGTTTCGTCTCACGCACCGCCTCATTGAATTGCCTTGAGAGGCAATCCGATGACGACACTTCGTTTAGCAGAGCTTGAGCTGCGTCAAGAGACCGACCCAATCAAACCACGGTCCCGGGTCAGTTTTCCGGCCTGGGGCGACTTCGGCATGCCCGACGATTGTGTCCCGGGAAAGTCGCGGATAGCGCACCATCAGCGCTTTGAGCACAGCAACAAGGGTTTTGTACTGACGCTTCGTGTACGGCAGATCGTCAGTGCCTTCCAGTTCGATGCCGATCGACCAGGCATTGCAGTTCTTCCGACCCCGCCACATCGACACACCCGCGTGCCAAGCCCTTCGATGGAAAGGAACAAACTGGACCACCGAACCCTGGCGATTTATGAAGAGATGCGCACTGACCCGCACACCTTCAAGCGAACGGAATGCAGGATCACTGTCGCAATCGAGCATACCGGCGAACAGCGCTTCAACTGCGCCGCTTCCAAACTGACCCGGTGGCAATGAAATGCCGTGAATGACAATCAGGTCGATCGCTTCAGCATCCGGACGATGATCACAGTGCGGCGTCGGGACGCGCCGACAGCGTTCGAGCCAATGGTCATCCGAAATGCGCCGCATAGAAGGGTATTCAGGTTACACGTACCGGGTGTAAGTCATAATCTGCAATACTCAGCGCCAGGCAGCTCGTAGATCATCCTGGTCGCTCGCTTCGATGCACAGTATGCCAACTCCACCAGGAACACCATGAACGCCCAGATTCCCGACGCAACCCTGACGGCCGCAGTCCTCGCCAATGTAGAGGCTGCTCTGGCTGAAGATGTCGGGCCAGGTGACGTATCAGCGGCGCTGATCGACCCGCGCAAGACCGTGCATGCGCGCATCATCACGCGCGATGATGGTGTGTGGTGCGGATCAGCCTGGGTTACCGAAACACTCAGGCGCGTGGCACCCGATGCCGAACTCTCCTGGTCAGTGCTAGACGCCGAATCGGTCACGGCCGACCAGACCTGCTTTGAAATCCGAGGTCTCGCAAGTCAACTGCTGACCGCCGAACGAACGATGTTGAACTTCGCGCAGCTGCTCTCAGGCACTGCGACGCAAACAAAAAACTACGTCAATCTCATCGCGCACACGAAAACACGTCTGCTGGACACGCGCAAAACGGTTCCCGGGCTTCGGGTGGCGCAGAAGTATGCCGTTGCCTGCGGCGGCGGCGTAAACCACCGTCTCGGGCTCTATGACGCCTTTCTTCTGAAGGAGAATCACATAGCCGCAGCCGGCAGCATCACCGCTGCGGTGCAGCGCGCCCGCGCAGCCGCCCCCGGGCTTCGGCTCGAAGTTGAAGTCGAAACCCTGGCGCAGCTCGAAGAGGCGATACGGGCTCGTGCGGATATCGTGATGCTCGACAACTTTGACGTCGCCGGCACGCGTGATGCAGTAGATCTCGCCCAAGGCAGGATCCTTCTCGAAAGCTCCGGTGGCATATGTGTGGAGTCCATCATCGCCTATGCCGAAACCGGCGTGGACTATATCTCCGTGGGCAACCTCACCAAGCAGGTACTACCCCTTGATCTGTCGATGAGATTTGTCTGACCTGAAACTTGGCTCCCGATGACCCGCTGGTAGGCGTTTCTGAATCATCGATGGTGGACGACATCTTCTACAGCATGAGTGCGGATGATTTCCGTGATGCCGGTCTGGACATTCCCGATCTCAGCCGATTCGAGGAGAGAGAGCCGAAGTGGGTTACGGTGAATCTGCCTGAAGACCTGCAGGAACCCGGCGACGTCCGCGAACGGTCGCTGACCAGGGATCTTCCCCTCAGAACTTTGAGTGAGCGCTACGTCCCGTTCAGCACCGCACACCTCGACCTGGCGCGGACTGCACCACTGGATGTGCGCAACGAATGGGATGTCGAATCGAAAGCACTACCTGAACGGGAGCGCAGCCATGGAGAACCACCGGAAGACCATGCCTTCTTCCAGCTCGGGACACGCTGCGAGTACGTCAGCATCGGCATCCGCCGAAGCGACAAACAGACTCTCAGCATGTCGGGAATCCCTGTTCCGCATTGAGATCCCGCTGCCTCAGAAGAACCAGCGCCGCTCTCTCAGCGGCACCCTCCTGACGACCATCTTCTGCTGCTGGTCCCAGAACTTCCGGCGCTCCGGGCTTCCCGCATTGACCGACAGGAACTTCCCGTACATCGCCGCAGCTTCCTGATTTTCCCTTGCCATCCAGAGCAGATGCCCGTCCAGCTGCTGCTCCAGAAACTCCACCTGCAGGGCGGCCGCATCCGGCCGCGACACGTAGCCTGTCAACACCGCATCAATCGCCGGGATGAAAATCGGGTCAAGTTCCAGCATGCGGCGAAGCAGGGCGTCCGGCAACTCGCCGGATCCGACGACCGATTGCAGTTCCGTGTGCCCGAGAAGAAATTCGCGATACATCCACAGAGCGTGCGTGTTGAAGGGATCACGCCCCACCGCTTCGCGTCAGACATCGAGTGCACGGCGGACATCACTGGCATCTGCGGTTCGCGCAAGCAGACGGGACAACAGGACAGCCTCACCGACAACGGGTGTGCCGCGCGATGGATTGAGTTCCTGGAACTTCCTGGCGAAACGTAGCTGTCGCTCCGGATCAGCAGCAATGTTTCGTGTCCAGGTATTCCCGGACTGGCCCTGCAGTACCGCGGCGGTAGTCACATCAATCCAGAGGTGCCCGAGCGCAATCACCGCCAGCAGAACCGGTGGAACCAGTAGGTACCAGGCGACGGCTGCTGGTGGCTGACTGGCCCTGCTGCAGTTGACGATGGACGCGGCCAACAACCCGGCGAGAAAACCCAGGACTGCGGTATAGAAAACGAAATTAACAAGCGCATGCACGAGCAGCCCAGCGAGCGCTACCGCATAACCGGCATCACCTCCTGAGGCCGCAGCTGTCTTGCCACTTCGCATGGCTGTCACCAACCGGCTGACCACCAACACCAACAAAGCGAAAAGCGGCAGCAATCCAGGTACACCCGTTTCAACCAGGAGCTGAACGTAGTTGTTGTGAACAAACAACCCGGCGGTATCCGGGTCTTCCGCGCCGCGGATCTGCCGATACAATAACGGGAAGGTCAGCAGCCCGGTGCCGAGCAGGAGATTGTCAGGCTGCGTGGCCCAGGCGGACTCGATCAACGTCAACCGGACGCCGAGCCCGCCCGCGAGGGTCTCTGCACTCTGCAGGCTCGTGTCCGCTTGATCGAACACCACCTTGAAGGTGAGCCATCCCATCCAGGCGGCAACCGGCACGATGACAATCAGATTCGTCCGACCGGTTTCTCTGCAGGCAATCGCCGCAAGACACAACACGCCGGCGAGAACTATCCATGTCGCAGCACGGGATCCCGTTGCCGCGATCAGCGTGGATGCCGGGAAAACGAACAGGAGTCCGATCCACCAGCCCGCTGATCGGACACGTTCGGCTTGAGTGATCATCAGCCGATAAGCGAGAGGCAGGACGAAAACGTAGAGCGCCGCCGCAAAATTGTTGTGATCCGTGAGAGGAAGACCCGGTCGTACACCATGCAATCCAAGTTCAACGAACGAGTAGATCACCACCACACCGAGCAGCGCTCCCAGGACCATCCAGATTCCGGGCAGCTGATCCTGCAGACACCGGCCGAGCATATAGGACACCGGAACGAGGGCCAGGACCCAAGCTGCGGGGAAACTGCCTTCGGGTGACAAACTATGCAGCTGGGAGCCGCAGATTGCCGCCGCGGCAATGACAATGAACAGAACCTCGCGGATTCCGGGGCAGTACGAACGGATCTGGCTGAGCGCCAGTATCAGGAGCGCAGTGACCGCGCCGGCCAGAAAAACGAGGTTGACCTAGGCGCCGTAGAAGAGCGCGAGCCCTGCAAACGCGGCGCCGGTAACGATCACCGTTATCGTGAACTTCACTGGAAGGTGTACTGAACCCGGCACAACCCGCATCGTTGCTCCCCGATCCTAGAGAAATTGCCGTGCAGCCGGGTACCGATGGTGCCGGAACGCGGAATCGAACCGCGGACCTACTGATTACGAATCAGTCGCTCTACCGACTGAGCTATTCCGGCCCGTTTTTTGAAGGCAGGCAGGATAGCGGCTTTCATCTGCTGCATAAAGCCGCGAATGGGCTTCCGCTCCTGTGCCAACGATCAGCAGGCGACGTTTGCAGGCAAGCGCCGGCAGACCGTTACTCCGGTGGTATCGGTTGCGGTAACCTGATACGACCCGTTCGCACCCGCCGCGATTGAGTAGGTCGTTCCCTCGTTACGCTGCGGTGACCAGTCGATCGCCGCGGTGATCGCAGCCACATTCGCCGCGGTGGTCAGGTAGGCTCCAGTCCGCAGGCGAAAGTCCTCCTGAGGCCGCTCCATCGTCGAAATGCTCTCGATCAACGCGCCCTGACGTGTGTTGGTATTATTGTTATAGGACCGCAGCGCCACCACCGCGAGAATCGCGACGATCGCAACCGTGATCATCAGCTCAACCAGCGTGAACCCTTTGTGCTTGTACATGTTCGACTCCGGATGCAGGCACAACGAAACGGATAAAAAAGGCTTCAGGAGCGGCCTTCTTGTTTCGACCTTGTCAGGCCAGACTTGCGCTGCAAGGGATCAGAGCGCGTTCCAGGCAACCGTGCGGCTGCGCGTGGTCAACTGCTGGTAAGCCGGCCGGGTCACGACGACTTGCAGGTTGTTGCCTGCAACCGTGCCCGTGGCGTTCACACCAACTGCACCACTGGTGGCACCGGCAGACGTCTGATAGGCAGGGACGGAACCGTCCGGCGCAAGCGCACCGCTCTGGTTCAAACGCGTCATCACTGCGAGAACCCCGGTCTGAGCCTGTGCGGAAGTAGTGCGGCCGATGGCAATTTCCTCCTGCAGGCGACGCATTTCGTTTTCAGCGAAACGGGCTGCTTCCTCGTAGTGGCTGGAGACCTTCTCCATGTTGGCGTTGTCGATGTGGTCGTTGCAGGCGGACGCGACAACTGCGGCGAGGATGCCGATGATGGCGACCACGATCATCAGTTCGATCAAGGTAAACCCCTTTGCGACGGCGTTTTTCATCTTTGCAACGTACCTCTCGATGTTTGCAACGGGATCCAATCAATCACTGTTGCTGGACCGACTTTGTCAGGATGGGAAGGAGAATCAACGCCCTCGCGCCATGTCCGAAATGCTACAGGAAAAGCCCATGCCAGACTTTGAAGCAGTTTGCCTTTATATAAAATCATTTAACTTCTGGTAGTTGTGTTTTGTATTGAATAGACCAGATTCGGACACTTCCCGAATGTGTCACCCCGCCCCCCTTTCCTGCCGCATTCAGTCAGTCCTTCGCGATAAACCTTGTGTTGCTGCCGGCTGTTGTGACGCATTTATCGGTGTCCCGGCGATGCCGGCTTACACTGCAGACTGTCCCGCAGCTGAAATCGAACATTGATTTTCAGCGGCTTTTTTGGGCGGGTGCCGGTCCCGTAGTGTGTGTTCCAGGTACCCGATCAATCGACCCCCGCGCTTACCCCACACGGGGCAGCGACACAGGGATTTCACTTCGACATGGCGTCTGACCCGATACCCTTGAGCGGACTTGCCCGTCGACTGGTCGACGACGGCATCATTTCTGCTGACGGAGCCAGCCGCGCGTCAATGGATGCCCGCACGGCCGGAATCGCGTTTGTCACCCATATCGTCCGCAATGGCCTTGCCGACCCACGCGCCATCGCCCGCAGCGCCTCGGAAGAGTTCGGTGTGCCTCTGCTCGATCTGGCTTCTTTCGATCTGGATACGATCCCCAAGGCACTGGTCAAGGAGCGGTTGATCAGGCAACACAACGCGTTGCCCCTTATCCGGCGTGGCGCGCGTCTCTTCGTCGCCGTTTCAGATCCGACCAACCTGCAGACGCTGGATGAGATCAAATTCCAGACTGCAGTCACGACAGAACCTGTCCTCGTCGAAGAGGACAAGCTCGCTGTCATCATCGAACAGTTCCTGAACGCCCAGGAAGACACCGGTCTCAAAGGTCTCGAAGGCGAAGAATTCAACGAATCAGACATGTAGGCCATGTCTGATGACGGCCCTGAGGTTTCGGATGATCCGGGTAACGCTGCAGACGACACACCCTTCGTCCGATTCGTCAACAAGATTCTACTCGACGCCATTCGTATCGGCGCCAGCGACATCCACTTCGAACCATGCAAAAAAAACCTACCGGGTCCGGTTCCGGACGGACGGCATTCTCAAGGAAATGGCCAAACCTCCAGCCAACCTGGGAAGCCGTCTGGCTGCGCGGCTCAAGGTCATGGCCGAGCTCGATATCTCTGAGCGCCGTGTGCCGCAGGACGGTCGCATCAAGATGAAGCTGTCAAAAACCCGGGCCATCGACTTCCGGGTTAACACGTTGCCAACGCTCTGGGGTGAGAAAATCGTGCTCCGGATCCTGGATCCGACCAGCGCCAAGATGGGCGTCGACATGCTCGGTTTCGAACCGGTCCAGAAGGAACTCTTAATGGAGTGCCTGCACCGACCGCAGGGCATGATCCTCGTCACCGGCCCGACCGGTAGCGGCAAGACGGTGTCGCTCTATACGGGTCTCAATATCCTCAATACACCGGAGCTGAACATCGCTACTGCTGAGGATCCGGTGGAGATCAACCTCGAAGGCATCAACCAGGTTCAGGTCAATCACCGGGTTGGACTGGATTTCGCCTCCGCGCTCAGGTCCTTCCTGCGCCAGGACCCCGACGTGGTCATGGTTGGGGAAATCCGCGATCTTGAAACAGCGGAAATTGCCATCAAAGCTGCGCAAACCGGCAACATGGTCCTATCGACACTCCACACCAACTCTGCGGCCGAAACATTGGCCCGCCTGCGCAATATGGGAGTTCCGGCATTTGACCTTGCCACATCGGTGAATCTGATCATTGCCCAGCGACTGGCAAGGCGCCTGTGCGGTGCCTGCAAGCAGGTCGTCAAAGTGTCGCATGATGTTCTGATTGAAGAGGGCTTTACCGAAGCGGACATCGCCAGCGGGTTCACCGTTCTCGGACCTTCCAAGAGTGGCTGCGAAAAGTGCAACGACGGCTACAAGGGCCGGGTCGGGATCTATGAAGTCGTCAACATCACGCCGGAAATGGCACGAATCATCATGGAAGACGGCAACAGTCTGCAGCTTGCCAGCCAAGCCAAGAAGGATGGCTTCAATGACCTTCGCCGCTCCGGATTGATCAAGGTGATGCAAGGCATGACCAGCCTTGCCGAAGTGAACCGCGTCACGACAGGGCACTAGATGTCCTTTTACAATAGCCTTCGCTCGGGAAGGACTGACGAAAGGGTAGGACGCACAGTCTGAATTCAAGTGTTCTCAGGGCACTCGTCCAGAATACGGGTGGGCTCCTTGAGCTCAACGCCGTAAAATCACGGCGTACAGGGGGCAATGAATGATGGTGGTACCTCGCGCACCAATCGCGGCAGGGTACCGCAAGGCTCGAAACAGAGAGTTTGACCATGGCAGAAGCGGTTTTCGTCTGGGAAGGCACTGACAAACAGGGACGCAAATCCAAAGGTGAACTCAAGAGTTCGAATCCGGCTTTGGCCAGGGCAGAGCTGCGCCGTCAGGGCATCGTTGCCAACCGCGTCCAGAAGAAGACTATTCGCGGCGCCGTCGGCGGCAAGGTCAAACCCGCCGACATCGCACTCTTCACGCGCCAGATGGCCACCATGATGAAAGCTGGTGTTCCACTAGTGCAGGCCTTCGATATCGTCGCCGACGGTTTGGACAAACCCAAGGTTGCTCAGCTGATCCGCGATATCCGCCAGGACGTTGCGGCCGGAAACAGTTTCGCCAACGCCATCCGCAAGCATCCAATCTACTTCGATGACCTCTTCTGCAACCTGGTGGATGCAGGGGAACAATCAGGCGCGCTGGAGACGATGCTTGAACGCATCGCGACCTACAAGGAAAAAACTGAATCACTGAAAGCCAAGGTCAAGAAAGCGATGACCTATCCTATCGCTGTGCTTGCCGTGGCGTTTATCGTCTCGGGCATCCTGCTGATCAAGGTCGTCCCGCAGTTCGAGCAGGTTTTTGCCGGCTTCGGCGCCGAACTGCCGGCTTTCACGCAGTTCGTCATTGGCCTTTCGGAATTTGTTCAGGCCTGGTGGCTCGGCATCCTGGCAGGTGTTGCGGCGGTCATCAGCGGATTCATGTTCGCCTACAAGCGATCCAAACCGATGCGGGACACGATCGACCGGATTGCCCTGAAAGCACCTGTCGCTGGCAACATCATCGAAAAATCCGTGTTCGCCCGCTATGCCCGCACCCTTAGCACAACCTTCGCCGCCGGCGTTCCACTGGTCGATGCGCTCAATTCAGTTGCAGGCTCAACCGGGAACTCCGTTTACATGAACGCAGTACTCAAGGTTCGTGATGACGTATCGACTGGTCAGCAGCTGAACTTCTCCATGCGCAGCACCGGCGTATTCCCCAACATGATCATCCAGATGGTTGCGATTGGCGAAGAGGCCGGCGCACTGGACGACATGCTGGCCAAATCAGCGAGCTACTACGAAGAACAGGTCGATAACGCCGTCGACAATCTCACCAGCCTCATGGAGCCGATGATCATGTCCGTTCTGGGCGTCCTCGTCGGCGGCCTGATCATCGCCATGTATCTTCCGATCTTCCAGCTGGGTAGTGTGGTCGGAGGCGGTGGTCCGAACTGAGGCTGCCAGCTGACGTATGGAAACTCCGTTCGTGCCAGAGGTTGGCTCTCTCTTCGGCTCTTTGTCCGGCTCGCTATTTGAATACGGCGGGCTGGCTTTCTTGCTGGCCGCGTGGATCGCAGTATCTGTTGGCAGCTTTCTGAACGTCGTCATCTATCGGTTGCCGGTGATGTCGCAGCGGCAGTTCATCGCCGAGGCGAAAGAAGCGCTGACCATTCAAAGTCACCAGGATGAGACACCGTTTAATCTCGCTGTACCGCGGTCCCATTGCCCTGCATGCGGGCATCAGATCCGCGCGATCGAGAACATTCCACTTCTGAGCTGGATCCTACAGCGTGGCCGCTGTACAGCGTGCAATGCTCCGGTGAGCGTTCGCTACCCGCTGGTCGAGTTGCTGACGCTGCTCTTGACTCTGTTCGTCCTCGCGCGTTACGGATACACAACCGCAGGACTCGCCGCCTGTTTTTTCACCTGGGTGCTGATTGCCGCAACTGCCATTGATCTCGATACCATGCTGTTACCTGACTATCTGACTCTGCCGCTACTCTGGCTGGGACTCATCATCAATCTCTCCGGTACCTGGGTCCCCATCGAAAGCGCCGTCATCGGTGCGGTTGTCGGTTATCTGCTGCTATGGACGACGTACTGGGGTTTTAAGCTACTCACCGGCAAGGAAGGTATGGGCTACGGTGATTTCAAACTGCTGGCCGCGCTGGGTGCGTGGGTTGGCTGGGCACTGTTGCCGATGATCCTGCTCCTCGCGTCTGTTTCCGGACTGATATGGGCGCTGCTGCGCGTGTTCTCGGGGCGAATGCAACGCGGTGATCCCATGCCCTTCGGTCCGTGTCTCGCGGTCGCGGGCTGGCTGGCTCTGGTTGCCGGAGGGTCGTTGGCAGATCTTCTCGGCATGCCGAACTGAAGCTCCGGAGCGCAGACCGGAAGGCAGAACAGATGATGGTTGAACCCGATCGAATCATCCGCTGCCCCATATGCGCCAAAAGCGTCCGTTTGCACGCTTCCAACACCTGGCGCCCTTTCTGCTCAGAACGTTGTCAGCTGATCGATCTCGGGGCATGGGCTGCGGGAGAACGTAGAATCCCGGGCGAACCCGCTCAGGACGAAGCCTCTTCGCGGGATCCGGAAACGCCTGACTGAATCCTTCAGCTGCGGTACTCAGCGTTGATCTTCACGTAGTCGTATGAGAAGTCGCAGGTCCATACCCACTCTTCGATGTTGCCGAAACCGAGATCAACAAACACCGTCAGTTCCTGCTGCGCCATCACCCGGGCTGCGTCCTTTTCCTCATAACCTAGCGCCGCCAGTCCATTTCTTGCAATACAGACATCATCGAGGTGCAGGTTCACACGGTCAGGTTCAACAAAGGCGCCGCTGCGACCAATCGCCATGCAGAACCGCCCCCAGTTCGGGTCGCCGGCGAAGATCGCCGTTTTCACCAGCGGCGACTCGGCAATTGCGTAGGCAACCTTGAGGCAGTCTGCTGACGTCTTGCCTCCCCTAACCCTCACTGTCACGAAGCGGGTCGCGCCTTCACCGTCTCGCGCAATCCACATCGCAAGATCCTGCGCAATGGCGGTCAATCCCTGTTCGATTTGCGCGAGACAAGGATCATCATCTCCGGAAACGGCGACCGGGCCCTTTCCCGAAGCGATGAGAATCAGGGAGTCATTGGTCGACGTATCGCCGTCGATGGTGACGCGGTTGAAGCTGCGGTCCGCAACACGTTTCAGCAGAGGTTGCAGGATCGCACGTGGCACAGCCGCGTCCAGCGCCATGAACCCGAGCATGGTCGCCATGTCCGGCTTGATCATTCCCGCGCCTTTGGCGATACCGGTTGCGATGACGACACCTTTATCGGTTTCGATGCGAAGCGACCGCGCCTTGGGTACCGTGTCCGTGGTCATGATCGCCCACGCCGCTGCATTCCAGTTGTCCTCACGCAGCCGCTGCACTGCTTCGAGCGCTCCTTTCTGCATTGCCGCTACCGGCAGGCGTGTGCCGATGACACCCGTGGAGAACGGCAGGACGGATTCGCCCTTGAGCTCCGGGAGCGAGTCTGCAACCGCATCACACACTGCAGAGGCATCGTGTTCCCCCACCTGGCCCGTGGCTGCATTGGCGTTACCACTGTTAATGACGAGCGCACGCGCCTGGTCGAGGCGCGCCTCAGCGATCTTTACCGGCGCTGCACGGAACGCACTCTGCGTGAACACACCAGCAACAGTTGCGTCTGCGTCCATCACCATGACCACCATGTCATCGCGAACGCGCTGTTTGATACCGGCATTGGTGGTACCGATACGTACCCCTGGAATTGGCAACAGCGCTTCGAGCGCGGGAACGTTGACTGCCATGTCAGGCCACCTTTCCGTGACAGTGTTTGAACTTCTTACCCGATCCACATGGACAGGGTTCATTGCGACCGACCTTTGCTTCGCTGCGCACAAAAGTCTCCACCTGCGGTTTCGTCCGGTCGGAATTCGCCGCTGCAGGTGTTTCTGCACTTTCTTCTTCCGCGATACCTGGCGCTTCTGCGTGATTGAACTGCATGCGCTTTTCCGCTTCCGCGCGCCGTCGCCGCTCTTCTTCAACACGTTCCGGCTGTTCAATTTGAACCCGTGACAGCAGCCGCACCACATCGCGCTTGATGTTGCCGAGTAACCCCTGGAACAACTCGAATGACTCGCGTTTGTACTCCTGTTTGGGTTGCTTCTGAGCGTAGGCCCGAAGCCCGATGCTTGACCGCAGATAGTCCATGCCGGCCAGGTGTTCTTTCCACCGCTGATCCAGCACCTGCAACATGATCTGCTTCTCGACGAGCCGCATGTTCACACCCAGTTGCTGCCAGTTTTCTTCTTTCGCGCGAAACTCTGCTTCGATCTGATCCACGATCTTGGTGATTAGGCTCTCTTCGTTCAGACCGGAATCCTGTTCGAGCCACTCACCCACCCGCTGCTGACTGGCGAATTCAGCTGCCAGCGCTTTCTCCAGGCCAGGAATGTCCCACTGCTCCTCGAGCGTCTGCGCTGGGATGTACTCGGAAACTGTGTCTCTGATGACCTCCTCACGCATGCCTTCGATGGTGCCGGAGATATCCTCCACTTCCATCAGATCACGGCGCTGACGGTAGATCACCTGTCGCTGATCATTGGCAACGTCATCAAACTCAAGGAGGTTCTTGCGCATGTCGAAGTTGCGACCTTCCACCTTGCGCTGCGCCTTTTCGATCGCGTTGTTCACCATGCGGTGTTCAATGGACTCGCCTTTTTCAAGACCCAGGGACTGCATGATCCCGCGCATACGATCTGACGCGAAGATCCGCATGAGATTGTCTTCCATGGACAGATAGAAGCGCGAAGCACCGGGATCCCCCTGGCGGCCGGCGCGACCCCGCAGCTGGTTATCGATGCGCCGCGATTCGTGTCGTTCTGTGCCGATGATGTGCAATCCACCCGCAGCAATAACCTGCTCGTGTAATCCCTGCCATGCACCACGCAGCGATTCCCGGGCCGACTCATCGAGTTCTCGCGCGTTCGCTTCGGCTTCCCAGTTGCCACCCAGCACGATGTCCGTGCCTCGACCGGCCATGTTGGTGGCAATAGTCACGGTGCCAGGTTTGCCTGCCTGGGCCACGATCTCCGCTTCACGTTCGTGCTGTTTTGCATTCAGAACGTTGTGCCTGATCGCGTTGCGCTCCAGCTCCTTTGAGAGGCGCTCGGAGGATTCGATGCTGGCGGTACCGATCAGCACCGGCTGGCCGCGCGCCGTGCAGTCCTTCACGTCTTCAACGATGGCATCGTACTTTTCCTGCATCGTCAGAAAAACCAGATCGTTCATGTCCTTGCGGACCATCGTTTTATGTGTGGGGATCACCACCACGTCGAGGCCATAGATTTGTCTGAATTCAAACGCCTCGGTATCTGCAGTACCCGTCATCCCCGAGAGTTTGGAATACAGACGGAAATAGTTCTGGAAAGTGGTGGATGCGAGCGTTTGCGATTCATGCTGGATGCGCACGCCCTCTTTGGCTTCCACAGCCTGATGCAGACCATCCGACCAGCGGCGACCGGGCATCGCTCGGCCTGTGTGCTCGTCAACGATGACCACCTCACCATCCTTGATCATGTAATCCACATCCCTCTGGTAGAGGGCATGAGCACGGAGCGCCGCCAGGACGTGGTGTACAAGGTTGAGCTGCGATGAGGCGTACAGGCTTTCACCGGGATCGAGCAGGCCCATCCGCTCGAGTTCTTCTTCAACCCGCTGGTGGCCGAGCTCGGTGAGCTCGACTCGACGGTCCTTCTCATCAACCTGATAATCGCCCTCATCGGGAGCCATGTCTTCAAATCGCGCCAGGGGGCTCGTGCGATCAACGTAGTCCTGGCGTTTGAGCTTCGGGACCAACTGGTTGATGCGCCGGTAGAGTTCCGTCGATTCTTCGGCCTGACCGGAAATGATCAGTGGCGTACGTGCCTCATCAATAAGGATCGAATCCACTTCATCGACGATGGCAAAGTTCAAACCTCGCTGAAACTGATCGTTCAGCGTGAACGCCATGTTGTCACGCAGATAGTCGAATCCGAACTCGTTGTTTGTTCCGTAGGTGATATCGGCCTGGTAGGCGGCGCGCTTGTCAGCGCTGTTCTGCCGGGAGGTCACCACTCCCGTGGTGAGTCCGAGGGTTGCGTAGATCGGACCCATCCATTCACTGTCACGACGCGCCAGGTAGTCGTTGACCGTGACGACATGAACGCCCTTGCCGGAAAGCGCATTCAGATAGGCGGGGAGTGTCGCGACCAGGGTTTTACCCTCACCCGTCCGCATCTCGGCGATGCGTCCCTCATGGAGCGTGATTCCGCCGATCAGCTGCTCATCAAAATGACGCATATTGCGAGCACGTCTGGCCGCCTCGCGCGCCACGGCGAACGCCTGCGGCAATACGGCATCGAGCTTCTCACCCTTGCCGACACGCGCCTTGAGTTCGTTGGTCACAGCTGCCAGATCGGCGAGGCTTGAGTAGCGGAATTCGAGCTCGTTGATTTGCCGGACGACGCGCCCCATTCGGCGCAGTTCACGGGAATTCTTGGTTCCGAAGAGAAACTTGAACATGGACTCCGATCCGTGTCCCCGGGGTCGGGAAAAGCGGCCGCATCTTACCGTGCTTTGTACAGCGGGGCGGGAATGATTACGGTCGCCCCCTCGGAACGAGGCTGAACCCGGCGAAGTCAGGTTCGAGTGCGGGTAAGGAACTTCTGCGGATCGATCTGCTGCCCTGACTTTTTGACTTCAAAATGAACGTGGTAGCCCGTCGCACGCCCTGTGTCGCCCATCAATCCCACCGTGTCTCCACGCCTGACAACGTCGCCGACCTCGACCTTCAGCTCACTGTGGTGGGCATAACGCGTCAGCAGGTTATCGCCGTGACTGATCCCAACCGTTATGCCGTATTCGTCTTTCGCGCCGGCGAAGGTGACCACTCCGGCGCCTGCGGCCAGTATTGGAGAGCCGGGCTTACCGACAAAATCGATTCCGGCGTGAAACGCTTTCCGGCCGTGAATCGGGTCTACCCGGTTACCAAACGGTGAGGATATCCAGCCACGTGCAACCGGTGAGCCTGACGGAAGTTGCTCCTCATGCAGCTCACGGGAGGCGAGCACATTTTCCAGAATCCCGAACTCAGCCTCGCGTATACGCACGCGCTCGGCTAAAGCTTCGATCTCATCGCCAATTTCACTGCGAAGCTCACTGTAGGCGGACACCCCGGAAGTTTGGCCTGAAGCCGAGTGTGGGGGATTTGTGGTCCGCCCACGGGCGGAAGACCGGAAAAGTCGAACGCTTCGGCATCCAGTTCTGCCGCTTCAACCATGCGGCTGCCAAAAGCCTCCATTCGCAACAATCTTGCCTGCATGCGTGCCAACATCCTGTCCTGCGCCGCGGAGGCCGATTCGAATCGAAGGCGCAGATCGGCGAGCGAACTGGAATCCCGCCCGATATCACCAACAATTCGCTCTAGGGCGATCTTTACGGGTGCGATCCCTGCATCGTTCGCAGTCATCCGATCCCAGGAAGCCGAAGGATTGAACCCTGAAGTCAGCACCGCCAGCGCACCGAACAGCAGCAGGCCGAACGCCGCCATATGCGTCCGGCGCAGCTCGATGGAGCGGGTGGCTCCAGAACCCTGAACGAGTAGTATCCTCACCTGACTGAGGGTCTGTTGATGTTGTTCTTGCTGTTTTCATCAAGGACGAAGGAGTCAAAGTCCGGTGAGCCCGAACCGCCCCCCCAAAAAAGCAGTCCCCCAACTAAAGGTAAATGACTTTCTCGCGTCTGGTCAGCCCACAAAGGGCCCTTTGCAACGCCTTCTCAATAAAGCGAACGCGCAGATCGGCTGGACTGGGGAGCTGAGGGCAGTGCTGCCGGACGAGTTGGCACGGGAGTGCCGGGTGCTGGATATACGTGGAGCAGTTCTGGTGATTGGCTGCCGCAGCGCGGCGTCAGCTACGCGTATCCGCTTCGAGGCCGACACTATCGTACGGGAGCTCGCCTGCCTCCAGGATTTCAGCGGCGTCCGGGAGATTCAACTTCAGATCGTCGCGTCGCTCTGATCCTGTCGGTTCACAGAGCGGGCCGAGCGCTTCCTCTCTCAGTCAGCAACACCATTCTTATCGAGAAAGCGTTCCGGTAAGTCGCGCGCATCTTCGAACGTAACCCACTCCCAGGTATCGGGATGCGCAAACAGCTTGCGGAGCAACCGGTTGTTGATGCGATGGCCTGACTTGATTCCCTGGAAGGCGCCAATGATGGGGGCGCCAACCAGATACAAGTCCCCGATCGCATCGAGGATCTTGTGTTTCACGAACTCGTCTTCAAGCCGCAGTCCTTCCTCATTGAGGATGGAGGAGTCATCGATGACCACAGCGTTATTGAGGCTGCCACCGCGTGCGAGATTCATGCTGCGCAGGCGCTCGTAGTCCGTCAGAAAACCGAAGGTTCGGGCACGAGCTACCTCCCTGACGTATGTAGTCGGGGAAAACTCCACACGCGCCTGCGCGGTGTGACACCTGAGTACCGGATGGTCGTAGACCAACGTGTAGTCCAGGCGAAATCCGTCAAACGGTGAGAGAGATGCAGCAACATCGTCCTCGCGAATACCAACCGTCCGGCGAATGCGCAGAAAACGCCGTAGCGCCGACTGTTCGGCAAGACCCGCCGACTGCAAAAGGAATACGAACGGACTCGAACTGCCATCCATGATCGGCAGCTCAGCAGCACTGACTTCGATACGAACGTTGTCGACACCGAGACCAGACAGTGCCGACATGAGGTGTTCCACCGTCGCAATCGAATGTTCGCCCTTCACAAGTGTCGTTGCGAACAACGTGTTACCGACGTTTTCGACGTTGGCTGAAATCTCCACTGAGGGTGAGAGATCAGTCCGCACGAAGACGATGCCGGTATCCGGATCCGCCGGGCGAAGTGTCATCACCGATCGTTCACCGCTATGCAAACCGATCCCTGCAGCGTGGATCAGGTTCTTGAGCGTTCTCTGGTGAATCGGTGAAGTCATGGGTTAATAGACTATTGGGACACAGGGGCTGCGGCTACAACGCACTGGAGGACCGCAAGGTGCCTGCGGCTGGCGATCATCACGGCCCGAGCATGGTACCAGCATCAGGTACCCGAAGCGCACCCATCATGCATTCAGTCCCTCTTGGAGCATGGCTGGTTGCGTGCGCCGGTGCTCCGAGAACCATCCGGCCTCAGAGTAACTCGGGTCGTTTCGCCGCTGCGAATGGATCAGACCGGCACGTGAAGCGTGCCTCACTTACTCGCTGCACACGGCGCGGGCTTCGCTCGCACCATGCGCAGGAGGGTCTGACCAAAACCCTCCTCAGTTCGCCTGGCGGCGTAGGAACGCCGGCACGTCCAGAAACTCCAGTTCATCCTGGTTCAGTTCTGCACCCGCCGGGCGGTCGCTGCGCGGATTCGCCGATGCGCGCCCTTTGCGCACATACGCCGGCTGACCCGCCAACTGGTTGTAGTCGGTATTGGCCTGTAGGGTGCCCGATCGTGGGCCTGCCGTGTTATCGACAATCACGCTCGCAGCCTGTCGCGGTTCGCCAAGACCAGTCGCCACCACGGTGACTTTGATCTCATCACCAATCTCCGGATCAATGGAGGTACCGACCACCACCGTCGCATTCTCGGATGCGAAGCTGTCGATGATGTCACCGACCTGGGTGAACTCACCAATGTTCAAGTCCGGTCCGGCGGTGATATTTACCAGAATGCCTCTGGCCCCTTGCAGATTGACCTTGTCGAGCAGCGGACTGCTGATGGCATTCTCTGCTGCATCGCGCGCCCTGTTGTCGCCTTTGGCGCGACCCGTGCCCATCATGGCGAGGCCCATCTCCTGCATCACGGTGCGCACGTCGGCGAAATCGACGTTGATGACGCCCGGTCTGATGATCAGATCGGCGATGCCTTGCACGGCACCAAGCAGAACGTTGTTGGCCTGACCAAACGCATCAAGCATCGTTGTGCGCTCGCCGAGCACCTCCAGAAGCCGCTCGTTGGGAATCGTGATCAGCGAATCAACGATAGTGGCGAGTTCCTCAACGCCCTTCTCCGCCACCTTCTCACGACGCTCAAACCGGAACGGTCTTGTCACCACGGCAACGGTCAGAATGCCAAGGTCTTTGGCGATCTGTGCAAACACCGGCGCGGCGCCAGTGCCGGTACCACCACCCATGCCGGCCGTGATGAACACCATGTCCGCACCGGTCAGCACTTCAATGATGCGATCCCGGTCTTCGTGTGCGGCTTGTCGCCCCACTTCCGGATTTGCACCCGCACCCAACCCCTTGGTGATGGAGGCACCGATGTGCAGAGTCGTCTTAGCGTCAAGATTGCGAAGCGCCTGCGCGTCCGTATTCGCAGCAATGAACTCAACACCCTCGACGTTTCGATCGATCATGTGCCGGACGGCATTGCCACCGCCACCACCGACACCCACCACCTTAATCACAGCGTTTTTCGTATCTGGATCGACTATTTCGAACATTCAGATCTCCTGCCTAAAAGTTGTCACCGAACCATTTCCCAATCCTGCCAAGAGTCCCCCCGACGCGTCGTGTCTGGCGTCCTGCCAGTTCTTCTTCCCGTTCCTTCCCGTACAGCAACAGCCCGACAGCTGTCGCATAGATCGGATTGCGTACGATGTCCTTCAATCCCTGCACATGCCGCGGCAGCCCCAAACTGACCGGCATGTGAAAAATCTCCTCGGCGAGCTCGATCACGCCCTCCATTTTTGAAGCACCTCCGGTGAGTACCACGCCGGCCGCGAGCATTTCCTCATACCCGCTGCGACGCAGCTCCCCCTGGATCAACCCGAACAATTCTTCATATCGTGGCTCGACAACTTCGGCCAAGGCCTGCCTTGACAGTTCCCTTGAGGGGCGGTCACCAACGCCCGGAACCTTGATCATCTCGTCCGGCCCTGCAAGCTGCGCCAGCGCACATGCGTATTTCATCTTGACTTCTTCGGCGCTCTGCGT